>NZ_CAJMYY010000006.1:0-316447 GCF_905220185.1 Paraburkholderia sp. J11-2 | reverse complement strand
AAAAAGCCAAAGCGCGAGGCACGACCAAACAACCATACAATTAAAACGACGTACCAATCTGGAACTGGAACTTCTGGTACTGATCGCCAGCATGCTTGACGATAGGAAAGCCCAGATCGAGCTTGAGCGGCCCGATCGGCGAGATCCATTCGAGGCCCGCGCCATAGCTGTAACGCAGACCGTTCGCGCCGGTGCTGCTGCCTTCCGTGCCCCACACGTTACCGCCGTCCACGAACGTGAAGACGCGCAGCGTGCGGTCATAGCCCGTGCCGGGCAGCGGGAACGTCAGCTCGATATTGCCGACCACCATCTTCGAGCCGCCGATCGGGTCGTTCGTCGTGGTGTCGCGCGGGCCGAGCGAGCCCGACTCGTAGCCGCGCACCGACCCGATACCGCCCGCATAGTAGTTCTTGAAGATCGGATACGGTTTGCCGCCCAGGCCGTTGCCGTAGCCGCCCTGGAAGTTCAGCCCCAGCACGAAGCCGCGCGCGAATGAGTAGTAGTACTGCATTTGCGCATCGCCCTTGTAGTACTGCGTGCCGGCCGGCGTGCCGTATTCGGCATTGGCCTGCGCGTAGTAGCCGCGGCTCGGCACCAGCGCGCTGTCGCGGTTGTCGCGTGACCAGCCCACGGTGAGCGGCACCGTGTTCGAAACGCGGCCGAAATCGTTCACGTAGTCGATATAGGTCTGCGGCGTGCTGGAATCGACGTCGAGGCGGTCCTGCTCGATGCCGAGGCCGAAATACACCATGTCGGTCTCGGAGAACGGAATGCCGAACTTCATGTCCGCACCGTACGAGACGATGCGAAAGCTCGTGTCGTTCGTGCTCGAGTAGTAAAGCGGCTCGGTCGTGCGGTAGTAGACATCGGTAATGCGCTTGATGCCGTCCACCGTGAAATACGGATCGACCTGCGTGACCGAAAGCGTGCGGTACGTCGTGGCCGTATTCACGTTCAGCGAAAGGCTGTTGCCGGAGCCGAACACGTTGTCCTGCGAAATACCCGCCGAGATGATCGGCCCTTCGCCAGAGCCATAGCCGAGGCCCAGCGAAAGCGTGCCGGTGGGCTTCTCGGTCACTTTCACGTTCACGTCGACTTCGTCCTGCGTGCCTTCCACCGGCACCGTGGTCACGTCCACGTCGGTAAAGTAGCCAAGGCGGTTGATGCGGTCCTTCGAAAGCGCGAGACGGTTCGAATCGAACCACGAGCTTTCGAGCTGGCGCATTTCGCGGCGCACGACTTCGTCGCGCGTGCGTGTATTGCCGGTGACGTTCACGCGGCGCACATACACACGGCGGCTCGGGTCCACCTGCAGCGTGAGCGCGACTGTGTGGTCTTTCTGGTCGATTTCGGGCAACGCGTTCACGGTCGCAAATGCGTAGCCATATTCGCCGAGCTTGTCGACGATCGCCTTGGTCGTGTCCTTGAGCTTTTGCGCCGAAAAACGCTGCCCCGGCTTGACACCGACGAGCTTGCTCAACTCCGCCTCGCGGTCGAGCAGATTGCCGGCCATCTTGACGCTCGAAATCGTGTAAGGCTCGCCCTCGTGAATCCCGATCGTGAGGTACATGTCCTTCTTGTCGGGCGACAGCGAGACCTGCGTCGAATCGATATTGAACTCCAGATAGCCACGGTCCAGATAGTACGAGCGCACATTGTCGAGGTCGCCCGTGAGCTTTTCCTTCGAGTACAGGTCGTTCTTCGTGTACCACGAGAACCAGTTCGGCGTGGAGAGCTGCATTTCATCGAGCAGCGTGCTGTCGCTGAACGTCTTGTTGCCGATGAAGTTGATCTGGCGGATCTTCGCGCTCGGCCCTTCGACCACGGAAAACAGCAGGCCGACGCGATTGCGGTCGATCGGCGTGACCGTGGTCGTGACCTCTGCCGCGTAGTAGCCGCGCGTGAGGTACTGGCGCTTGAGCTCCTGCTCCGCCTTGTCCACGAGCGCCTTGTCGTAGCTCTGGCCCGGCGAGAGCCCGACCGACTTGAGCGCCTTCGTCAAGTTATCCTTATCGAACTCCTTGATGCCCGCGAAATCGATCGTGCCGATAGCGGGACGCTCCTGCACCTGCACGATCACCGTGCCGCCTTGCGCAGAGATGCGCACGTCGCTGAAGAGGCTCGTCGCGTAGAGCGCGCGAATGGCGTCGGAGGCTTTGTCGTCCGTGAAGGTCTCGCCCTGCTTGATCGGCAGATAGGCGAATACGGTGCCCGGTTCGATGCGCGTGAGCCCGTCGATGCGGATGTCCTGGACCACGAAGGGCTCGGTGGCGTGCGCCGCAGCAGTCACGCCGATGCCGAAGCCGGCGAGAGTCAGTGCGCGTGCATAGCGCGCCGTGGTAGTTGATGCCGTCATGCGGGAGGTCGAATGTGAAGCAACGAAAGAGCCGTGAAAGTGCCGAATGCTCCATGACCGGCGCGAGACGCGCGCGGCCGGCATCCACGGATGCAGGGTGTACAACGAGTGCGGCAAACCGGGCCTGCGCCGCGCCTATTGCATGCTCGCGCGGCCAGGCAGGCGCATCTTCGCGAGCCCCGTTGCGAGCGAGAGCACCTCGGTCATGTGCACGGCTTGCGCAGGCTGCAGACGGAACGACAGTTCGGCGCCCCCGGGCAAGCGAAAGCTCACGACGAGATGCTGCACGTCGCCCGACTCGCGGCCGACCTCCCAGGCCTCGCAAGGCATGGTGAATTTCACGCTCGCGGTTTTGTGGCGAATGCGCTCGGAGCGGCCAATCGCGTTGGAAAGTGCGGCGAGCAGTTCATGCATCACCGAGCAATGCAATGCGACGCTGTCCGGCTGATTGCCGTTCACCATCAGGTACTGGCCGTCCGCAGTCAGCTCGAAATCGCGCAGGGAATGAATGGCAAGAGCCGGGGACGAGGGCATGAGCGACGCTCCGTTTCGAAAGCATCGGCGGAGTCTAGTGCGTTGGGCGCGGCATGCGCGTTACCTTGTGATTACAGGAATTACTTTCATCAATATTGCATGGACCTCGTTGAGTTCGTTTCGCGCGCACCCATTTCCGCGCGAGGCCAACCCCCTTCGTGCGTATAGCGGCTTTCAATCTGCTCTCGACTGCACGACGCCGCGGTTATCTTGAAAAATTTTTGGTAACCGTAGCGATTACGTTCGCTTTCGATAGGCAAACAGGCGTTTTACCGCGCGCAGCGTGGCCCGCTTCGCGACGACCGCATGCCGTCACTTATCAAAATAATCCTGAAACGCTGCAAAGCTCGCATGCACCGCGAGCGCCTGTAAGGGAAAGCAAGACAACAAATTGGCAAATGTGCTAACTCGGTCGACACGCTCGAGCAGCATCGCGGCCGCGTCGTTGCGCACGCCGCCGTGACGGTCGAGAAATTGGCCCCAAAGCGAAAGTGCACGCAGGCGCGCCACAGGCTGCGCGCTCGCCACATAGGCCGCAGGAAAAAGCCGCCGGTAGGCAGGCACGTTGTAGAGCCAGGACGTGCCATGAATGAGCACATCGCCCGGCGCGCAACCGCTTTCGCCGAGATGGCTGCGCAGGTGCCCAATTAACGCCCGCAACTCAACGTACCGTGCGGCGCGTTGCCGGGAATCGAGCGGCGACATGCCGTTATCCGTTTGAGCGTTGAAGTGCAGACGCACTCCGCCGTGCGGTTCACGCGCGCACGAGAAGCAGCCAACCGTCGCGACGACCGCAGGCGCCGCCTGATGCGTCGGGCAGCGCTGCAAATAGCGCCACGTCCACTCGCACTGCTCGCTCACGCTTGCGCACTCATCGAGGCCATGCACGTAAGCTGCCCAAAGGGGATGCGTGCGATCGAAAGCCCGCCCCGCGCCAAAGCGCACGTAAAGGTTCGTGCAGTCGAGCAACGCCGCCGCGAGCGGCATACCGGCGAGGCGCGCCGCCGTGCGCGCGAAGCGCACCTGGAGGTCATAAAACGCGCGTTCGGGGCTCATCGGGCCTTGTCTCCTTCGTCCACGATACAATGCCGCTGCGTCCGATCCGTCCCTTGCTGCCCCTATCCGACATGCAGAATTCTACCCGGGCCTTCCTGTTGGGCCCGTTGCTCAAAGGCGTTTCCCGTTCGTTCTACCTCACGATGCGCGTGCTGCCCGCCGGCATGCGCGACCCCGTGGGCGAAGCCTATCTGCTCGCGCGCGCCGCCGACACCATCGCCGATACCGCGCTGATTCCGCCCGAGCGGCGGCTCGCCCTGCTGCTCGCGCTGCGCGAACGCGTGAACGGCGCGACGAACGATGACACCCTGCTCGCCGATCTCGCGGGCGAAGTGGCGGGCCAGCAAACGCAATCGGACGAGAAGCTGCTGCTCGAATCGCTGGGCGGCGCGCTCGACGTGCTCGCGCAACTCGACGACGCCGATCGCCGGGCCGTGCGCGAGATCGTCACGACGCTCACCGAAGGCATGGAATTCGATCTGCGCACGTTCCCCGACGAGCGCTCGGGCCAGGTGGCCGCGCTGAACACGTGGGACGAACTCGATCGCTACACGTATCTCGTGGCAGGCTGCGTGGGCGAGTTCTGGACGAAGATGACGTACATGCACTTGCCGGGCGCCCTTGCGCCCTCGCTGGAACCCACCATGTACGCGCGCGGCATTCGCTTCGGCAAGGCCTTGCAGATGGTGAACGTGCTGCGCGACTGCGGCAAGGATCTGCGCATCGGCCGCTGCTATCTGCCCGCTTCGATGCTGGCCCAGGCCGGGCTCACCGCGCAGGACCTGCTCAAGCCCGGCGCCTCGGCGCACGCGCGGCCGATCATGCTCGAACTCGTGCGCATCGCGCTCGACCATTTTCGCGCGGCCATCGACTATACGTTCGCGCTGCCGCGCCTTTCGGTGCGCCTGCGGCTCGCGTGCCTGTGGCCCATTCTCATCGGCCTCGAAACGCTCGAGCGCCTCGTCGACAACGACGACTGGCTCGATCCCGCGAAGACCTCGAAGGTCACGCGCAACGACGTCTATCGCATTCTCGCCTGCTCCACCGCGCTCGCGCCTTCGAATGCGCTGCTCGGCGTCTGGTTCAAGCGGCTCTTTGCGCGTGTCGAAGCGCGTATCAAGCGCTGACGATACGGGCGTAAAAAAGGCGCGCTTCGCAGCGCGCCTTTCGCGACTCGAAACGACGTGACTCAGCCTTTGTCGGCGCGATACAGCTTGATGATCGCCGAGAAGTCGAGCTTGCCGTCGCCGTGGCTGCTCATGGCCTGATAGAGCTGCTGCGCGAGCGCACCCATATACGCGGGTTGATGCACGCCTTTTGCGGCGTCGGTGGCCAGACCCAGGTCCTTGAGCATGAGGTCCGTGCCGAAACCGCCCGTGTAGCCGCGCGAGGAAGGCGCCGTCTCGATCACGCCCGGGTACGGGTTGTACGTGTCCGAACTCCAGCAGCGGCCCGTGGACGTGTTCATGATCCCGCCTAGCACTTTCGGGTCGATGCCGAGCGCCTCGCCGAGCGCCATCGCTTCGGCCACGCCGGCCATCGTGATGCCGAGCACGAGGTTGTTGCAGATCTTCGCCACCTGCCCCGTGCCGGTCTCGCCGCAATGGACAATGTTCTTGCCCATGCCCGAAAGCACCGGCTTCACGCTCTCATAGTGCTCGGCGCTGCCGCCCACCATGAAGGTCAGCGTGCCTGCGGCCGCACCGCCCGTGCCGCCCGAGACTGGCGCATCGACAAACGCGTTCCCCTGCGCGGCGGCGAGCTTCGCGAACTCCTTGACGCTCGCCGGATCGATCGTGCTCGAATCGATGATCGTCACGCCCTTCGCGATACCCGCCAGCACACCGTCCTCCGCCGTAAGCACGCTGCGCACGTGCGCCGCCGCGGGCAGCATCGTGATGACGCACTCCGCGCCGCTTACCGCTGCCTTCGCCGATGCGGCCTTCTGCGCGCCAGCTTCGGCGAGCGTTTGCATCGCGCTCGCACTCAGGTCGAACACGGCTACCGCATGCCCCGCCTTGAGCAGGTTGAGCGCCATCGGCGCGCCCATGTGGCCCAGCCCGACAAATCCGATTTTCATGAGCCTGTCTCCGTTATTGTTCAGTACTCCGTGTTGATGCCGGGCGGCGTATCAGCGCAGGCTGATCGTCGTGTTCACGCCATCGCTCACGGTCGCGTCGTCGAACCAGCGTGCGGTGACCGTCTTGGTTTGCGTGTAGAACTGCACGACCTGCTTGCCATACGGGCCCAGGTCGCCGAGCTTCGAGCCGCGCGAGCCCGTGAAGCTGAAATACGGCACCGGCACCGGAATCGGAATATTGATGCCCACCTGGCCAATGTCGATCTCGCTCTGGAACTTGCGCGCCGCCGCGCCGCTTTGCGTGAACAGGCCCACGCCGTTGCCGAACGGATTCGCGTTGACGATGGCGATCGCTTCGTCGAGCGTCTTCGCCGTGAGCACTACGAGCACGGGCCCGAAAATCTCGTTCGTGTAGATGTCCATGTCGGTCTTCACGTTCGTGAACACCGTGGGCCCGACGAAGTTGCCGCTCTCGTAGCCCGGCACCTTCACGTCGCGGCCGTCCAGTGCGAGCGTCGCGCCCTGCTTCACGCCCGCGTCGATCAGGCCGAGAATGCGCGTTTTCGCGGCGCGCGACACGACCGGCCCGACGTCGGTCTTGGGCTCATGGCCCGCGTTGACCTTGAGGGTCTTCGCCTTTTCCACCAGTTCGTCCACCCATTGCTGCGCCGCGCCCACGAACACGGCCACCGAGGTCGCCATGCAGCGCTGGCCCGCCGCGCCGAACGCCGCGCCGACCAGTGCATTGAGCGCCTGCTCGCGATTCGCATCGGGCAGCACGACAGCGTGATTCTTCGCGCCCATCATCGATTGCACGCGCTTGCCGTGCTCGCTGCCCAGACGATAGACGTGCGTACCCACGGCCGTCGAGCCGACGAACGAAATCGCCTTCACGAGTTCGTGCGTGCAGATCGCATCGACGACTTCCTTGCCGCCGTGCACGACGTTGAGCACGCCCTTCGGAATGCCCGCTTCGATCGCGAGTTCGACGAGCTGCATGGTCGAAAGCGGGTCCTGCTCCGAAGGCTTGAGCACGAACGTATTGCCGCAAACGATCGCCATCGGGAACATCCATAGCGGAATCATCGCGGGGAAGTTGAAGGGCGTGATGCCGGCGCATACGCCTAGCGGCTGCTGCAACGTGTAGGTGTCCACGCCACCCGCCACGTTCTCGGCGAAACCACCTTGCTGCAGCGTGCCGATCGAGCACGCGTGCTCGACCACTTCGAGGCCGCGGAAAATATCGCCCTCGGCGTCGGGCAGCGTCTTGCCCTGTTCGGCGGTGAGCGTTTGCGCGATGCGCGGCATGTGCTCGCGAATCAGCGCCTGCAGTTTGAGCATGATGCGCAAACGCGTGCCGACCGGCGTGGTCTTCCACGTGGCGAACGCGGCATGCGCGGCCTTCACGGCCTGGTCCACTTCCTCGACGGTCGCGAACGGCACGCGCGCCAGCACTTCCTGCGTGGCCGGATTGACGATATCGCGCCATTCAGTCGTTTTCGATTCGACGAATTCGCCGTCGATGAGCAGCTTGACGGTCGAAACGTGCGCGTTGGATGCCTGGGTCACTGCGTTCATCGTGAACTCTCCCTGTTGGATTCGAACGGGCCGGCCGTGGCCGGATATAGCGGAATATGCGGAGTACGCGAAACCTTCAGCCGCAGCACGCGCGCAAGGACGCAGCGCAAACGCATGCGGTCATGTCGAGCGTGCCGGGAACGGAGCCGGGCGAAGTCAAGGAGAGTCCTGCTGAACACGGGCGCGCCTGCGGCGAGCGCGTGGGGAACGACTGCGTTTGCATCGTCTGTCTCCGTCTTTGTTGTCGTGCGACCGCGTCTGTTTCAGTCGCCTTCTGCAGCGAGTATAGTTATTCGAATATCCACGGCATAGAGACGAAAAAGCCCATCCGATATGCAAAAAAACACAACGACCGGCATGGAGACATTGAACTGGGACGATCTGCGCTACTTCCTGGAAGTCGCACGCACGCAGCGCGCGAGCGGTGCCGCGAAGCGCCTGGGCGTCGACCACACCACGGTCGCGCGCCGCGTGCGTGAGCTGGAGGCGGCGCTAGGCACGGTTCTATTCGATAAATCGCGCTCGGGCGGCTTCGTGCTGACGGCCGAAGGCCAGCGCCTGCTGGCCTATGCGGATGCCGTGGAAACCACGGTGCAATCGGCCAGCGAGCAGTTCGCGCTTGGCGCGCAGTCGCTTTCGGGCCATGTTCGCGTGGGCTCGACGGAAGGTTTCGGTTGCTTCTTTCTTGCGCCGCAGCTGGCGCGCTTTACGGGCCAGCATCCCGACATGTCGATCGACCTGTTGCCGGTGCCGCATTTCGTGAGCCTTTCGAAGCGTGAGGCCGACCTCGCGATCATGCTGGAGCGCCCCGAGCGTGGACAGTATGTGTACACGAAGCTGTGCGACTACCGGTTGCGCCTGTACGGCACGCCCGCCTATCTCGAGCGCCACCCGCGCGTTCGCACAGCCGCCGACCTGCGCAATCATGCCTTCATCAGCTATGTCGCCGATCTGGCGTTCAGCCATGAACTGCTGTACCTCGAACGAACGGCGCCTAACGTGACCGCCAACCTGTGCAGCACCAGCGTGATTGCGCAATACCATGCTGCGCTGCAGGGCAGCGCGCTCGCCATCCTGCCTTGCTTCATGGCCGAGCCCGACCCGCGCCTCGTGCCAATCCTGCCCGACGAAGTCGTGGTGACGCGGCGCTTCTGGCTGTGCAGCCGCGAGGACCTGCGCAAGCTGCGGCGCATCACGTCGCTCTGGGACTATCTGCGCGCGGCCGCCGACGCCAATCGCCCTCTGCTGATGGGCGAATCGCCGGAAATGCATTACGTCGATGCCTAAGCGCGGCTCGCACTACAGTCTCGACAGGCAATAAAAAAACCGCACATGCAGTCCGCGAAAGGGACTGCATGTGCGGCCTTCAGGAAGCAGCTGAATGCATCCGCTCCGGCGTCGCCGTCCGCGCCTCCACGCGCGATCGGCACACGCCGGCTAGCCGATGCTCAGGTCCCAACCGGGCGGATCGTCAGCGCGTTACGCACCGACGTCACGCCTTCCACGCCCTTGGCGACATCGCCGGCGCGCTGGATTTGCGACGACTCGGGTACGGTGCCTTGCAGAATGACGGCGCCGTCTTTCGCACGCACGGTGATGTTGGAGACGCTGATGTTCCGGTCACGCGCGAGGGCCGCACGGACCTTGCGGCCGAGCGCACGGTTCGCTGCGCGTGCCTGACGCAGTGCTGCCTTCGATTGATTGACGTTGTGCTGGGCAGCGGCCGTCGGACCGCTGGCGGGGGCCGCTGCGGCAGGCGCCGAAGCGTCCTGCGCATAGACCTGGAACGAGGCCGCCACGAGCGCCGTGGCTGCGGCCAGCTTGAACATCTGAATAGCCTTCATGCAGTTTCTCCTGTTGTCAGTCTTATTGCAGGCCCAGGAATGGGCCGTTAACTACACCATTGACTACAAAACATTCGCGCGCCGAACGGCGATGGGAAGTAACAATACCGCAACTATTTCATTCTTGACACGAAGCGTGCCCAATCTGTGATTCCACGCCACACTTTCCTGTTGCTTTCCACAGACGAATACGTTGACTGTCCAAATAGTGAAGCCACTACACAACAATGCAATTGAAATGGCTTCACCCGCCCGCTTTACGATCCATTACCGCCGCTTCATTGCCGCTTTAAACGCCGCTGCAATGCCTTCAGCCGTGATCCGCTTTGGTGCATGCGATATGAATACAATCGCTAATCGCGTATTCCAGAGCGGGATTGAGCCGCTTTAATCAAACAGCAACGCACATCACACAAGCGGCGTTGACAATCCGGACAGCGGTTAACCCGAATACCCATTGCGCAATACCAGGGGCCGACATCAATCGGCCAATTGCGCCTTTATCCATCGATAGAACTGCTGGATCGCCGCCTCGCGCGGATGCCCTTCACGCCACGTGAAGTAATAGTCGAGTGAGGCTGGAATGCGAACCTGTCCCAACTGCACCAGTTCGCCGCGCTCGATAAAGCCACGCGCGAGTTGCAGGCGCGCCGTGGCCGCCCCTTGCCCGGCCACGGTCGCCTGCAGCAGCAGGCCCGCGTCGTCGAAGACCGGTCCGCGCTCCGGTTCGTCGCCGGCCACGCCCGCGGCCTCGAAGAAGTCGCGCCACGAGCGGCGCGAAAAACGCAGGAGCGGCATGCTCGCGAGATCTTCGATGCGAAAGCCGGGGTGGCGCGCGAGCAAAGCCGGACTGCATACCGCAACGACCTGGTCGTCCAGCAACTTGCGGATCTGGAAACCGGGTTCGTCCACCCGCCGATGCCAGATGCCGACGTCGAAGGGAAACGGGTCGGGCGGCGTAACGTCGGCATGCATGCGCAGCGAGAGGTCGACCATGGGATGGCGGTCGTAAAAGTCGCCCAGGCGCGGAATCAGCCAGACGGAGGCGAAGTCGGACATCACGCTCAACTCGAGTCGCGTCACGCCGCTCACGCCGGGGCGCGTGGCGTCGAGCGCGTCGCGCAGGTCGTCGAGACTGCGGCGCACGCGCTCCGCCAGCTGCGCGCCCGCGGCCGTCGGGATCATGCGGCTGCCCGCGCGGCGGAACAGCTCGACGCCCAGTTCCGTTTCTAGCGCGCGCAGGTGATGGCTCACGGCGCTGTGCGTCAAATGCAATTCTTCCGCGGCGCGGCTGAAACTGCGCCGCCGCGCAGCGGCTTCAAGGGCGCGCAGCGCCTGCAATGGTGGGAGAGATCGGGCCATGACGTCAAATTCTACTCACAATGCCGTCTGAAATCTCTCGCTGGCCTCGCGTACGTCAATCGCCAATAATCGACAGCCAGGCATTCAATCCGCTTTCGCCACAAACATGACCTCACTCAGACTGCGCGTATTCGCCGTATTCGCGCTCGGCTATTTCATTTCATACCTGTTTCGCGGCGTGAATCTCGGCTTCGCGCCGTTTCTTTCGCGTGAGATGGGCTTCACGGCGACCGATCTCGGCACGCTCACGAGCCTCTATTTCCTCGGCTTCGCCGGCGCGCAGATCCCCGGCGGCGTGCTGCTCGACCATTACGGCCCGCGACGCGTGACCGCGTGCGTCATGCTCGTGGCCGCGGCGGGCGCGCTAATCTTCGGCGTCTCGCACAACATGGCCGCGATGATGGTGGGCCGGTTGCTGATCGGCGTGGGCGTGTCGGTGTGCCTCGGCGGCGCGTTCAAGGCCACGGCGCAGCACTTCCCCGTCGCGCAGCTCACGCTCGTGAACGGCCTCGTCATGGCTGTGGGGGGACTAGGCGGCGTGGCTGTGGGCGCGCCGCTCTCGTGGCTGCTCTCGATCGCGCCGTGGCGCGCGGTCAGTCTCGGCCTCTCGGCGCTCACGGTGCTCGTGGCCGCCATCATCTGGATGGGCGGGCCGCGCACGCGCGACACCCACCATCAGGCAAGCGTGCTCGAACAGTTCAAGGGCACCGCGCACATCCTGCGCAGCCATGCGTTCTGGAAGACGGCGACGTTCTCGTCGCTGACCCAGGCCGTGTTCTACGCCATGCAGTCGCTGTGGGTCGGCGCGTTCCTGCGCGACGTCGTGCCGGCCGGCACCGCCGATGCCGGTGCACGCGCGGCTTCGCTCGTTTCCGTGCTGGGCGGCGCATTCATTGTCGGCAACATCGGCTTTGGCGCGCTCGCACGCAGCTTCGAGCGGCGCGGCGTAAGCGTGCAGCTCTTTTCCGGCGTCACGATGCTCGCTTTCGTGCTCGTGCAGGCCTTGCTCGCAGCGCGTGTGCCGCTGCCCGCATCCTTGCTTTGGGCCGCCTACGGCGCGTTCGGCGGCACCGGCATCCTCACTTACGCGGTGCTCGCCGAATATTTTCCGCCGCGCCTGATTGGCCGCGTGAACACCACTTTCACGCTCGTCATCTTTATCGGCATCTTCTTTCTGCAGATCGCGATCGGCGCCGCGCTCGCGCACTGGCCGGCACTCGACGGCCACTACCCGGCGGTCGCGCATCAGACCGTGTGGGCGGTCCTCGTCGTGCTGCAAGTGCTCTGCGCCGTGTGGTATTTCATGCCGTCGCGGCGCGCCGCCGCGCCGCGCCACGCAGTCGAAACGCAATAAGGCGCGCTATCGCGCAAAGCCGCATTGCATGCTATGCGGCTTTGCGTTTCTGCTCACATCGATAGCACGATTTCTTCCTTCGGCACGGCCGGCGCGCCACTATCATGAAGGCGCCCTGCCGTTCGCTTTCCCCATCACATGCAGCGCTTCTGTCGAGAAATGCAAATCTCGATTCATTGGTTGTCCTGATCGGCACGCACGGAAAAGAATGACCCAACGGCAACGACGGCGACGCAAGCTCGCCAGTCTGCGCACCCCGTTTCGTCACCCAGATCCGACCTGCCCATGCGTTCATATCGTGTTCTGCAGTACCTGCTTTGCGCAGCGCTCTCGTTCGTCTCCCTGCATGCCGCAGCCGAAAAGCCCACCGTGATCCGTATCGGCGTCGCGCAGCAAGGCTCGGGCGATCCGCCTACCTTCGGCGGTTCGACCGCGGCCACGGTGCGCAGCCAGCAGTTGCTCGAAAAGGAGTTCGCCGCCGACGGCATCAAGGTCGAGTGGCTTTTCTTCAAGGGCGCGGGCCCGGCTGTGAATGAGGCCATTGCCAACAATGCGCTCGACTTCGCGTATCAAGGCGACTTGCCCTCGGTGCTCGCGCGCGCCAACGGTCTCAAGACCCGCATCCTGCTGGAATCGGGCGTGCGCTCCGGCGTGAAGGTGGGCGTGCCGGCCGATTCGGATATCAAATCGATCAAGGACCTCAAGGACCGGCGGGTCGCCATTTTTCGCGGTACGAACCTGCAACTCGTGGCCGACAACGCACTCGCCGAGAACCAGCTCGACGAACACGCGCTGCACGTGATCAACCTGGATACTGCAAGCTCGCTCGCCGCGCTCGCATCGAAAGGCATCGACGCCTCGGTGAGCGATTACACGCTTTACCGGCTGCGCGACCAGGGGCTTGCCCGCATCGTCTACGAATCGCAGCATGACGGGCCGCAGTTGACGCGCCAGGCGCATTTGCTCGTGCTCGACAACTTCGAGAAGGCGCACCCCGATATCGTGCAGCGCGTAGTCAACGTCTTCGTGCAAGCGGCGCAATGGTCGTCCGACGAGGCAAACCGCGACGCGCTCTTCAAGCTGTGGGCAAAGAGCGGCGTGAGCTACACGTCCTGGCAAGCCGAATTCGGCGAACAGCCTCTGAAGTACCGCAATTCGCCGCTGATCGATCCGTTCATCGTGGCCCGCTACAAGGCCGTTGCGCAGGACGCGCTGCGCCTGAAGCTGATTCGCCAGCCCGTGGACGTCGATTCGTGGTTCGAGCCGCGCTATCTCGACAACGCGCTGCGCACGCAAAAGCTCGAACACTACTGGACCCGCTACGACGCCGCCGGCAAGCCGCTTGGCTGAGCGCACGAGAGGAGCCGCATCATGACGGAAACCGCGATCACGATTGCCAGCGACACGCCGCCTGCGGCACCGCTTATCGACACGGCAACGACACACACACGCTGGCGCGCCGCGCTGCGCGCGGGCGCGTGGCATCTCGCGCCCTGGTTGCTGCCCGCGCTGCTCTTCCTGCTGTGGAGCGTGGGCAGCGCGCATGGCTGGATCGCGCCGCAAATCCTGCCTGCGCCGCAGCGTGTTTATGAAACGTTCGTCGATCTTGCCCAGAGCGGGGAGCTTGCACGCAATACGCTCATCAGCCTGCAACGCGTACTGCTGGGCTTCGCCGGCGGGACCGTGCTTGGCTTGCTGATCGGCGGCGCGCTCGGGCTCTCCCGCACGCTCGAAGCCTGGGTGCTGCCGAGCTTCAACGCGATCGTGCAGATTCCGGTGCTCGGCTGGCTGCCGTTCTTGTTGCTGCTCGTCGGCGTGGGCGAACCGCTCAAGTATCTGCTCATCGCTCACGCGGCGCTCGTGCCGGTCACGCTCAGCACCATACAGGGCTTTCGGCAGACACCGGCGGCACTGGACGAAGTCGCGCGCGTATTCGGCTACACACGCTGGCAACGCATCGTGAGGCTCGTGCTGCCCGCGGCGGTGCCCACGCTCGCCACCGGCGTGCGCCTCGCCTTCACCAAGGCGTGGCTCGCGCTCGTCGTAGTCGAGCTCGTGGCGTCCTCAGAAGGGCTCGGCTATCTGATCGTGTATGGGCGGCAGCTCTTTCAGCTCGATCTCGTGATGGCTTCCGTGGTTGTGGTGGGCGCGGTCGGCCTCGTCATCAACCGGCTGCTCGATGCGCTCGAGCGGCGTTTGCGGCGCGGTACGCCGTCGGCGTTTCGCGCTTGATGGCAGCCAATCACCCCAGAGGAACGTTCGCCATGAAATTATCGCTCGCACGCAAATCCGTGCGCCCCGCCTGCGCCTGCGAAGCAACCATGGAGACCAAACCGCGACGAACTCTCGATCTACGCGGAGCAGCCCTGCCCCTCGTCGCCATTGCGCTGTGGTGGGCCTTGAGCGCCTCGCATCTCGTGAAGAGCGGCCTGCTAGTGAGTCCCGCCGATGTGGTTCGCACCGCTCACGAACAGATCGAGAGCGGCGCGTTGGCCCGAGCGCTTTCAGCATCGCTCGCACGCGAAGCCTGCGGCTTCGCGATCGGCGCCACGGCGGGCCTTCTGCTGGGCGGCGCGCTGGGGCTCTCGCGCATCGCCGCGCGCGTCGTGGGGCCGAGCTTCGACACGTTCAAGCAGATCTCGCTGTTCGCGTGGATTCCGCTCATTTCCGTGTGGTTCGGGCTCGGCGACGCCGCCAAGGTCGTCTTTCTTTCGCTGGCGGCGTTGCTCCCCGTTGCCGCCCACACGTGCGACGGCATTCACGCCGTTCCGCGCCAATACGTCGAACTCGCGCAGGCGCTGCGCTATTCGCGTCTGCAGCTTGTCCGCCACGTCCTGTTGCCGGCCGCACTGCCCTCGATTTTCACGGGCCTCTATCTCGCGCTCATCTATTCGTGGCTCGCCACGCTCGGCGCGGAGTATCTGCTCGTTGCCGGCAGCGGCATCGGCAATCTGCTGATCGACGGCAGCGAACAATTCCGCATGGACCTCGTGCTGTTCGGCATCATCGTCGTGGGTGCGATTGGCTGGGCGCTCAATGCGCTCGCACGCCGCGTGGAGCGAACGGTGCTGGCACGGTTGCATATCACCGCCCAATGATTCGCATTGCCAATCAAATGAACCTGAGAGAAAACCCGATGAGCACCATTGAACCCGAGGGACTCGACATTCTGCACGTGAGCAAGCGTTACGGCGCAGGCGAGTCTGCGCTCGCCGTGCTCGACGATGTGACGCTGCATGTGCGTCCCGGTGAATTCGTGAGCGTGCTCGGCGCGAGCGGATGCGGCAAATCCACGTTGCTGCGCCTCATCGCCGGCCTCGACGCGGGCTATAGCGGCGCAATCATGATGCGCGGCGAGCGCGTAGGCGACACGTCGCTCGAGCGCGGCATCGTGTTCCAGGATCATCGGCTGTTTCCGTGGCTCACCGCCGAACAAAACATTCTGGCGGCGCTGCGCAATGCCCCGCTTTCGGCGCGCAAGAAGCACGTAGCCGTGGCTGAGCACATCGCACTCGTGGGCCTCAAGGGTTTCGAGCGGGCGTATCCGCATCAACTCTCGGGTGGCATGGCGCAGCGCGTAGCGATCGCGCGCGGCCTGGTCAATCGTCCGCGCGTGCTGCTGCTCGACGAACCGTTCGGCGCGCTCGACGCCCTCACGCGCAGCCGCCTGCAAAACGAATTGCTGCGCATCTGGGAAAGCGAACGCATCACGATGATCCTCGTCACCCACGATGTGGACGAGGCGATCTACCTCGGTGACCGCGTCGTGACGATGGCGCCGCGCCCCGGCCGCATCCGTCGCATCGTCGACGTGGCATTGCCGCGCCCGCGCGAGCGCGCCGATCCGCGCTTCGTGCGGCTGCGCGACGAAATCCTCGCAGACTTCTCCGATGGAACGACACCGCCCGGCGACACGTTGCTGGCCGACGCCCCTGCCCATTCTTCAGGTCAATGGCGCATGGCATGGTGAACGCGCCGACCGACTGGTCGGTCGCGTTCCCTCTCTCTTCTTGATCCCGACACTCCCGGCGACACCCCGGATGGGCCAATTGCGCGCGGCGTGAGAAAATCTCGTTTCGAACGGAAACGCACGCCGCGCAGGCGCCCCACTCGGCAAGCCAACTTTCCCGCACTTAGCTGTCTTTTCGGCCGGTTTATCGACATATCCCGCCGGTTCGACACCTCGATACCGGGAAGGCGGCTGTCTCGCGCAGCGTGACGCGAAGTTTTCCGATCCGCCAAGGGTCGGCTCAGCGTAAACTCCCGCTGTTGCCATTCGATAGTGTCGATTCATGATAAAGAGAGAAACATCCATGCCAGACAACACCCACTCGCACGACGATCACTCCGATTCGTGCGGCTGCGATCTGTTACACCTGCTCGACGGCGTGGACGAATTCACTCATCACGTTTTCCCGGGCAACAAGGAGCTGTTCCACAGCCTCGCCCATAGCCAGGCGCCGCACACGCTGTTCATCACCTGCGCCGACTCGCGCGTTTCGCCGGAAATGATCACGCAGGCCAAGCCCGGTGATCTGTTCGTTTGCCGCAACATCGGCAATATCGTGCCGGCCTATGGCGAAATGCTCGGCGGCGTGTCGGCCGTCGTGGAATTTGCGGTGCTCGCGCTCAACGTGAAGCAGATCGTGCTGTGCGGCCATACCGACTGCGGCGCGATGAAGGGCCTCGCCTCGGGCGCGGAAGCCACGGCCAACATGCCCACGGTGCAGGCATGGCTGCGCAACGCGGAAGCCGCACGCAGCGTGGTGAAGACGCGCGGTCTGGACGACGACCACATCGTCCAGGCGCTCGTCGAAGAAAACGTCCGCCTGCAACTCACGCACCTTCGCACGCACCCCGCGGTGGCGGCGCGCGTGGCCCAGGGCCAGCTCGAACTGCAGGGCTGGGTCTATGACATCGGCCACGGCAAGGTCACCGTGCTGGACGAAGCACATGGCAAGTTCCTGTCGCTCGCCGAGGCGCGCTCGCGCCTGCGCAAGCGCGTCGAGGAATAATGGCCGGGCGCTGACACGCCCAAGCTTCACGCCCGCTCTCAGGCTGGCGCCGGGGCGGCGGTTCTCGCCGCCCCATTCATCCCCATATTCATTCCGCATGAACTGAAGTGCGCCCACCAAGCATTTCGGATCTTGTCGGGAAACTATCTCAATCTACGCAATAATTCTTTTCGAATTAGGGGTTTACCCTAGGACGAAACGCGACTACACTGGCGCCCGTACTACATGCGGCGCCCTGCCGCACAAGAAGAAGAATTCCGGAGGTTGGTCGCTTATGCAGCACGTTGCCCCGCCGTCGCATCACCTGTCTCATCCCGGCTTCAATCGCACTACCGGCGCATTGCGTCGTCCCACGCTTCGCTAGTTCAGCGCGCGTGTCCTGCCGTCGCGCACGCGCCCAGGCAGGCGAACTTTCAAGGCCCACTCCGCGTCATCGCCGTTTCATACCGCTGCTTACATCGCGGCACACGGCGCGCGCCTTTGCGCGTATGGACGCCCGGTAATGGGCTTCGCACCCGTCACGGGCCGAGCGCCCGGTTACCGAAGGAGAAGCATCCGTGGAGTCCGCGCAGAACTGTCAGTCGAAAGTCGAAGTCAAGCTGTTCCTGCACCCCGAAGACCATTACCGCGCAATGGCCGCCGCGAAGACACTCAATCTCGCGGAACGCGAGTTCTTCGCCCTGGCGCTGCATCTGGGCGCGACCCAGATCCTGCGCCAGGCCGAAGCGGCTTGAGGCAACCTCGCTCAGCGAAGACTCTCGTCAAACCGGCGACGGATTGCGCTCGGCGAACCCCTCCTGGTGCCAGTAGGGATAAACAGGGCGCACGGCGCTCGCGGCGTCGAGCTTCGCGACCTGTTCGGGCGTGAGATTCCAGCCGACCGCACCGAGGTTCTGGCGCAACTGCGCCTCGTCGCGCGCGCCGATCAGCACCGTCGCGACCGTCGGGCGCTGCAGCAGCCAGTTCAATGCAATCTGCGGCACGGTCTTGCCGGTTTCCTTCGCGATCTCGTCGATGGCGTCGAGCACGCGAAAGAGGTATTCGTCCGGCACCGGCGGACCCTGCTCCGCCGTTTTATGCAGACGGCTCTTCTCCGGCAGCGGCTGGCCGCGCCGGATCTTGCCCGTCAAACGCCCCCAACCCAGCGGGCTCCACACCACGGCGCCCACGCCCTGATCGAGCCCGAGCGGCATCAATTCCCACTCGTAGTCGCGGCCGATCAGCGAGTAGTACGTCTGGTTCGCGACGTACCGCGGGTAGCCGTAGCGATCGGCCACCGCCAGCGATTTCATCAGGTGCCAGCCCGAGAAGTTCGACACGCCCGTATAGAGAATCTTGCCCGCGCGCACGAGTTCATCGAGCGTGGACAGCACTTCCTCGGCCGGTGTGCGCGCATCGAAACCATGCAACTGGAACAGGTCGATATGGTCGGTCTGCAGACGTTTGAGCGCCGCGTCAACCGCGCGCTTCAGGTGAAAGCGCGACGAGCCCACGTTATTGGGTTCGTCGTCGAAGCGGAAGGTCGCCTTGGTCGAGATGATCGCCTTGTCGCGGCGCCCCTTGAGCGCTTCGCCGAGCACCGACTCCGACGCGCCGCTCGAATAGATATCCGCGGTATCGAACATCGTCACGCCGGCGTCGAGGCAAATGTCGATGAGCTTTCGCGCTTCGGCAACGTCGGTTGCGCCCCAGGCCTCGAAGAACTCGCCTTTGCCGCCGAACGTGCCGGTGCCGAAACTCAGCACCGGCACCTTCATTCCAGACGCACCCAGAAAACGGTATTCCATTTCCGATCCTCCATTGATCAAGGGAGTTGACGATGAGATGCCGACAGCGCACGAGTCTACGCGCTTCGATTTGGGCTTGCCGCGAAGGTCTCACAGGGCCGCCGCCCGCCGCGCGGCTGTACAGATGCTTTTGCGTATTGGAAACTGTCGCCTTTCGCTACGGGCTTTTGGCTTCACGATCCGGTCCGCACGATTCCGATCGGCACGAGTCGCCACAATTCGCCCGCAGACCGCACAGGACCCGCACCACGATGACGTTGATTCCCCTCTCCTGCGCGGAGGCGCAATGACCGCTCCCGCGCAACGTTCTTCCGGCGTCGGCTGGCTGCCGTACCTCGTCGCCGCCACGTTCTTCATGGAGTATCTGGACACGACCGTCATCGCCACGGCGCTGCCGCAGATGGCGCGCTCGTTCGGCATCGGTCCGAATAGCCTGAGCCTCGGCGTGACCGCCTATATGCTCGCGCTCGCCATCTTCATTCCGGCCAGCGGCTGGGTGGCGGACCGCTGCGGCGCGCGCACCGTGTTCTTCGGCGCCGTGGTCACGTTCACGGTCGCGTCCGTGCTGTGCGGGATCTCGCAGAACGTCGACGAGTTCGTGGCCGCGCGCATTCTGCAAGGCATCGGCGGCGCGATGATGGTGCCGGTCGGGCGCATGGTCGTCGTGCGCAGCACCGAGAAAAGCAAGCTCATGCAGGCGATCTCGACGATCACCTGGCCCGCCATCGCCGCACCCGTGGTGGGACCGCCGATCGGCGGCTTCATTACGACCTACGCGTCGTGGCGCTGGATCTTTCTGCTGAACGTGCCGTTCGGCATTGCCGTGCTCGCGGCCATCGCCGCGATCGTGCCGAACCTGCGCGGCGAGCAGCGCCGGCCGCTCGATGTTACGGGCCTCGTGCTGAGCGGGGCGTCGCTGACCGCCATTCTCTACGGCGCGGAACTCGCGAGTCAGGTTGGCCAGAATCCGTGGCGCGCGGTGGCGATCGTTGCGGCGGGCGTCGCGATCGGCGTCGTCGCGTTCGTGCATGCGAAGCGTCATCCGCATCCGCTCGTCGATGTTTCCACGCTGAAGGTCCCGACGTTTTCCGTCACGATCGTGACCGGCTCGATCACGCGTATCGGCATCGGCGCGGCGCCTTATCTGATGCCGCTGATGTTCCAGATCGGCTTCGGTCTCTCCGCGTTCAAGTCCGGCCTGCTGCTGCTCGCGAGCGCGCTCGGCAATCTCGGCATGAAGGCGCTCACCACGCGCATTCTGGAACGCTGGGGCTTCCGGCTCGTTTCGGTTGTGGACGTGAGCGTGGCGGGCGTCTCGCTGATCGCGTGCGGCCTGCTCACGCCCGGCACGCCGCTCGCCATCGTGCTGATCGTCGTGTTCGTGTACGGCGTGACGCGCTCGATGCAGTTTTCCACCCTCGCAACGCTCGCCTACGCCGATGTCGCGCAGCCGCAGATGAGCGCGGCCAGCACGCTCTGGAGCGCGGCGGCGCAGATGACCATTGGCCTTGGCATCGCATTCGGCGCGCTCGCGCTGCGGGTGGCCGCGCACGTCAACGGCGAAACGACCGGCCATGTGTTCACGCTCGACGACTTCCGGCTCGCCTTTCTCGGCGCCGGCGTGCTCACGCTGATTTCGGTGTGGGGGTATGCGCAGATGGCGCGCGACGCGGGACAGAACGTGGGCGGCGGCTCGCGCAGGCAGCGCGCCTAGGGAGCACCGCGCGCCGGGCGGCGCGCGGCGGAACGACCGTTATTTGGAAAGGCTTGCCCGCACGGTGTATTCCGGTTCCTCGCCCGCTTCGAGTTCATCGGCATGTTCATGCGCGGCGTGGAACTCGTTGGACAGCGGCTCGACCGGATAACCGTGGCGCTCCCAGGCGTCGAGGCCGCCCCTGAGCGCGCGCGCATGGTAGATGTGCTTGTTGCGCAACTGATCGACGATGCGCTTGGCCGTCGCTTCGTTCGGGCACACGCAGTACACGACGATCGGACGCCCGAGCAACTCGGGCGACAGTTCTTCGCTCGATTCGAGATTCAGCGGCCGCGCGCCGGGAATCCGGTAGGCCTCTTTCTCGCGCACGGTTTGCGGGCGCGCGTCGAGCACGATGGGCGGCGCGCTCGACTTCATCATCTCGTCGAGCTGATCGGGCGAAATACGATGCGTGGCAAGCCAGTGGCGGAACTGCATGCGCCGCAGCCAGCGCCAGCCAAGGAACAGCACGCCCGCCACGGCGAGCACGTCGAAGATCGTCATGCCGTTCGCACGCACGAACGCCGCGAAACGCACGATTTCGGCATGCAGCGCCGCGCCGCCGAGCAACCAGGTGCCCGCCCACAACGCCGCACCAACCGTGTCCCAAAGCAGGAAGACGTGCACGGCCACCGTTGTCGTACCGAGCAGCGGCGCGGAAATCAGGCCGAGCCCCGGCACGAACTTCGCCACCGCGAGAATGGGCGCGCCGTAGCGCTCGAATACATTGCGCGCGATGCGGATGGTGGTGTCCAGCGACAGCGAAAAGCGCACGAGCCCATTGAGCAGACGCCGCCCACGCTTGCGGCCCGCGGCGAACCACAGCGAATCGGCCAGCAGCGTCGCGATTACGGCCGCCAGCAACAGGCTTGTGTAGGATGTCTCGCCGCCCGCTGCCATCGTGCCCGCGAGAATCAGCACCGGCGCGGCCGGCACGGGCACGCCCAGTTGCGTGACGAGTACGCTGAGAAAGACCGCTCCGGCGCCGAAATCGGGTGGAATCGCGGTGGGGAGCGTCAACATTTGGAGATAACCTGCGCGCAGGGATGTTCAGGTAAGGAAACATGACGCGAATACCGCGCCGGCCGAGGGTGGAGATTACCCCAACGTGCCGTTCCCTGCTTACGTTGACGCAAAGCTTACGAGGGCGCCCCGCAGGCCGATCCGACCCCGCTGCAGGCGCTTTCGCGCTGGTGCGAAACGATGCTAATCTCGTAAAAGTCGCCTTTTTAGCCGTTTTCCGTTAAGAAACATGCGTTACTGGCATCTCGATCGACCGAGGCAGGCAGGTCAATTCGACCTCTCGCGCGTCACCAGCCTCGTTTCGGCCATCGGCCGCGACGACGCCAACGCGCTCGCCGCCGAAGTGCTGAACATGCTCGGGCCGGCGACGTCGGTCACGCAATGCACGGTGTTCGCGTACGAATTCGGCAACCGCCCGCGCACGGTTTCCGTGGCCGATCATCGCGGCGGGCGCTTCCTGCGCGACGTCGCCGACACTTACGCGCGCCTCTTCTACGCGCTCGACGGCAATCAGCAGATCGTCAACGGCGGTTCGGCCGACAAGCCGGGCTCGTCACTCGTTCTGCACTGGCAAAGCAGCGCCGACATCGCGCACGACGGTTACCGCACCGCCTGCTACGCCACGCCCAACGTATCCGACCGGCTCTCCCTGCTGCTGCAGCCGGCCGCCGATATCTGGCTTTCCGTGAACCTGTACCGCGAAAGCGATGCCGGCAATTTTCAGCCGGCCGAAGTCGAACTGGTCGAATCGCTCGCGCCGCTGATCGGCGAGTCGGCGCGGCATCACTACACGATTCGCGGCCAGAGCCAGCTCGGCATTCCTCAGATGATGCTTGCGCGCCTGCGCGGGCTCTGCCCCACGCTGTCCAAACGCGAACTCGACGCCCTGCGCGGCGTGCTCGAAGGACGCAGCGCCGTTGAAATCGCCGAATGCATGGGCGTGAAGCCCAGCAGCGTCGTGACTTATCAGAAACGCGCGTACCAGCGGCTGGGGATTTCGAGCCAGCGCCAGCTCTTTGCTCTATGTCTGGCGACGGATCAGAGCTAGTTCACCGCCGCAAACCCTCGTCTCCTGCCGTAAGCCTCCTGTACCCAAATTGAGGACAGCGGGCCGCGCCTCGCGCTCCATACTGCCTTCATCGCCAGCGCCTCCGCTCGGGGCAAGCCGGCAAGCACAAGACTTACGTATGGAGACGCATTCCCCATGAGCGCCGAATTCAAACCTTATCCGTTCGAGGCGAAGCAGTACGCCGCGCGCCTGCCCGTACTCGAAGGCGGCCGTGAAGCCCAGCGCCACGCCGTGACCATCGTCGGCGGCGGCCCGGTAGGCCTCGCCATCGCGCTCGGTCTCGCGAAGCACGGCGTGCACTCGGTGCTGATCGAAGCCGACGAGTCGGTCTGCTACGGCAGCCGCGCGATCTGCATCTCGCGCCGCAGCCTCGAAATCATCGAACGCCTTGGCGCGCTCGACGGTTTCCTCGCCAAAGGCCTGCCGTGGACGGGTGGGCGCAGCTTCTATCGCAACGACGAAGTGCTGCACTTCACGATGCCGCAGGACGAAAACCAGAAGCTGCCGCCGATGGTCAACCTCGCGCAGTACCACATCGAGCAGTTTCTGCTCGATGCTGCCGAACAGCACGCCGACCTGATCGACATTCGCTGGCAAACGAGAGTCACGGCCCTGCAAGAAGACGCGCATGGCGCCACGCTCTCGCTCTCCTCGCCCGCAGGCGACTACACCGCGCAGACCGACTGGCTCATCGCCGCGGACGGCGGCCGCAGCACGGTGCGCGAAGCGCTCGGCCTGAAGCTCCAGGGCACGAGCTACGAGGGTCGCTATGTGATCGTCGACATCCTGCTCGACAGCGCGCGGCCTACGGAGCGCCTCGCGTATTTCGATCCGGCGTCGAATCCCGGCTCGACCGTGCTCGTCCACAAGCAGCCCGACAACGTGTGGCGCATCGACTATCAACTGCGCGACGGCGAAGACGCCGACGAAGCGATCAAGCCCGAAAACGTCATGCCGCGCGTGCAGAGCCTGCTCGACATGATGGGCGAGAAGGCGTCGTGGTCGCCGGTCTGGATCACGATCTACAAGGCCAACGCACTCACGCTCGAGCGCTATCGGCATGGCCGCGTGCTGTTCGCGGGCGACGCGGCGCACCTCGTGCCGATCTTCGGCGTGCGCGGCGCGAACTCGGGCATCGACGACGCCGACAATCTGGCGTGGAAACTCGCCTATGTCGTGAAGGGGCTCGCGAGTGACGCATTGCTCGACAGCTACTCCGACGAGCGCGTCTACGCCGCGCACGAAAACTTGAGCTACGGCACGAAGAGCACGGAATTCATGGCGCCGCCGTCGTTCGCCTTCGATCTGATGCGCACCGCCGTGCTGAGCCTCGCGCGCGAGCACGCCGCCGTGCGCTCGCTGATCAATCCGCGCCAGACTTCGGCCATCGCCTACACGGCCTCGCCGCTCAATGCGGCCTCCGACGCCTTCGCAAACGGTCCCGCGCCGGGCACGGTGCTGCCCGAATGCCCGCTCACGATCGTCGATCAGGCAGGCGCGCGCGCAGGCCACGTGACCGACTTGATCGCGCCGTGCTTCACGGCGTTCTACTTCAGCGAGGATGGCGCAACGCCCGCCCCGATCGCCGCGCTCGAAACGACGTTGGCCGCACGCGCGCTGCCGTTCGCGCTGGTGCCGCTCGCGCAGCGCCAGCGCGCCGATACGCCATGCCGCAGCGGCTGGGACCACACGGGACGCCTGTTCCCGATGTACGGCGCGCAGCCCGGCACGCTCTACCTCGTGCGCCCGGACGGCCACGTGCTCGGCCGCTGGCACGGCGACGCCGGCACGGTCGCCGCGCAAGCATTCGCCGCCCTCGACCATGCGCTGTGCGCCTGAGCGCTGGCGCAATCAAGTACAGATGGAGATAGCCATGACCGACAGCGAACTCGACACCGTCTACACGCACTTGTGCAAGACCATGACCAATCTGGGCGAAGCCAACGGCTCGCTCTTTCTCGCGCGCTTTGCGCTGCTCGCGATCGAGCGGATCGGCAACGCGCAAACCTGCGTCGGCTTGATCGATGCGGCGGGTGAGAACGTTTCGGCGGCCGCGCCGAAATAAAGGAAAACGCAGCGCGCCTTAGCGCTGCGCCGACTGCACGAGGCGCGCGAGGCGCGAGCGGTTGGTGACGCCGAGCTTCTGAAACGAACGATCGAGATGCGTGCGCACGGTCGTATAAGAAATGCCTAGCCGCTCGGCGATCTCCTTGTCGAGCAGCCCTTCCACCACGAGCGCGACCACGTCGCGCTCGCGCCGCGTCAAGCGGCTGATCGCTTCGTTATCTGCGGCGGATGTCTCGCCTTGCGTCGGCTGAGCGTGCGCCGCCTGCGCGCGCGAGCGCGCCAGTGCAGCGATGAAGGCCGGACGCAACAGATCGAACAGCACCCGTTCCCGATCGGAAAAAGGCTCGCTCCGCTTGCCGCGCCGAACGCGCAGATGATCGAGATTCTCTTCGCCCGACCAGATGAACAGATCCGCGCTCGCATGCAGGCCATCGGCGCGCAGCAGTTCGAGCAGACGCCGCCCCACCTCGAGGCGCAACGCGCCCTCCGGCAGGATATGGTCGGCCAGCAGCTTGAAGACATCGGCGATCAACGCGAGTTCGCGGCTCGTCAGGTCCATGCTCAGGTACAACGAGAAGTGGGCGCGCGCCTCACTTGCATGGCGGCGCAAACGTCAGAACCAAACGAACCTCGCCTGACGAATTCAATATGCGGTCTGACTGTGAAGCTGTACAGCCGTGTAGCTGTGGAACGGAAGTGCCGAAAAGAAAATGGGGCGGCAAACGCCGCCCCAAGAAAAACACACGCCGGCAAAGGGCTGTCTTCCGCCGGAGGTTGCATAGTACGCGATGAATAACCGCGCGGCATCCCCAAATTTGAGGACAAACGCTCACGTCATGCAAACTTTTACCACCCCATGCCAGGTTGCCGATGCGAAACGGTTAGCTTTCATGCGCGGCGCATGGTTTCGCATCGGCATCGCGGTTTTACTGGATCAAACGCGACACGCCACGGCCGCGCGGATCGGAAACCGCGTCGGGCGTATCGCCGTTGATACGGATCGCCTGAATGTCGCCATTGAAGCTCTGCCCCTTCAGCACGTAGCCCTTCGCTTCGACCTGCTTGGCGAGTTCACCGTCGATGGGCTGGTACGGCTCCCAGAAAATCGTGTTGGGCGGCAGCAACTGGTGGTGGAAGCGCATCGCCGCCACCGCGTCCTTCAACGGCATGTCGAAGTCGTAGTTGTTGTTGATCACCTGGAAGATCGACGTGAAGATGCGCGAACCGCCCGGCGTGCCGATCACGAGCGCCACCTTGCCGTCCTTCGTGAGAATGGTCGGCGTCATCGACGACAGCGGACGCTTCTTCGGCTGGATCGCGTTCGCGTCGCTGCCCACCACGCCGAACATGTTCGGCACGCCCGGCTTGGATGCGAAATCGTCCATCTCGTCGTTGAGCACGATGCCGGCGCCCGGCACGACCACGCCTGAACCGAAGTAGCCGTTGATCGTGTACGTGTTCGAGACGGCATTGCCCCACTTGTCGACCACCGAGAAGTGCGTCGTTTCCGCCTTTTCCGGCATCGAGGTGCCAAGGCCCGGCTGCACGCTCTTGGTGTCGGAAGGCTTGTCCGGATCGACTTCGGCGGCGCGCTTCGCAAGGTACGCGTCGTCGGTGAGCTGCGCGACCGGCACCTTGTAGAAGTCGGGGTCGCCGAGATATTGCGCGCGATCCGCGAACACGCGTTTCTCGATCTCCGAGATCAGGTGGATGTACTGCGGCGAATTGAGCGGCACGTCCTTGAACTGCGGCGCGAGCATCGCCTTCATCTTGAGCAGCTGCACGAGGCCCACGCCACCCGAACTCGGGGGCGGCGCGGTGATGATTTCATAGCCGTTCCACTTCGCCTCGACCGGCTGACGCCACACGGCCTTGTACTCCTGCAGATCGCGCTTCGTGATGAGGCCATGACCCTTCATCGAGGCGGCGATCAAGTCGGCGGTCTTGCCGTCGTAGAAGTCCTTCGCGCCCTGGTTCGCAATGCGCGTGAGCACATTGGCGAGATCGGGCTGCTTGAACGTCACGCCCTCCTTCAGGTCGCCGAAGTATTCGTCGAAGTTGGTCTTGCCGGCAAAGTCCTTCTCTGCGGCCTCGCGGCGCTTGGCAAGCTGCTCATCGACGACAAAACCGTCGCGGGCGTACTTGATTGCGGGCGCGAGCACCTGCTTCCACGGCAGCTTGCCGAAGCGCTTCTGCGCTTCCCACATGCCCTCCACGGTGCCCGGCACGCCAACGGCGTCGTAGCCATACAGACTCTTGCCCTCGATCACGTTGCCCTTGTCGTCGAGGTACATCGTGCGCGTGGCGGCGAGCGGCGCGCGCTCGCGATAGTCGAGGAAGTACGGTTTGCCGTTCACGTAGAGCGTCATGAACCCGCCGCCGCCGATGTTGCCGGCTTCCGGGTACGTCACGGCGAGCGAAAAGGCGATGGCGACCGCCGCGTCGACGGCGTTGCCGCCCTCCTTGAAGATCTGCTCGGCGGCATCGGCCGCGTACTTGTCGGCAACGGCCACCGCCGCTGCGTTGAGGACCGCAGGGCGTTGCGCCGTGTCCTTCGCAAAGGCCGGTGTGGCTTCGAGGAAGCCCGTGGACAAAGCGGATAGCGAAAGCAGTGCGAGAGTGGCAGCGGAAATTTTCGTTTTTTCAACCAGCTTCATTGAGTGCACCCCATGATTCGGTTTGTAGGGCCTACCGGATACCTGCCTTGGCCTTATAGCACGCCAGGAAAACGATTGCGATCCGGCGATCCGCTGATTCCACAGTTGTGCAAAGCGAACGCCCCAGCCTGCATCACGCCTTGCCGCGCCGGCCGCGCGCAATTTCCTCTCCCGCATTCGCGGGCAAACGCATCGTCACCGGAATCGACGCCACAGAAAAGAGCCCGACCACGAGAAACGCGGGCCAGAAGTCGGACCAGACGATGGTCGGATGGCCTTGCACGCGATGCGAAATCTGCAGCACGAGGCCCGCAATCGTCACGCCGAGGCCGAGCGACACCTGCTGGATCACGCTTGCCACGCTCGTGGCGCGACCGATGTCGCGCGTTGGAATATCGGCATAGGCGAGCGAATTAAGGCCGGTAAATTGCAGCGAAGGAAAGATCCCGCCCGCGAGCACGATGACCCAGATGAGCCACACCGGCATGCCAGGCGAAAACGAGCCGCATATTGCGATGGCCGTTCCTGCGAGCACCGCGTTGACCATGAGCGTGCGGCGAAAGCCAAAGCGCCCGAGCACGCGCGAAACGATCGCTTTCATGAAGATCGAGCCGAACGCCGAAGCACACGTGATGGCACCTGAAGCGAACGCCGTCATGCCAAGCCCTTCCTGCAGCGTGAGCGGTAACAAAAAAGGCACGGCGCCGAGCCCGATGCGAAACAACGATCCGCCCGCCACGCTCGCGTTGAACGTGGGGATGCGCAGAAATTTCAGATCGAGCACGGGCCGCTCGACACGTTGCGCATACAACCAATAGGCGCCCAGCAGCAACGCGCCGATCACGCACATCGTGACCGCCGTGCCGGTGGCGACAAGCTCGCCGCCCACCAGCGAAAGGCCGAGCATGAAGAGCGACGCCCCACCCGCGGAGAGCACGAAACCCGCCCAGTCGAGCCGGCCCGGGTGCTCCTCGTGCATGTTCGCGATATGCCGGTTCGCGAGCCAGATGCCGAGCACGCCAATCGGAATGTTGATGAAGAAGATCAGCCGCCAATGCAGATACGTGGTGATGAACCCGCCAAGCGGCGGCCCCACGACCGGTCCGAGCAACGCGGGCACCGTGAGATAGTTGACCGCGCGAATGAAGTCCGATTTGGGCAGCGAGCGGAAGATGATGATGCGGCCCACCGGCACCATCATCGCGCCGCCAATGCCCTGCACGAAGCGGGCGGCCACGAACATCTCGAGCGACCTCGAAGCCGCGCACAGCAGCGACCCCGCCATGAAGATGCCAATGGCCGTGCGAAACACGTTGCGCGAGCCGAAGCGATCGGCCACCCAGCCGCAAATTGGAATGAACACGCCGAGGCCGATCACGTAGCTCGTGACGGCCAGCTTGAGTGTGATGGGGTCCTGGCCGAGATCGCGGGCCAGTGCGGGGAGCGAGGTGACGATGACCGTCCCGTCCACGTTCTCCATGAACATCGAGCACGCGACAATGAGCGGAACGATGAATGTGCCTAGGGCTAATGGCATGGGCAGGAACGACGATCAGCGTGGCTGATGGCGTAAAGCTGCCATTATGGCCCTTGTTGCGGAAAACGGGAACCCTGCAACAGATGAAGCGGCGCGCTTTTGCCGATGCGACACGATGCAATCACGCGCGCAAAAGCAAAAGCCGCGAAGCCCACCGCCGCTTTCAAGCGGCGACAGACCTCGCGGCCTAATCAGACATCAAGCGTCGAGCGTCGAGCAATCCGCGCCGATGCGCTTCAGACAGCCGTCTGCTTCACGCGGCTCACCACCGGACGCAGTTGCGGCAGCACCTGCTCCGCGGCGCGCGTCACGTCGTTGGGGAAGTCGATCTCGATCCACGGCGCGCCGGTCACGTCCGCGGTCTCGAACTCGCTGCCGCGTTCGAGCAGCAGGTCGCGCAGCGCTTCTTCGTGCGGCAGGTTCGCGCGGCCCGTATCGACATAGCCTTCGACGATCTGCGCAAAGCGGCGCGCCGTTGCTTCGTTCAGGCGGAAGAAACCCACCGACTCGCCGATCGTGTCGTATTGCAGACCGACCGCCAGTTGCTTGCGCAGTTCGACGGGCACGCCGTTGCGCAGGCACAGCTTCACGGGCTCGTCGCCGGCTTCGAAGTCGCGGTCGATCAGCAGACGGTTGGCCGACGCGTCCCCTGCCACGAGCGGCGCGAACACGCGCTCGTCGTAGAGCACGTCGGCGTCCATGAGCAGCACGTCGCCGCCGCGCGTGAGCGCCTCGGCCGTGCGATGCACCGTGAGCACGCTGCCCAGGTCGAAGCGCGGATTCATCACGACCTCGACCTTGTGCGGCCAGCTGATGCGCTTGAGTTCGGCCTCGACCAGCTCAGGCTGGAAACCGAGCGCGAGCACGACTTCCGTGACGCCCGCCTCTTCCAGGAATTGCAAATGGCGTTCGAGCAGCGTCACGCCCTCGAACTGCAGCAGACATTTCGGAAACTGATCTCCAGCCGGTTGCTGAAGGCGCAGGCCAAGGCCTGCCGCGAGAATGATGGCGCGCATGCGCAAACGTTCCTTGGGAGAAAAAAGGTCAATCGGCGACTTCGACAGCACAGACGCGCGAGGCGCGGCGGCGTTGCCAGCTACGTTCGCTGAAATGCAGATACAGCAGGCCCGGCAAGCCGAGCAGGATTTCGCGCGCGCGCTTGGCGAGCGAGAGCGCGAGCGCCGCCTCGGGCGGCAGGCCGACGAGCGGCGCGAGCAGCAGGTAACCGCCCTCTTGCACGCCCAGCGAGCCAGGAATGGCGAAAGCGGCACCGCGAATGGCCTGACCGATGCTCTCGAGCAGCAGCGCATCGATCCAGCCTACGGGATGGCCGAGAAAGCGCAGCGCGAGCCACACTTCCACCGTGCCCACGAGCCAGCCCGCGAGGCTCAGCGCGAAGCTGGCCGCCACGCGGCCACGCTCGGCGTAAAGCGACTTCACGGCCTCGTCGACAGCATCGGCGCGCGTGGCAAGCGCCGACCAGTCGCGCTTGCCGAATACCTTCGAAGCCAGACGCAGCAGGCGGCCGAACAGACCACGGCGCTGCGCGACGTAGAACAGCGCGATCAGGCCGCCAAGCACGGCGGTCGCGATCAGCGCCGCGACGCCGAGATCACGCGGCGCGCCGTTCGCGGCATAGGCCGAAAAAAGCACGATGCCGAATACGGCAAAGACGATCTGCGCCACGGCCTGCAGCGTCGTGCTCACGGTGATGGCCGCCGCCGCGTCGCGCATCGACATGCCGCGTTGGGCAAGCTGGCGCACCATCGCCACGGGGCCGCCGATCTGGCCGGCCGGCAACAGGCTGTTGACCGATTCGCCGGTCCAGCGCGCGAGCAGCGCATCACGCTGGTCGACGCGTGCGTCTTTGCCAAAAAGCACGGCGATCGCACCCGCGTCGAGCGCGAGCGGCACGACGTGGAACGCGGCAACGAGCACGAGCCCCCAGCCGGCGGCCGCGAGCGCGCCCGTGACCGAGCCGAGGCCCTGCCAGGCGAGCAGCGCAATGAAGAGTGCCGTGCCGACCGACAGCAGCAGGATGGCAGCACGGCTCACGCCTTGCCTCCAAACGCCTTGCGGAACACCTGGCGGAAACCGAAGTACGCAATGGCGTCCTTCATGTTCGAGATGAAACGCCGCCACGGCCGCATGTTCGGGTTCGTCACGTATTCGAGCGTGAGCGACACGCGCACTTCGCCTTCGAGGCTCGGCGTGACGCGATGGCGAAGCTTGTCGCCGTCGAACACGATGAGCGCGCCCGGCGGGTACTGCACCGAGCCCGGTTCGTCGGCCTTGTTCGAATCTTTCGTGTGCAGCTCGTAGTCGAGCTTGCAGGACGACTCGTCGATCACGCCGAGCAACACCGTATAGCGGCGGCCGTCGTAGTACGACGTGTCGTAATGCCAGCCGATATGGTCGCCGGCGCGCGTGTAGTAATACAGCGCGTACGCGTGCGGGTCGTCTTCGGGCGAAAGCTGCAGGCGGTCGCCCGTGATCTTTTCGAGCCACGCGATCAGTTGCGGCGAGCGGTAAAGCTCGGCGATATACGGCGCGAGGCGGTCGATCGTGTGACGGCTCACGCTGCCGCCCGCCTTGTGGCCCGGCAGATAGTTGCGGTTGACTTCGGGGAGCAGCGCGTTGGCCGCGTCGATCAGCTGTTGCGTGGCGTCGGCGGGCAGGAAATCGGAGAGATACAGGAACGAGCCCTGGCTCTCGTAGTCGGCGCGCAGGCGCGCGGTGTTCAACGGTTGCAGCGCGCGGCCGATCGCGCCGTCCGGCTCGCCGGCCGCAGCGCGTGTGGCGCGAGCCGAAACGGGGACGGGAGGCGCTACGACCGGTTCTTGTTCTGCTTGCAAGCTCATCTGCTGCTCCACACCTGAGGGGTTTCCTTGGCGGGGCGCTGTCGGCGCGTCACGCGCACGTAGTCGAGCACCACCCAGATGGCGAACAACGGCGCCCCGATCGAAGCCGCGATAATGAACGGCGACACCACGCCCGTCAGCGTGACAAGGGGTAGCAGATACAGCACGTCTTCAGTCTCGAAACCGCCGGCGAACGCCTGCTGCGTGCCCGCCTTGCCGGCCATTTCCTCGATGCGCATGCGCAGGAAAAAAATCACGGCGACTGCAACGCCCGCGATACCGCCGAGCACGGCCGGCGGCACACGCCATTCGGCGCCCGTGTGGCCGGCCACGGCGCCAAGGCCATAGCCCATGCCGAAGAACAGCAGGACGGTGACGAGCGCGTCCGCTGCGAGATCGTAGAAATGTCCGATACGGCTGGTTTTGCCGCTGATACGCGCCAGTTCGCCGTCGGTATGATCAACAAAATTCGACAATACGATCAGAAATGCGCCAATATTGACGTGCAGAAAGCCGCCGCGCGCCAGATAGAACCCGCCGGCAACGCCAATCAGCAGTCGCAGCGTGGTCAGGTGATTCGGGGTAACGCGCGTGGGTACGAGCGGAGTGACGAGCCAACGCGCCGCGCGAGCATCCCACGTGCGCGGTAGTGGCACCTCTCGCGGAGCCGTTTTTGCAGGTTTATCTTTTTCGGTCATAACCGCGCAATATATACGCCTTCCAGAAAACTTGCAGGTATTCCGACGTTCGCGCCACATTAACTTTTCGTTTTGTAAGCCAAAGCGCCAGATCGGCCCGGCCAGGTCGGCCCGGCCAGGTTGGCTCGCGCAGCGCCGCAAGCGAGATCTCCCGAACACGCGTAGAGTGCAACCCTTTCGCGCCAGCCCGGGCGTTGTGCGCCTGCCGCATCCGGCCCCGCGCACGCACTTTCGCCAACCATGCAATGAAACGCTTTACGTTTGCCGCCCTTTTTCTCGCTGCGCTGACGCTTCTCGCCGGCACCGCCCGCGCCGCTGTCATCGATGATTCACTGACCTGCAGCGAGTCCGCCCACGACTTCATCTCGGGACTGATCACGCAAAACCTGATCGATCCGAAACCCATGAAGGTCGAAAGCAATTCGATCAACGCGTTCTGGCCCGCGCACGGCCAGCACATGACCGCCTACGGTTTCAGTGTGTTCGCCGTGGTGGGTTTCCAGAAAGACGACCCGCTCTTCAAGACCGGCAACGGCAAGCCCATCGCCCCTTCCGCCTACGGGGCCGTCGTGGTTGGCACCCAGGCCAAGGTGCAGGCGGCGCTCGCGGCGGCAGGCAATACCGCCATCGTCCACCATGCGGGGCCGCTATTGACCGCGATCTTCTGCCAGCAGGACTGAGCGGGCAGCCTCCGATAGTTACTCGATACGCCCGAAGCCGCCTTCAGCCCAGGCCTCGGCGCGCGCCTTCGTCAGCTTGAAATTCGGCGCGACGCGCGCCTGCGCGAGTTGCTCGCCAAACGCGTCGATCGCGCTGACGAGCGCATAAGGCTCGTACTCGTCGGGAACGATATCGAGCGTCACGTCCACATCGCCATCAGCGGTCTGCACGCTCACGCGCTTGTGCAGCAGCGCGCGCAATTGCTGCTCGTGCCTGCGCAATACCTCGGAAGCGGTCTTCACGAGTGTGTTGAATGCCGACGTGTCGAGCGGCTTGGGATTCTTCTTGTCACGGCCCATGGTCCAGGGCCCGACGAGCGCAGGCTCCGGCTCGCCGTCCTTGATCATTTCGACGGCCCAGCCATCGTCGTCCTCATTCTTGATCACGCGCGCGGTCCAGCCGTCCTTGCGCCACAGGCGCGCTTCCTGGATCACCTCGGCCTCGGCGGCGGTGTCGTCGGCGGGGAAATCGGGTTCGGCTGCGGGAGAGGAATCGGTCATGGCGGGGCTTTCATCGGGTTCTGCGCGGGACTTGCCCGTCGCGGGGCAAGGGCAGGATTCTACCCGCATCGCGCCGCGCGTCGAACGCCAAGTCTTCCCCGTGCAAAGTTCCGATTATCCCGCCACCGAAGCAGAATATCTGCCGCGATTTTAATCATTCCGCTTTCCGCAACGCACCATTCCGTTGCGCGCATTAATTGAAAATGATTTTCCGCAGGCAAAAAAAACGCGGCCCGAGAGCCGCGCAAAACAGATGAAAAAAGACCACCCTTGGTCGAGGGCTGAAGAAATTGTAGCGCCGCGCGATGCATGTGTTCAGCCCAGGATCTGGAACAGTACCTTTCACCAAACGACGAGAATCACGCTTGAAAAAGAAGTGCATTCGCGCTAAGCCCGCTCCTGCGCGGCTTTGCCGCATCGTCGCAAATGCGCAACGGATTATTCCCGAGGATCATTTTGCCGCACCGAATAACCGTTTTGTAAATCTCTTTAAATGCAACGACTTACGACGATTAATGCCATTCGAGAAATGAGGTGAATGCATTGTTGCGTCAATCCATGCAAATACTCCGATTACCAGACCTACACTTCGTTGCGAATCAACCGGGCACGAAATCGATTTTCAGAATATTCGGCCTTTGATTTCCCAGGTTCTGACCGGAGAAAAACATGAAAAAAGCACTCATTCTTGCAGGCGTCCTCAGCGCCTTCGCCATCAGCGCCCATGCGCAAAGCAGCGTCACCCTTTACGGCTCCCTCGACGCCGGCATCGTCTACGCGAATAACGCAGGCGGCCACAGCCTTTGGGCTCAGGGCAGCGGCGCTCTCTCCAACAACTACTTCGGCTTTCGCGGCGCCGAAGATCTGGGCGGCGGCCTGAAGGCGATCTTCACCCTGGAAAGCGGCTTCAATCTCAATAACGGCGGCTACAAGAACGGCGACAACGGTTTCAACCGCCAGGCCTACGTCGGCCTGAAGAGCGACCAGTTCGGCACGCTCACGCTCGGCCGGCAATACGACGCGATGGTCGATTACCTCTCGCCGCTCTCGGAAGCCGGCGCGGGCTTCGGCAACAACCTCGCGGGCCACCCGTTCGACAACGACAACCTCGCGCAGAGCGATTCGATCAAGAACTCGGTCAAGTACGCCAGCGCCAATTACGCGGGCTTCCAGTTCGGCGGCCTGTACGGCTTCAGCAACGACGCAAACGGCTTTGCGAATGGCCGCGCATGGAGCGTCGGCGCGTCGTACGGCAACGGCCCGCTGAACTTCGCAGCCGCCTATTCGCAGCAAAACAACTCGGGCGGCCTGGGCGCGGCGAACAGCGCGGCTTCTGCTGACCAGAACATCTCGGCACGGCTGCAGCGCTCGTTCGGCGCGGGCGTGAACTACGCCTACGGCCCGGCACAGGTTGGCTTCGTGTGGACGCACTCGCAAATCGACGGCATGCAGAGTCTCTCGAGTGGCGGCAGCGCGCCGCTGCCGGGCCTCTCCGGCCTGAACCTGCACGTCGACAACTATGAGATCAACGGCGCTTACCATCTGACGCCCGCACTCGCGTTCGTCGGCTCCTACACGTTCACCGACGGCACGGTCACGGGCAACGGCAACAACAACAGCCCGAAGTGGCACACCGTCGTGCTTGGCACCGACTACTCGTTGAGCAAGCGCACGGACGTCTATCTCGCCGGCGTCTACCAGCACGCTTCGGGCTCGCTCGGCTACAACGCCGACGGCTCGGGCATCGCGAACGTGGCTGCGATCAATACGCTCTCGCCTTCCTCGACGAACAACCAGGTGGCCGCAACGGTCGGTTTGCGCCACCGCTTCTGATCGCCGGGATTCGGTCAAACGCGGCGCGACCCGCCGCGCTGCCCTTCCTTCGCGAAACGCACATGCGCCACAAGCGCATGTGTTTTTTTTCTTGCTTGTTGTTGCATCTTTTTACGTCTGCGTGGACCTTGATTCAGATCAGGGTGCGTATACTCATTGGCATAATCCGCTGCTTCGATCCTGTCATGCCGCTTATGAAAACGCTCACGCTACGACTTCTTGCCGCTACCCCGCTCGCATTCATCGCCGCTTGCGGTTCGACACCGCCGTCCGGCACGGCCTCCAACGGCGAACCAATGATCTATGCTTCGTCGGCGCGTTCGGCGTCGTCGATCGCGAGTTGCCTCGAAGGCCGCTTGCCGCACGTTCACGCTTCGCGAGACGGCACGACAACCGAGCTGAGCGTGGGCTCGCGCTCGGATGCATCGTACTTCGTCACGCTCACGCCGAACGGCCACGGCTCGGTCATTCGCGTAACGCATGGCGCTTCCGCGTCGAATGATCCGCCTGAAGAAGAACTGCGCTTCGACGTAGCGCGCTGCACGACCTGACGCGCAAGTAGCAGGCGCGGGCACCGCCCGCGCCGCACGACGTACCGCGTGTCGCCTGCATGTCATCCGCGTTTCACCCCTGTCATAACGGCGACACATCTGCGAAGATTGCGCCCCCTTCGACTTCGCAATACACCGCTTCATGGCATCAGGCACCGCACATCACGCCACGGGTTGGGCCGCCGGCGTCATCGCCGCCGCAATCGTCACGCATCAGGGCGCCGATAGCGCCTGGCATCTTTACGCTGCGCTCGCATTCGCGGCCGGTGTCGCGGGCGGTTCGGCTCCCGACTGGCTGGAAGTCGCCTGGTGGCGCAAGAAGCGACGCCTCTGGATCACGCATCGCACGCTCACGCACTGGGGCATTGGCTGGATTGCATTGCTCGTATGGTCGTATCACAAGCTCGGGCACATGCCGCTCGCAGCGCCCGCGTTCGGCTTCGCTTGCGGCGGCATGATCCACCTGTTCGCTGACTGGCCCAATCCGCTCGGTGTGCCGTGGATCTATCAGCGGCACTCGTTGAACTGGTGGCGCAGCGGAAGTTGCGACCTGATCGTCGTCGCCGCATCGTGGATTGCCGCGTGGTTTTTCGCTGTGCATGGCGTGCCGCACGACTGGTCGCTCGCGCCGTTGCGCCGGCTCGTTTAATTGATCAGGTTTCCCAGGTAATCGCCGCGAACGCACAATCGCATTCGCGATTGAGTCACGCCGATGTGCTATTCGGCACCAGGTTTATTAACGAGTGAATACCGGCGGAAATGAAAAACGGCGTCCCGTTTAAAGGACGCCGCCCCCTAAATCGCTTCACGCGGTATTCAGGCGTTCTCTTCGCACTCCGCGCGGCCCATGCGGTAGCCGACGATCAGCCCGGCGTCATACGCCGACTCCAGCGCGCGGCCAATGTCCTCCACGCTCACGAGGTGGACGTCGGCCGTCGGCTTCCCGGTCAGCTCGAAACTTTCGATCCCAAGCGTTCTTCGCGAGATGGCTAGCAACAATTCGAGTCGTTCGTCATGCATTTTGCTCTCTCCACTTGATCTACATCATCTGATTACAATGATAAATATCAATTTCCGTGTGAGCCGCGACGCATGGACGCATTTTGAAGTGCCACTCTAATATCAAACTCAATAAATCTTTAAAATTTGTCAAATTAGCGGCGGATTAAGTTTTAAAAATCTTTAAATCGAGTTGTTTTAATTCATAATTAATTAGGGCATTAATGGGCGACGGGCTAGCGTCTGCCGCCCACCGGCGCCGAGGCTCCGGCCGGACCGTGCGATGCAGACATGGCTTTCACGCGGGCAAGCGTTTGATATGATCGGTAACACATTGCGCGGCCCAACCAGGGCTTTTCGTCAGTTTCCGAACGCAGCCCATGGACTCCACGCTCACCCCATCCGCCAGCACGGCGACCACCGACCTCGGCCGCCGCGTGCGTGCCGCTCGGGTCGCCCAGGACCTTACACTCGATTCGGCCAGCCGCCTGTGCGGCGTCTCACGCTCGACCTTGTCGAAGGTCGAAAACGGGCTGATGTCGCCCACCTTCGACGTGCTGCAAAAGATCGTTGGCGGGCTCAGGATCGACCTGGCCGAGCTGTTCGGTACCCCGCCCAAGCTCAATGCCGGCGGCCGCCGCGCGCTCACGCGCAACGGCGCCGGCCAGCGCCACGCCTATCGCGGCTATCAAATGGAATTGCTCGCCACCGATCTCGCACACAAGGCGATGCTGCCGTTTCGCATCCGCATCACCGCGCATTCGCTCGACGCATTCGACGACTGGGGCCGCCACGAAGGCGAAGAGTTTCTGTATGTGATCAGCGGCAGCGTGTGCCTGTATTCGGAGCTTTACGCACCCACCTACCTCGAGACCGGCGACAGCCTCTACTTCGACAGCCGCACCGGCCACGCAGCCATTTCGACGAGCGCGGAAGACGCCGAAGTGCTGTGGATGGCCACGAGCGCGCGCCTGCCCGGTGTCGCGCCGGAAGCATCGGCTACGTCGAAGCCGCGCGCCAAGGCGAAGCTCTCTACCGGCTGAATCTGGCGCGGTTTCGCGTCTGCAGGAACAGGAAGCCTCAACGTTTCGCGCCGGGTGAATCCTTGTCAGCGGAAGCGTTCGCGGCACGCGCACGCCGCTTGCGCGGCGCGGCGGAGCCATCCGGCCGCGCTTCACGCTCGCGCGCCGCGCGCCGAACGGCCTCGATCAACGCGCGACCGGCAGGCGTAGGCTGCGTATCGGTCCGCTGAATCACACCTACCGGCTCTTCGCCGCCAGCCGCAGGCAACGGCAGCTGCACCAGCGTGCCGCGCCGCAGGTCGTATTCGACGGCGCCGGCGGGCACGAACCACACCGCGTCGTTCTGGAGCGCAAGCGCGCGCCCCACCGAAACCGAAAGCAACTCGACGAACGCGGACAGCGGCGGCGCGCCCCACGCCGCGAGCAGGCTATCCGCCGCCTGGCGGATCAACGTGCCGAACGGCGGCATCACGAGCGGAAACGATGCGAGTTGCGCCGGCAGGCCCGCCCCCTGCGCAAGCGGGTGCCCCGCGCGCACCACTACGGCGAGCGGCTCGTTATACAACTGCTCGAAGCTCAGGCCCACCATCCGTTCGGGGTCGGCAAGCCGCCCCACCGCAAAGCTGATCGCCCCCGTCTTCAACCGCTCGAGCAGTTCGGTGTTGGCTCCCGTCACGAGCCGCACGCTCACGCGCGGCCATTCCTCGCCGAAATGTCGCAACGCGCCGGGCAGCAGCGCCGTCGCCACCGTCGGCAGCACGCCGATATCGAGCGTCGCGGTCACCGCGCCCTCGTCGCGCGCAAGCAGAGCCACGCCCTGGCGCAGCGCGCTCACGCAGGCGCTCGCGTGCGGCATGAAAAGCTGCCCCTCGCGCGTGGGCACGGCGCCGTGGCGGCCGCGCTCGAACAGCTTCACACCCAGCACCAGCTCCAGCTCGGCGATCGTCTTCGACACGGCAGGCTGCGTGACCGAAAGACTCTCGGCGGCCTGCTGCACGCTGCCCATCTGGGCCACGGCAAGGAAACACTGTAGATGGCGGAATTTGACGCGTCCGTCCGCGAGCCGGTTTTGCATAACGGTTCGTTATACGAGATGCGAAAAAACATCATTTTGCATAACTTTTCGCTTTGGATAAAGTGCATGCATCGGCTCGCCGCGCCAACCGCTTCCGGCGGCGAGTCCTTCCCCCAATAATCCACTCCAGGAGACACCCCATGGACGAGTCCATCCTGTCGCCGCGCGACTTCGACTCGCATCCCGCGTATGTTTATCCGCCGTATCGTTCGTCGGTCAAACGCGGCCCCACGCTCCCGCTCATTCCCCTGAAGGAAAAGCTGCGCAACCAGCATGCGCCCGTGTACGGCACCGACGACCTCGGCGCGCTCGATCACGATCTCACGCGCAACGCCGCGAAAAACGGTGCGCCGCTCGGCGAGCGCATCATCGTGACGGGCCGCGTGCTCGACGAAGGCGGCAAGCCGGTGCGCAACACGCTCGTGGAAATCTGGCAGGCCAACGCTGCCGGCCGCTATGTGCACAAGCAGGACCAGCACGACGCGCCGCTCGACCCCAACTTCCTCGGCGCAGGCCGTGCGATCACCGATAACGACGGCCGCTATCGCTTCCTGACGATCAAGCCGGGCGCGTATCCCTGGGGCAATCACCCGAACGCGTGGCGACCGAATCACATCCACTTCTCGCTGTTCGGCGACTACTTCGGCTCGCGTCTCGTCACGCAGATGTATTTCCCCGGCGACCCGCTGCTCGCGTTCGACCCGATCTATCAGGGCACGCCCGAGGACGCACGCGAACGCATGATTTCGCGCTTCTCGCTCGACACCACCGAAGAAGGCTTCGCACTCGGCTACGAATTCGACATCGTGCTGCGCGGCCCGAACCAAACCCCTACGGAGCGTTGAACCATGGCACTCAAGGAAACGCCTTCGCAAACCGTCGGCCCGTACTTCGCCTACGGCCTGTGTCCGCAGCAATACGACTTCGATCTGAAGAGCCTCTTCACCGCCGACGTCGTCGGGCCTGAAACGCCGGGCGAGCACATCACGCTGATGGGCCGCGTGATCGACGGCGACGGCAACGCCGTGTTCGACGCAATGCTCGAGTTTTCGCAGGTCGACGCAAACGGCCACTATCCGGCTTCGCGCGAGGAAATCGCGAAAGACGGCTTCCGCGGTTTTGCGCGCGTGGGCACCGGCACGGATGCGCACCGCCGCTTCGTCGTGCACACCGTGAAACCGGGCGTCGAGAACGCCGGCGAAGCGCCGCATCTGAATGTGATCGTGATGATGCGCGGGATGCTCACGCACACCTTCACGCGCATCTACTTCGAAGACGAAGCCGCCGCCAACGCCACGGACCCAGTGCTCTCAGCCGTACCGGCGGCGCGCCGCGACACGCTCATCGCGCGCCGCAGCGAGCAGGCCGGCAGCATCGTCTACACGTTCGACATCCGCATGCAGGGCGAACAGGAAACGGTGTTCTTCGATCTGTAATGCATCGACGGATAGACGCGCCGAATCGCGCGGACTTTCACGGGGCTTTCACGAACTGGCCCTATGATCGTGCCGCTGCGATCTGATCGCGGAACTCCGAGCTGTACCTTGCGAAGCCTGCCATGCGCAGGCTTCTTTTTTTGCAGCGCGTGTGCGGTCTGCGGCGCGCTCAGCCGAGTGGCCGCACGCCAATCAGCACGCCGTGTAGCCAGAAGGCGAACACGGCCCAGGCCACGAGCCCGACCACGACGACGATAACATCGCGCGACGCCTGCCCGTCGGGATAGACGACACCGGCCTCGCGATCGCGGCGATTCTCTCCTCTAAGCTCGAACAGCGCCCAGACGAGGAAAACCGCGAAGAGAATGATGGCGTTGAGCGTGCCGTTGGCGAGCAGATGCGCGAACGCCCAAAGTGCAACACCGCTCACGAAGGGCTGGCCGAGCGCGCGCTTGAAGTGATTGCCCGGCACATAGGCCGCGACGATCATGATGAAGGCAATGGCGGTGAGAAGCGCCGCAACGTGGGCCATCCAGAACGGCGGCAGCCAGATCGGCACGGGGTAGCGGCGTGACAGCCCGTAGCCATACACGATCAGCACGAAACCCAGAATGGAGAGCAGCGCGAACGCGCCTCGCCAGGCACGCGGACCGAAATGCTCGATCTGCGCGGCGCGCCAGGGCGCCGCCATGATGCGGATCGAATGGACGCCAATGAAAATCACGAGGCCCAGCACGAGTATCGCCATGACAACCTCCCTGCCGCAGCAAGAACGGAATGGGCGAGATTGTCGCGCAGGTTGATCGCGTGGCCAACCCGAGTTTTCAAAAAAACTGACTAATTACGCGCGTGCAAATGCCAACAAAAACAATGCCTAAACCGGCGCTGCACATTAGCGGGCGCAATTAATCCCCGGCTCGCACCGAAAGGCAATTTAAAACTATGCTGAATAATACTGGGCGCCGCGCCAATGCGCGGGCTTTGCGGCATGCGCCGCGTACGGTCTGGCGGTCGAACGGCAACACCGGCGCGCATTCACGCACCGTCACGGCTAGCAGCGAAAATGCTCGATATCCTGTCCCGCGTGCTTATAACGCAACAGCCAGGCCGGCATATCGCCCTCGCCATTCCATGTATTCCCGTATGCGTCGCGGTACTTGGGTAGTTTTTCGCTTTCGGCAATAGACGCTTCAAGCTCTTCGAACGTAATGCCGTACTCTTCCATGCGGCGTCGAATCCACACGATGAGCCGTTCGCGCGCCTCTCCATCGAGGTCGAACATCGATTAATTCCTCTCGCTTCATCTGGGGCAAGGCACCGATTCAACAATCGGCAAAGAATCGTCTTCCCTGAAAAGACAAAGGCTTCGCGAACAGACTGCGAAGCCTTGCTGCACTGATGAGTTGGTCTGGGTGTGGAGCCCGCGACCGGTTCGGAGGGGATCTGCAGTCCGCTGCTCCGCTCTCAGGTGACGCCGCTACAGGTGAGCGAACGTTTGCTGCAAGCGGAACCCATGATACCTTGCGCTCGCGGCACAGATCAAGCGGTTTCAAGGCGGAGCGGGCCTCTGCGGCCCGCTCCGTTTTCCTATCGCGAACCCGCTGTATCCCTTGCGCGCCGCTCTGATGCAGGTTTCCTTTCGGCACCGTTCGCGTCGCCCTGGCCACGTGCCAGCACGGGCGCGAGCGCCGCGCCGGTATGGCTCGAGCGCACCTTCGCGAGCGCTTCGGGATCGGCAGCGGCGACGATGGTGCCGCCGCCCACACCGCCTTCCGGGCCGAGGTCGATGATCCAGTCGGCCTCGGCGATCACGTCGAGGTCGTGCTCGATCACGACGACGCTATGCCCCGCGTCCGCGAGCCGGTGCAGCACGCTGATGAGGCGCGCCACGTCGGCCATATGCAGGCCCACGGTGGGCTCGTCGAGCACGTAGAGCGTGTGCGGCGCCTTCTGCCCGCGACGCGTGATGTCGTCGCGCACCTTGGAAAGCTCGGTCACGAGCTTGATGCGCTGCGCCTCGCCGCCCGAGAGCGTGGGCGAAGGCTGGCCGAGCGTGAGATAGCCGAGACCCACGTCCTTCATGAGCTGCAGCGGGTGCGAAATGCTCGTGATCGAGCCGAAGAACTCCACGGCCTCGTCGATTTCCATCGTCAGCACTTCGCCGATGTTCCGGCCGCGCCACGTCACAGCCAGCGTTTCCGGATTGAAGCGTTGGCCGTGGCACACGTCGCACGGCACCTTCACGTCGGGCAGGAAGCTCATGCCGATGGTGCGCACGCCCTGGCCTTCGCACGCGGGGCAGCGTCCGTCGCCGGTATTGAAGGAGAAACGCGACGCGCTATAGCCGCGGGCACGCGCCTCGAGCGTATCGGCGAACAGGCGGCGGATCGCGTCCCACACGCCGATATAGGTCGCGGGACACGAGCGCGGCGTTTTTCCGATCGGCGTCTGGTCCACTTCGAGCACGCGGTCGATGCTTTCCCATCCGCTAATCGAATCGCAGCCCTGCCACGCATGCGCAACCTCGAGCTTCGGCTTGGCGCTCGTGCGCGCGAGCACGCTCGAACGGCGCTCCGCCACGCTCGGCGCCTTCTCCTTCACCGCTTTGCGCGCGCGGCGCTCGGCGGGCGAGGACAGCACCGAGCGCCCCACGGCGTCGAGCAGATTGGAAAGCAGCACGTCGCGCGCGAGTGTGGACTTGCCCGAACCGCTCACGCCCGTAATCGCCACGAGGCGGCCCAGCGGAATTTGCGCGGTCACGTTGCGCAGGTTGTGCAACTTGCCGCCGTGGACGGTGAGCCATTGTCCCGGCACCGCTTCACGCCCGGCGCGCGCAGGGCGCACTTCGCGGCGCGGTTGCAGCGGATGCTGGATCGGCTGTGCAAGATAGCGCCCGGTGAGCGAATCGGCCTGCGCCGCGAGATCGGCGACACTGCCTTGCGCCACCACGCGGCCGCCGCGCTTGCCCGCGCTCGGGCCGATGTCGATGATGTGGTCGGCACGCCGGATCGTGTCCTCGTCGTGCTCGACCACGACGAGCGTGTTGCCCTTCTCGCCGAGGCTGCGCAACGCGTCCAGCAAGATCTTGTTGTCGCGCGGATGCAGGCCGATGGTCGGCTCGTCGAGCACGTAGCACACGCCCTGCAAATTGCTGCCCAGCTGCGCCGCGAGACGAATGCGCTGCGCCTCGCCACCCGAAAGGCTCGGCGCGGCGCGATCGAGGCTCAGATAGCCGAGCCCCACTTCCTCCAGGAACTGCAGACGGCTGCGGATTTCGCTCACCACGTCACGGGCGATTTGCGCATCGCGGCCGTTAAGCTTCAGCGTATCGATCCAGCGGCGCGTGTCCGCCACGGTCCACTGCGCGACGTCGACGATAGGATGCGCGTCGAACGTCACAGCGCGCGCCACGGGATTCAGGCGCGTGCCGCCGCAATCGTGGCACGGCTCGTCGACCACGCCTTCGGGCTCCTGCTCCTCCGAAGGCAAGGTTTGCTCGCGGCCACGGCCGTCTTCGGCCACGATCGTATCGTCGTAGGCGGCGCGCTGCTCGCGCGTGAGCGCGAGGCCCGTGCCCACACAGGTCGTGCACCAGCCGTGCTTGCTGTTGTACGAGAACATGCGCGGATCGAGTTCGGGATAGCTCGTGCCGCACACCGGGCACGCGCGCCGCGTGGACAGCACCTTCACCTCGCCGATGCCCGCCGTCGAACCACCATTGCCAATCACATGATCGAGACCGTCGAGCGGCGCGAGCAAATGCACGATGCCCTTGCCCGCTTCTAGCGTCGTGCCGAGCATGGCGCGCAATTGCGCCTCGTTTTCAGGCTCGATTACGAGATCGCCCACGGGCAGCTCGATCGTGTGTTCGCGGAAGCGGTCGAGCTTGGGCCACGGCGCGACCGGCACGAATTCGCCGTCCACTCGCAGATGCGTGTTGCCGCGCGCCTTCGCCCACTTCGCGAGATCGGTGTAGACGCCCTTGCGATTGACGACGAGCGGCGCGAGCAAGCCGACATGCTGGCCGCGATGTTCGCGCAGCAGTTGTGCGACGATCGCATCGACGCTTTGCGACGTCACGGGCGTGCCGTCATGCACGCAGTGCTGCACGCCGAGCTTCACATAGAGCAGCCGCAGGAAGTGCCACACCTCGGAGGTCGTGGCGACGGTACTCTTGCGACCGCCGCGCGAGAGGCGCTGCTCGATCGCGACGGTCGGCGGAATGCCGTACACGGCATCGACTTCGGGACGGCCCGCCGGCTGCACGATCGAACGCGCGTAGGCATTGAGCGATTCGAGGTAGCGCCGCTGGCCTTCGTGAAAGAGGATGTCGAACGCGAGCGTGGACTTGCCCGAGCCCGACACGCCCGTAATGACGTTGAAGCGGCCATGCGGAATATCGACGTCGAGCGCCTTGAGGTTGTGCTCGCGCGCATTCACGATGCGCACCACATCCTCGCCCTGCACTTCACGGCGCGCCTGCGCGGCGCGCAACGCGGTTTGCAGCGCCACACCCTCTTCTTCGGCGAGCAGTTCGGCGCCGCTGCCGAGCGCCGCTTCGTAGCGTTCGAGCGCCGCGCCCGTATGCGAGCGCGGGCACGCGATCACATCCGCGGGCGTACCGACGCACACCACTTCGCCGCCCGCGTCGCCGCCTTCGGGGCCGAGATCGATCAGCCAGTCGGCGGCGCGGATCACGTCGAGGTTATGCTCGATCACGAGCAGCGAATGACCGCCTGCGAGCAGCTTGCCGAAGGCGCGCATCAGCTTGGCGATGTCGTCGAAATGCAGGCCCGTGGTCGGCTCGTCGAACATGAAGAGCCGGCCGCCTGCGTCCTTGCCGCGCGACTGCGCGGTTTCCGCGAGATAGCCCGCGAGCTTGAGACGCTGCGCTTCGCCGCCCGACAGCGTCGGCACCGGCTGGCCGAGCTTCACGTATTCAAGGCCCACGTCCACGATAGGCTGGAGCACGCGCAATACTTCGGCATCCTCAGCGAAGCATTGCACCGCTTCGCTCACCGTAAGGTCGAGTACGTCCGCCACCGAAAGCGAGCGGCCCGCGCGCTCGATCTTCACTTCGAGCACTTCCGGGCGATAACGGCTGCCGTCGCAATCGGGGCAACGCAGATACACGTCGCTCAGGAACTGCATTTCGATGTGCTCGAAGCCCGAGCCGCCGCAAGTCGGGCAACGGCCTTCGCCCGAGTTGAAGCTGAACATGCCCGCCGTATAACCGCGCTGCTTCGCGAGCGTCGCCTTGGCGAACAGCTTGCGGATCTCGTCGAACGCGCCCACGTAGCTGGCCGGATTCGAGCGCGCCGTTTTGCCGATCGGCGACTGGTCGACGAACACGGCGTCACTGATCTGCTCCGCGCCGCCCAGCTTGCGGAACGTGCCCGGCGCTTCCGTCGCCTTGCCCAGATGCCGCGCGAGCGCGGGATACAGCACGTCCTGCACGAGCGTCGATTTGCCCGAGCCCGAGACACCCGTCACGCAAACGAGCCGCTGCAGCGGGATTTGCACGGTCACGTCGCGCAGGTTGTGCTCGCTCGCGCCTTCGAGCAGAAGATGCGGCGTGGACGCGTCGACCGGGCGGCGCTCCCAGTGCGAAGCGTCGGCAACGGCGCGGTGGCCGCCCAGATACTCGCCCGTCAAGGTGCCCGAGGAGCGGATATCGTTCGGCGTACCGTCGTAGACGATCGTGCCGCCGCGCTCGCCGGGACCGGGGCCCATGTCGATAAGGCGGTCGGCCGCGAGCATCACGGACGGATCGTGCTCGACCACCACGAGCGTATTGCCGGCGTCGCGCAGACGCTGCATCGCCTCGACAATGCGGTTGAGGTCGCGCGGATGCAGGCCGATGCTCGGCTCGTCGAGCACGAACAGCGTTTTTGTGAGCGACGTGCCGAGCGCCGTGGTCAGATTGATACGCTGGACTTCGCCGCCCGACAGCGTGCGGCTCTGGCGGTCGAGCGTGAGATAGCCCAGGCCCACGTCGCAGAGATACTTCAGACGCGTGCGCACCTCCTCGAGCAGCAGCTTGAGCGCGTCGTCGAGCAATGCTGAGGAAAGCGAAAGATTGTCGAAGAAGCGGCGAATGCGCTCGATCGGCAGCAGCATCACGTCGTGCACGGTGAGGCCCGGCAGCGCCTCGAGCTGCGCGCGCGTCCAGTCCACGCCGTGCGGCAGGAAGCGCCCCGATGGCGCCAGGACTTCGTCGGCGTTCTGCTGCGTGCCGAGACGCCACTGCAAGGCCTCGGTTTTCAGGCGCGCGCCGCCGCAGGTTTCGCACGGAGTGTAGCTGCGGTACTTCGACAGCAGCACGCGAATGTGCATCTTGTAGGCCTTCGACTCCAGATACTGGAAGAAGCGTTTCACGCCGTACCACTGCGTTTGCCAGCTTCCCTTCCAGTCCGGCGCGCCGTTGATGACCCAGTCGCGCTGCGCCTGAGTAAGCTCGGTCCATGCGGTATCGCGCGGAATGCCCGCCTTTGCGGCATAGCGCATCAGGTCGTCCTGGCATTCCTTCCACGCCGGCGTTTGCAGCGGCTTGATCGCGCCGCCGCGCAGCGTCTTGCGCTCGTCGGGGATCACGAGGCCCCAGTCCACGCCAATCACGCGGCCGAAGCCGCGGCACGCGTCACAGGCGCCGTAGGCCGAGTTGAACGAGAACAGCGCGGGCTGCGGATCGGCGTAGCGCAAATCGCTGTCCGGGCAATGCAGGCCGGTAGAGAAGCGCCAGATCTGCGGCTCGGCCGCCGTTTCGGCGTCGCCGCTTTCCAGCACGTAGATGTTGACGCGCCCGCTGCCGCGCTTGAGCGAGGCTTCGATCGCCTCGATCGCGCGGCTCTTCTCCACGTTCTGCATGCGGAAACGGTCGGCGACCACATCGAGCAGCTTGCGCGTGCCTTCGGCGGTCTTCACCTCGCGCTGCGCCTGCACGCGCGTATAGCCGCTCGCGGAAAGCCACTGCGCGACTTCCTCCTCGGTGGTCGTGTCGGGCAACTCGACCGGGAATGTGACGACGAGACGCGGGTCGCCCGCGGCCGTGCGCGCCATCAGTTCGGCGTAGATCGTCTCAGGCGTGTCGTGCCGCACGGGCTGCGCCGTGACGCGGTCGAACAGATTCGCGGCGCGCGCGTAGAGCAGCTTCAGGTGGTCGTTCAACTCGGTCATCGTCCCGACCGTGGAGCGCGAACTCCGCACCGGGTTGGTCTGGTCGATGGCGATGGCGGGCGGCACGCCGTCCACGCGGTCGACCTGCGGCCGGTCCATGCGATCGAGGAACTGGCGCGCATAGGCGCTGAACGTTTCAACGTAGCGGCGCTGGCCTTCCGCGTAAAGCGTGTCGAAGACGAGGCTCGACTTGCCCGAGCCCGATGGCCCGGTGACGACCGTCATTTCACCGGTGTGCAGGTCAAGGTCGAGGTTCTTGAGGTTGTGCTGGCGGGCACCACGGATTCGGATAGATCGGTTTTCGCTCACTTGCGCTGGCATTCCGGCTGGGATCACACGCGTGGGGCCGGGCGGCGCGCGAATTGGGGCAAATGCCGGCGCGGCCCGGAAACTTGCAGCGCGGCGCGCGCGGAAAATCGGCGCGCGGCCCTGGCTGTCAGGCTAGGATTCTACTGTATATTTATACAGGACGCTGGATGGCCATCTGGCCGAGGACAGGACGCCAGAGGCCCCGTATCTACGGGCCAGATCGCCCTACTTTGCCGCGGCGCGCCACATGCCTTCGTACGCCGCTTCGACGCCGCGCGCGAAACGCTCGCCGTCCATCAGCGGCGAGGCCGCCATGCGCTCGCGCAGCGTCGAGCGCAGATTCGCAAGGCGCGGCAGGTCGTTCGCGAGACTCACCGCCGTCTCCACGAACGCGTCGTCGGAATCGGCGGCCAGTTCGGTCAGGTCAAGGTTCGCCAGCTGGCTCAAGCCCGCGCGCCCCGCCACCGTCGGCCCGACGCGCGTGACGACGGGCACGCCCATCCACAGCGCGTCGAGCGACGTGGTATGGCCGTTGTACGGCAACGTGTCGAGGCCGATATCGATCTCGTGATAGCTGCGCAGGTAATCCGCGCGCGGCCTGAACGGCAGGAAGCGCACGCGCGCCGCGTCGATGCCTGCCTGAGCGAGCCGTTGCACGAGGCGGCGCCGCGCTTCACCCTCGGCGGCCATGAGCACGAGGCGCGCATCTGGCAAGCGGGCGAATACACGAGACCACACATTCAGCGTCGAATCGGTGAGCTTGCAAGGGTTGTTCAGGCTGCCGAACGTGACGTGTCCCGTACTCGATGCAGGCAGCGCATTCACTTCGGGCTCCGAAGCCAGCGCGTCATAACACCAGAACGTATGCGGCAAGCGCCACGACTTTTCGCTGTAGTGGCTGTCGTGCGCGGGCGGATCGAGCCACGGATCGGTGAGCCGCCAGTCCATCGCGCCGATCCCGGTCGTGCCGGGATACGCGAGCCAGGCGACCTGCACCGGCGCCGGCTTGCGTGCGAACAGCAGAGGCCGGCCATCGGACATGTGCATCGTCAGATCGACGAGGATATCGACGCCGTCCGCGCGGATCTGTTCCGCCAGCGCCGTATCGCTCAACGTGCGTACGTCGTGCCACTTTTCGACGTGTGCGGCGAGACGTGCCGTCGTCGCATCGGGCCGCACCACGCTCGAATACGCGTGAATCTCGAAGCGCTCAGCGTCGTGATGTGTCAAGAGCGGCGTCATGAACAATGCCTGGCAATGCTCACGAAAATCGCCTGATACGTAGCCAATGCGCAAGCGCCTTCCCGCCGCGGGTTCGACCCGCGCGTGCATGCGTTCCGCGCTGAGCGGCGCTTCGTGATGCGCAGACCAGCGTCTCGCCTCATCGAGAATCACCTGCGGATCTGTAGCCTGAAACGACAACGCATAGAGCAGGTTGCTGTGCGCGATGAGGTTGCCGGGCTCGCTCGCCACAGCCCGGCGAAAACATTCGATGCCTTCGTCCAGCCCCCCGCTGTCCTTGAGCACGTTGCCGAGATTGTTGAGCGTGGCCGAGCGCGATGGATCGAGGTCGAGGGCCTGGCGCAATAGCGCTTGCGCTTCGTCGAGGCCGCCGAGCGTGCGCATCAGGTTGGCCGCGTTATTGAACGCGTCGACGAAATCGGGCCGCGCGCGCATGGCCGTTTCGTACGCCGCCTGGGCGGCCCGATGTTCGCCGAGATCGCGGCAAACATTTCCGAGGTTATTGGCCGCTTCCGCGTGCGCGGGGTCGAGCGCGAGCGCGCGGCGATACTGCGCTTCGGCCTCGCGCAAACGGCCACATGCCTGAAGCGCGACGCCATAGTTGTAGGCCGCATGCGCGATTTGCGGTTCGATGGCCACCGCACGTTCGAGCAAGGGCACGGCTTCGTCCAGACGCCCGAGGCGTGTCAGGAGCACACCGAGGTTGATCATCGCGACTGCGCTGTCCGGTGCGACAGCAAGCGCCGCCCGCAAACGTTCGAGCGCCTGGTCGTCCCGTCCCTCTTCCTGCAGCAGCGTGCCGAGGTTCGTCAATGCATTGACATCGCCCGGTTGCAAGTCGAGCGCGCGACGATACGCCGCCTGAGCCTCGCCGGAGTCGCCCAGCAAACGCAGGCAATTACCGAAGTTGTTCCAGATGTCGGCCCGGTTCACTTCTCGCTCAAGCGCCCCTCGCCATGCCTTCACCGCCTCCGCGTGCGCACCCAGCGCCTGCAACGCCGAGCCGAGCCCGCACCAGAGATCGGCGGACGAAGCGTCTTCCGTCAACAGGCCGCGATAGGTCTGCGCCGCTTCGGCATGACGCGCGGCCATGGCATAGGCCTGCCCCAACGCTTCGCGGTAGCGCCGCTCGCCGGGGTTTGCGTCGAGCGCACGCTGCAGCCAACCAATCGCAGCGGCCGGCGCACCTTCCTGCAAGCCGATCACGCCGAGGCGAAACATCGCACTCGCGTGCGTTGCATCGACGGCAAGCAGTTGCACGTACAACTGACGCGCACGCGGCAGGTCGCCTGCGAAATGGCTCTCGCTGGCGCGCTCGTAGAGGGACTCGTTGTGCATCGGGCTCACTGAATTCGTGCAACAGAGGGCGTTACCAAACCTTACCCAATATTAACGGCAGTTTCTTTCGAAAACTTCTGCTCATTTTTATTACCAACCATTGAGCACGTTCATCGCACGCGAAAACCCTTTCCTTCAAACTTGAAAGGCAGGCGGGCGTGCGGCGACACCGCGATGCGCAACGCATCCGGCCGCGCGCCGCCATTTCGCTTCGACAGGAGCCCGACGATGAGCAAGACGATGCAAGCCGCAGTAGTCCGCGCATTTGGCAAACCCCTCGTGCTGGAGGAAGTGGCCGTTCCCACCCCGGGACCCGGCGAACTGCTCGTGAAAATCGAAGCGTGCGGCGTGTGCCACACGGACCTGCACGCCGCACACGGCGACTGGCCCGTGAAGCCGCAGCCGCCGTTCATTCCCGGTCACGAGGGCGTGGGTTATGTCGTGGGCGTAGGCGCGGGCGTCACGCACGTGAAGGAAGGCGATCGCGTGGGCATTCCGTGGCTCTATTCGGCATGCGGCCATTGCGAACATTGCCTCGGCGGTTGGGAAACGCTGTGCGAGCAGCAGCAAAACACCGGCTATTCGGTCAACGGCGGCTTCGCTCAATACGCGAAAGCCGACGCGAATTACGTGGGGCTGCTGCCGAAAGATATCGATTTCATCGAAATTGCGCCCGTGCTTTGCGCCGGCGTCACGGTCTACAAGGGCCTGAAGGTGACGGACACGCGCCCGGGTAACTGGGTCGTCATTTCCGGCGTGGGCGGCCTCGGTCACATGGCCGTGCAATACGCACGCGCAATGGGCCTCAACGTCGCCGCCGTCGACGTCGACGATACGAAACTCGAACTGGCGAAACGTCTTGGCGCGACCGTAACGGTCAACGCGAAAACCACCGATCCGGCTGCGTATCTAAAGAAGGAAATTGGCGGCGCGCACGGCGTGCTCGTCACCGCGGTCTCGCCCATTGCGTTTTCGCAGGCGCTCGGCATGGTGCGCCGGGGCGGCACGGTGTCGCTGAACGGGCTGCCGCCCGGCGACTTCCCGCTGCCGATCTTCGACATGGTGTTGAGCGGCGTGACGGTGCGCGGTTCGATCGTCGGCACGCGTCTCGACCTCGAAGAGTCGCTGATGTTTGCGCAGGAAGGCAAGGTCAAGGCGACCGTCTCCACCGACAAGCTGGAGAACATCAACGACGTGTTCGCGCGCATGGAACGCGGCGCGATCGAAGGCCGCGTCGTGCTCGATATGGCAGGCTAGGCCGCGCACGGCGGCCCAATGAAAAAAGCGCCGGACAGCGCTACGTCGCGCTGTCCGGCGCCAGCCGGTCACGAAGACGAATGCGGCGTCAGTCCGCCACGTCCACGCCCGTCAACGTCTTCACCTCCGGCGGCTGCGCCACCAACGCACCGATCTTCGCGCGGTACGCCGCATAGTGGGCGCTGTCGCGATGCGCCTGCACCGCGGCTTCATCGACATAGGCTTCGTAGAGGTAAAAGCCCGGCGCGCCGTCCGCGCGGCGCAGCAGGTCGTAGCGCAGATTGCCTGGCTCCTTGCGCGTCTGCGCGACCATGTCGCGCGTGAACGCTTCCACTTCGGCGACATGCTCGGGCTTGGGTGTGATGCTTGCGATCAGATAGATAGTCATCGGAACTCCCTCATCGTCAACGGATTTGCCGTCAGGTAATTTTCAGCCGACCTTGTAGCGCTCGAGCCAGTGTGCGTACGGCGCGGGCAAGGTCCACGCGGCGCGCTCGACGCCCAGTTCCTGCGCAGCGTAGTACGGCCAGTGCGGGTTGGCGAGATGCGCGCGGCCGACCATCACGACGTCGAGCTGTTCCTTCGCTACCGAGCGCTCGGCGAGTTCCGGCGTGCCGATACCCCACGCGGACGACACCGGCAGACCGGTTGCGCGACGCACCTTCTGCGCGATCGGCGCGAGGAACGCGGGCGCCCACGGAATCTGCGCGGCGGGCGTCGAGAAACCGACGCTCACGCCCAGCATATCGAGACCTTCGCGCTTGAAACCCTTGGCCAGTTCGATCGATTCGGCCAGCGTTTCCTCGTCGCGGCCGTCGTACTCGATCACGCCAAAGCGCGCCGTCAGCGGCAGATGCTCCGGCCAGACCTTGCGCACGGCGGCCAGCGTTTCCAGCAGGAAACGGCTGCGGTTTTCGAGGCTGCCGCCATACGCGTCGTCGCGATGGTTCGAGTGCGTCGAGAAAAAGCTCTGGCCGAGATAGCCGTGCGCAAAGTGCAGTTCGAGCCATTCGAAGCCGGCTTCGAGCGCGCGTTTCGCCGCGGCCACGAAGTCCTCGCGCACGCGCGCGATGTCGTCGAGCGTCATCGCCTTCGGCACTTTCGGCAGATGCGCGCCAAACGCAGCCTCGGAAGGCGCGATGGTCTGCCAGCCGCGCGCGTCGCCTTCGGCAATGTGGTCGTCGCCTTCCCACGGGCGGTTCGCGCTCGCCTTGCGGCCCGCGTGCGCAATCTGGATGCCGGGCACGGCGCCCGCCGCCTTGATTGCGGCAACGGTCGGCTTGAACGCCTCCATCTGCGCGTCGTTCCACAGGCCCGTGCAAGCCGGCGTGATGCGGCCTTCAGGCGAAACCGCCGTCGCCTCGACGATCACGAGGCCCGCGCCGCCGCGCGCGATCTGCGCATAGTGGACGTGGTGCCAGTCGTTGATCATGCCGTCGACGGCCATGTACTGGCACATCGGCGGCACGGCGATGCGGTTGCGCAGGGTCACGCCCTTGAGCTTGAACGGTTCAAACAATGCGGACATCTACAGCTCCTTTCTTGGCGCAGGTCGCGCATCGCGCGGCGCCTGCGCCGGTTGGCAAAATGGGCATTTCCTTGCGGCAACGCGCAGGCGGACACGCGCTGCGAGAACGGCTCGCAGCGTTGCCGAAAGGAAATAGAGGGAAGCGAACGCGCTCGCAGACATGCGACCGCGTTCGCGCGGCATCAACCGCGGCGCAGCGCCGCGAGCAAAGCCTCGGCAACCGGCTCGGACGAAGCCGGGTTCTGGCCCGTGATCAGCAGGCCGTCGGTTGCGACGTGCGGCTGCCAGTCGGGGGCCTTCGAATACTGGCCGCCGCTGGCCTTCAACATGTCCTCGACGAGGAACGGCACGACATCGGTCAGTTGCACCGCCGCTTCTTCGTCATTCGAAAAACCGGTGACCGACTTGCCGGCCACGAGCGGCTTGCCATCCGCACCCTTCACGTGGCGCAGCACGCCCGGCGCATGGCAGACGGCGGCGACAGGCTTGCCTGCGGCGATGGTCTTTTCGATCAGCGCGATCGAAACCGGATCTTCGGCCAGATCCCAAAGCGGGCCATGGCCGCCCGGGTAGAACACGGCGTCGAATGCGCTCGCGTCGATATCGGCGAGACGTTTCGTATTGGCAAGCGCCGTTTGCGCCTCGGTATCGGTTGCGAAACGTCGCGTCGCATCGGTTTGCGCGGAAGGATCGCTGCTCTTCGGATCGAGCGGCGGCTGGCCGCCCTTGGGCGATGCGAGCACGAGTTCAGCGCCGGCGTCGCGCAGCGCGTAGTACGGCGCGGCGAATTCTTCGAGCCAGAAGCCCGTTTTCTTGCCCGTGTTGCCGAGGTCCTCATGCGAGGTCAAAACGATCAGTACCTTCATCGGCGTTCCTTTATCGGTGAGGTTCGGGCGCTCGCGCACCCTTTGGATACCGGCCTCTTCATGATCTATTAGACCGGTCGTCTAGCACTTCCGCACAATGCGCGACAATCGCGCGCAGTTCACGCGCTGCGCACTACCGTCGCTTTGCGTTCGATTAACCGCCCGGAGGCAGGTTCAGCAGAATTCGTGTGGTCGCCATGGCCGCATCGAGCGGCTTGCGGTCGCGGTGGATCTTTTCGAGCAGCGTCGCGCCGAGCCACAGTTCGTAGAGCGTCACTGCCATCGTCGCGGCGTTGTTCACCCCCGCGAGCGAGCCGTCCGCGCGCCCTGCCTCGATACACGCGGCAATGCGCGAGATCGTCGCATCGGTGCCAAGACGCAGCGCCTCGCGCATGGCCTCGGAAAGGTCGCTCACCTCCGCGCCCAACTTGACCGCGAGACACTTGCCTACGGGATCGTCGGCGCACTGGATCAGGCGCCAGTCGTCCCAGTAGCGCATCAGCTTTTCGGCCGCGGTGCCCGGCGCGCGCAGGAGCATGTCGTCGAGACGCTCCGCATATTCGGCGAAATACGACGTGAGCAACGCTTCGCCGAACGCTTCCTTCGAGCCGAAATAGTGATAGAACGACCCTTTGGGCACGCCAGCGGCCGCGAGGATCTCATTGAGACCGACCGCGGAAAACCCCTTGCCCAGCAGAATGGGCATGGCGGTATCGAGGATGTGTTGCCGCACTTCAACGGCTGCCGCTGCATTCATGAGGTGAGATGTTACAGAGCGATTAGACCAGTCGTCTAGTAATCTCCCATGACGAGTAATGGCATTACAGCGGGCATCGCATCGCAACCGGTCACATCAACCCAGAGAGAGGCAATCCATGACGTCACGCACCCTGCTCTGTTACGGCGACTCCAATACGCACGGCACGAAGCCGCTGACCGTGCCCGGCGTGTCCGAGCGATTCGGCCCCGCCGACCGCTGGCCCGGCGTGCTGCGCGAAGCGCTGGGCCCGGGCTGGACGATCATCGAGGAAGGCCTGCCCGCGCGCACCACGGTTCACGACGACCCCATCGAAGGCCGCCACAAGAACGGGCACGCTTATCTGCGCCCATGCCTCGAAAGCCAGTTGCCGGTGGACGTGGTCGCACTGATGCTCGGCACCAACGACCTCAAGGCGCGCTTTTCCGTCACGCCCACCGACATCGCGAACTCGGTGGACGTGCTGCTCGAAACGCTGGTGGCGTGCCGCGCGGGTCCGGGCGGCGCCACGCCACACGTACTGCTCATGTCGCCGGTGCCGATCGAAGAGATCGGCTTCCTCGGCGATATCTTCACGGGCGGCGCGGCCAGGTCGCGCCTGCTTGCGCCGCTCTACGAGCGCGTGGCCGTGAAGTACGGCTCGGCGTTCCTCGATGCCGGCGAGTTCGCCACGGTCAGCACGACAGACGGCATTCACTACGAAGCCTCTCAGCACCATCGCCTCGGCAAGGCCGTCGCGGAAGTCGTACGCCAGCGCTTTAACGCCTAACCGCGCACCAAGCCGCCAAAAAGAAAAACGCCGCCGGCCCGAAGGCCTGGCGGCGTTTTTCGTTTGCGCTTCACTCGCAGCGAGCGAAGCGCACGTCCAGCAACGATGCGCGCTTAACGCGACATCATGTTCATGCTGACGTTGTGCATGACCCACAGCGTACCGACGACCACGATCAGGACCGTCAGCACCGTAAAGCCAAATGCCGTCACGTTCCAGCGCTGGCCCGACGACGTGTTCATGTGCAGGAAGAACACGAGGTGGACCACGATCTGCACCACAGCCAGCACGGCGAGGCCGAGCAGCGCGGTTTCGCGCGGGAAGCCGCCGTGCAGCACGAGCCAGAACGAAGCGGCCGTGAGCACCACCGCCAGGACGAAACCGGCCAGGTAGCTGCCTACGCTGCCGTGGCTTTCTTCTTCATGGATGGAATGAGCACTCATTTAGATCACGCTCGCAAGATAAACAAAGGAGAACACGCAGATCCAGACGATGTCCAGAAAGTGCCAGAAGAGGCTCAGGCACGTCAGGCGGCGGATTTCACGCTCGCCCAGGGTCGGGGCCTTCACGGCCTGAACCATCAGGACGATCATCCAGATCATGCCCATCGTCACGTGGATACCGTGGGTGGCAACCAGCGTGAAGAACGACGAGAGGAACGCGCTGCGGCTCGGGCCGTTGCCCTCGGCGATCATGTTCGCGAATTCATGCAGTTCGAAGTACAGGAACGTTGCGCCCAGCAGGAAAGTGATCGCCAGCCAGACCAGCACTTGACCCTTGCGCTGCTTGTGCGCGCCGATCATCGCGAAGCCGTACGTAATGGACGACAGCAGCAGCACTGCCGTTTCCATCGCGACGCCCTGAATGTCGAACAGGTCCTTGCCCGTCGGGCCGCCTGCAAACTGGTTCTGCATCACGGCGAACACTGCGAACAGCGAGCCGAACAGAATACAGTCCGTCATCAGGTACAGCCAGAAGCCGAACACCGAGTGTGACGGCGGGTGATCGTGGTGATCGTGCTCCGCGAGTGCGGCCGCACTAGTTTTCGTCAACATCAGTTGGCCTCCAGTGCTTCTTCAACCTTGCCACCGCGTTCAGCGAACGCCTTGACCAGTGCGCGGCTACGCGCTTCTTCGTCTGCCCGGACCTTGGCGGCCGGGATGTAATAGCCTTCGTTCTTCTGGAAGCTGTAGGCGATGGCCGTGCCGAGAATGCCGACGAAGCCAACGATCATGAGCCACCAGATGTGCCAGATGCCAGCAAAGCCGAGCACCAGGCTGAAGAAACCGATAAACAGACCTGCGCTCGTGTTCGAGGGCATGTGAATGTCGGTGTACTTCGTGTTCGCGACGTCCACGGTTTCGCGGCCGGTTTCCTTCAGGTGCTGGAACTCATCGAGTTCCGACACATGCGGGATGATCGCGAAGTTGTACGACGGCGGCGGCGACGACATCGCCCACTCCAGCGTACGGCCACCCCACGGATCGCCCGTCAGGTCGCGGTTTTCCGGCAGGTTGCGGTCGCGGATCGACACGTACAGCTGCAGCAGTTGATGCGCGATACCGATTGCCACGAGCACGGCGCCAACCCATGCGATGACCATCCACGGATGCCATGCCGGATTGTCGTAGTGGTTCAGACGGCGCGTTGCGCCCATGAAGCCGAGCACGTACAGCGGCGTGAAGGCGACATAGAAGCCCGAGAGCCAGAACCAGAACGCGCGCTTGCCGAGCTTTTCGTTGAGCTTGAAGCCGAACGCCTTCGGGAACCAGTAGTTGAAACCGGCGAGGTAGCCGAACAGCACGCCGCCGATGATCACGTTGTGGAAGTGAGCAATCAGGAACAGCGAGTTGTGCAGCACGAAGTCCGCGCCCGGGATCGCCATCATCACGCCGGTCATGCCGCCGATGGTGAAGGTGACCATGAAGCCGATCGTCCAGAGCACCGGCGAGGTGAACTCGAGGCGGCCGCGGTAGATCGTGAACAGCCAGTTGAAGATCTTCACGCCCGTCGGGATCGCGATGATCATCGTCATGATGCCGAAGAACGCGTTGACGTTCGCACCCGAACCCATCGTGAAGAAGTGGTGCAGCCACACGAGGAACGAGAGCACCATGATCGAGCAGGTCGCGTAGACCATGGTCTTGTAGCCGAACAGCGGCTTCTTCGCGTAGGTCGCGACGACTTCCGAGAAAATACCGAACGCCGGCAGGATCAGGATGTACACCTCGGGGTGACCCCAGGCCCAGATCAGGTTCAGATACAGCATGGCGTTACCGCCGCCGTCATTCGTGAAGAAGTGCGTGCCGATGTAGCGGTCGAGGCCGAGCAGCGCGAGCGTCACGGTCAGGATCGGGAACGCGGCCATGATCAGCACGTTCGTGCACAGCGCCGTCCACGTGAACACCGGCATCTTCATCATCGTCATGCCGGGGGCACGCATCTTGATGATGGTGACGAAGAAGTTCACGCCGGTCAGCAGCGTGCCGACGCCGGAGATCTGCAGCGCCCACAGGTAGTAATCCACCCCTACCCCGGGACTGTACGCAAGCTCCGAAAGCGGCGGATACGCGAGCCAGCCGGTCATCGCGAATTCACCCACGACGAGCGAGATCATCAGCAGGATGGCGCCGACTGCGGTCATCCAGAACGACAGCGAGTTCAGGAACGGGAACGCGACGTCGCGTGCGCCGATCTGCAGCGGCACGATGATGTTCATCAGGCCGACCATGAAGGCCATGGCCATGAAGAAAATCATGATCACGCCGTGCGCCGTGAAGATCTGGTCGTAGTGGTGCGGCGGCAGAAAGCCCGGCGCGTTGTACGCGAGCGCAAGCTGGGTACGCATCATGATGGCGTCGGCGAAGCCGCGCAGCAGCATGACGAAGGCGAGGACGATGTACATCACGCCCAGACGCTTGTGGTCGACGCTCGTCAGCCACTCAGTCCACAGATACTTCCACTTACCGAGGTAAGTGATGGCACCGAGCACCAATGCGCCGATGACTGCCATGCCGATCATCGTGCCGACGATAATCGGCTCGTGATACGGAATGGCGTCCAGTGTAAGTTTTCCGAACATGCCTGGTTTACCCCTTGGTCACGCACGACGGGTCACTGAAATTCGTGACGTGGCCGTTGTTGTACTTCGCGATGATGTTGTTGAAGAGCTTCGGGTCGACCGTCGAGAAGTACTCAACCGGAGCCTTTTCGCTCGGCTTTGCGACCGTCGCGTATTGATCCATCGAAAGCTGCGTCTGCGACGCCTTCACCTTCTGGACCCACGCGTCGAAGTCTTGCTGGCTCGTGGCGAGCGTGCGGAACTTCATGTCCGAGAAGCCCGCGCCGCTGAAGTTCGCCGAGAGGCCGGCGTAGTCGCCAGCGTGGTCGGCGATCAGGTGCAGACGCGTCTGCATGCCAGCCATCGCATAAACCTGGGTGCCAAGCTGCGGGATGAAGAACGAGTTCATCACCGAGTCCGACGTGATGCTGAAGTTCACCGGCGTGCCAACGGGCACGGCCAGCTGGTTCACCGTCGCGATGCCGAGATCCGGATAGATGAACAGCCACTTCCAGTCGAGCGCCACAACTTCGACGTTGATCGGCTTGACGTTGGATTCGAGCGGCTTGTACGGGTCGAGCTCGTGCGTGGTGTTCCACGTGAGCACGCCGAGGAACAGAATGATCAGCGTCGGGATGGTCCAGACGACGACTTCGATCGCCGTCGAGTGCGACCACTTCGGCGCATAGGTGGCGCTACGGTTCGACGCGCGATAGCGGTACGCGAACCAGAGCGTCAGGACGATCACAGGGATCACAACAATCAGCATGGCCCATGTGGAGGTTGCGATCAGCTGCTTTTCCGCCACGCCCACACTGCCCTTGGGGTCGAGGAGCTCCATGTTGCATCCGGAAAGACACAAGGCCAATCCGGCGCTTACGGGAAGCAGTAACCTTTGAAAGGTCGTTCTTTTCATCACGTTTGCCTGAATTTCATTCATTGAATAGTTCCGGACGCGTCCCCTGACATCCGACAAAGGAAGCGCGCCCGCATCATACAGCCGCTTTGATATTTCGCAATCAATGAATGTGGAAAATGACCTTTGTCAAAAGAAGATTGAGACACTTTGTCGCATGTGTTCGCGAGGTTTGTCGCGCCTCGGAAACACACGCACATCGCGCCCTTCTCCGCCCTTGACAGCAGTCCGCCGCGGCTATTTTTCGAACCGAAATTCGAAACCATCTGGACGCACAAACGCGCCGCGCCGCCCGAAAGGCGGTGCGGCGCGTTGGTTGCGCCGTCAATCTTTAGCGATCACGTCGGCGAGTGCTGAGCACGAACGTCCGTGCCCGCGCGCACTGCGTCGGCAGGCGCTGCTTCGTCGACAGGTTGCTTGCTGCGACCGGCCTGGGTGACGAGGTTCGCCGCCGAGAGCTCGATCGCGTCGGTCATCGGCTTCGGGTAGAGGCCGATCGCGAGCACGAACGCTGCGAGCGAAGCGAAGATCAGCGTTTCGCGGCGGCCGATGTCGGCCAGCTTCGCAACGCCCTTGTTCGCCACAGCGCCAAAGATCACGCGCTTGTACATCCACAGGGTGTACGCAGCGCTCAGAATGACGGTCGTCGCGGCGATCGCGCCGACCCAGAAGTTCACGCGGATCGCGCCCATGATGACCATGAACTCGCCCACGAAGCCCGACGTGCCCGGCAGGCCGAGGTTGGCCATGCAGAACAGCATCATGAAGGCGGCGTAGCGCGGCATCACGTTGACGACGCCGCCGTAAGCCGAGATCGTGCGCGTCTTGGTGCGGTCGAACAGCACGCCGATCGAGAGCAGCATCGCGCCCGACACGAAGCCGTACGAGATCATCTGCACGATCGCGCCTTCGGTGCCGATCTGGTTGAAGAGGAACAGGCCCAGCGTGACGAGACCCATGTGGGCGACCGTCGAGTACGCGAGCAGCTTGGTCATGTCGGTCTGCGCGAGCGCGAGCAGGCTCGAGTAGACCACGGCCACGAGCGAGAGCGTGATGATGGCCGGCGCGAAGAAGTGCGCGGCGTCAGGCGTGATCGGCAGCGTGAAGCGCAGGAAACCGTAGCCGCCCAGCTTCAGCATGGCCAGCATCACCGTCGCGCCGGTCGGCGCTTCGAGGTGGACGTCGGGTAGCCAGGTGTGGAACGGCCACATCGGGACCTTCACCGCGAACGCCGCAAAGAAGCCGATGAATACCAGGATCTGCGGGATGAAGCCGAGCGTGAGGTTGTGCCACACCGACATGTCGAAGGTGTGCGACTGGCTGTACAGGTACAGCATCGACACCAGCATCATCAGCGAGCCGCCGAACGAGAAGAAGAAGAACTTGACCGCGGCGTAGGTGCGGCGTGCATTGCCCCACGAGCCGATCAGCAGATACAGCGGAATCAGCGTCGCTTCGAAGAACACGAAGAACAGCATGCCGTCGGTCGCCGCGAAGGTGCCGACCATCAGGCCCGAGAGAATCAGGAACGCGCCGAAGTACTGGGCGACGCGCACCGTGATCGATTCCCACGAGGCGATCACGATCACGAGCGTCGTGAACGCGGTGAGCACCACGAGCCACATCGAAATACCATCGATCCCGAGACGCCATGCAACGCCGAACTCAGGCAGCCATTCGCGGAATTCGACGAACTGCATGCCGGCCGCGTGGTTGTCGAAGCCGGTAATGAGCGGGAGGGTCAGCAGCAGGCCGACGACGGCGCCAACGAGCGCCAGCCAGCGGGCGCGCTGCGGATGACGATCCGACCCGACGCGCAGCACGGCCACGCCGAACAGGATGGGAATCCAGATCGCCAGACTCAGGAATGGAACGGATTGCATTTCAACAGGACCTCAAAAATGCGGAGCAAATAGCTTCCACGGCGCACGTTCAGGTGCGCAAGCAACTTGAAAGATTGACGCGGGGTGAAAATCGAACCAGGCTGGCTGTAATGTATTTGTCAGCGACGAGGCGAAATGCAACACACGTTCAAGGGTTAACGAGGGTAAACGGAATACGGAAGTTTTGCAGCGCAACAACACGGGCCGGATCGATGATTGACGCAAGTCATTGTTTTTATTCAGAAACGTACTAAGAGAAAAAACAACAAACAGGCCGTTACAGCCCATTTTTGATCGCGAAAACAGCGCTTTCGACCGCCGGGGCGCGATGACGCGCGGCAGGCTGTCGCGCTGCGCGGCCCGAATAATACCTTACTTGTTTCTTTCGGTTCAATGACTTATGCATCGGGGTGTGGCCCCCTTCGGCCTCCAGGACGCGTGCCAGGTCCGCCCCGCGTGCCCTTGCGCGGTGCAAAAAAAAGCCCCGGCCTTCATGGGGCCGGGGCCAACTCTCACGTTGCGCCAGAACACTGGAACACGCATGGCCGGCACTTTAGCGGCTTGTGTCCCTGTCATTAAGGGCGCGGGCTGGAACAGTCCCTTCCCGGTTCTGGCAGGCCGTGTTTTCGCCGCACTCGATCTCTCTTTACAAATGAGAATCATTTGCATTTACTGGAAATTTGTCCCAGAATAGAGCCCATGCCGGACGACCCGGCGCCACCCGAATGATTTGTGCGGGACCGGAGGCTCCATGAACTACACCGCCCCTTTCGCAAGAAATGACACGCTGATCGACGACACCTTCGTCCATCACCCCGACACCGCCGAGCAAACCGTGCTGCGCGCAGTGCGCACCTGGCTGCGCCCGCATTGCGACGCCTACGCCAAGGCCGAAAGCTGGCGCGGCGTGCTCGCCGACGCCGGGCTCGGCGCAGAAGGCTTCGGCTATTTCGATCTGCTGATGGGCACGCTGTGCCGCGCCTCGTGCCGCCCGTTGGACACGCGCTGCCGCTGCGCCTCCGAACTGGCGAAGGACGAAGGCTCGCTGCTGCAGGTAATCGCGCTTTTGCAGTCCACGCGCAGCGAAGCCGCCGTGCAACTCCTCAACGACTGGCTGCCGATGCAAAGCGTAAGCGGCATGCTCAAGACCGCGCGCTGGTTCGCCATCGCGCTGCTCGACGCGGGATTGCAGTTGAGCGACCGCTCGCGCCGCGTCACCTACATGCACTGACTGGACACTGGCATGCACGAAAACTTGCACAAGGTTGCAGGACACCCGCGGCACGGCATGAGCTCATAACCAAAAACGATTTGGGCGCGAACCGCGCGGGGGTTAGCATCACGCGCTTTGCCGCTAATCGCGCGCCCGCTCGCGCCGCCTCGCATGTCTGCCTCAGCTTCCCCCGCTTCGTTCAGCCCTTCCGGCCGCCCGGTGATCCGCAGCGCAGCCGACGTCTCACAGCTCGTCAACGCAGGGGCCGCCACTGGCAGCAACGCGCGCATCGTCGTGGCCATCGCGCTGGGCGGTGTGTTCCTCGATGCCTACGATCTCGGCGCCCTCGCCTTCGGCCTCAAGGACGTGGCGCGCGAGTTCTCGCTCACGCCGGCGGGCACCGGCTTCGTCGCTTCGGCCATCACGTTCGGCGCCATCGTCGGCGCGTTTCTCGGCGGCTTCCTCACCGATCGCATCGGGCGCTATCGCGTATTCATGGCCGACATGTTCTTCTTCGTCGTGGCCGCGATTGCCTGCGCACTCGCGCCCAACGCCTGGGTGCTCGGCGGCGCGCGCTTCGTGATGGGACTGGGCGTCGGCATCGACCTGCCCGTGGCCATGGCCTTTCTCGCCGAGTTCTCACGGCTCAAGGGCCGCGGCAACAAGGCCGCGCGCGTGGCGATGTGGTGTCCCGTCTGGTATGCCGCGATCAGCGTGTCGTATCTGCTCGTGCTCGCGTTCTATGCAGGCTTGCCCGCCTCGCACTCGCACCTGCTCTGGCGTCTCACGCTCGGCTTCGGCGCCGTGCCAGCGCTCGTCATCATCGCGATCCGCAGCCGCTATATCAGCGAGTCGCCGGTATGGGCCGCGAACCAGGGCGACCTCGCGGGTGCGGCGCGCATTCTCAAGCGCTCCTACGGCATCGATGCGCAGGTCGCGCCCGAAGCCGCCGCTGGCACCGCTGCCAAACCGGCGCGCGTGGCGTCGTGGAAGAACTACGGCGCGCTGCTGCGCGGCGTCTACACACGGCGCACGGTGCTCGCCACCGTTATCGGCGTGGCCTCTTCGTTTGCGTACAACGCGGTCGCGTTCGGCCTGCCTGTGATCATCTCGAGCTTCCTCGCGCAGTCCATGCTCACGACGATCCTCGCCTCGCTCGTGCTCAATCTCGGCTTCGCCTTCGTCGGCGGGCTGATCGCCGTGCGGATCGTGCCGCGCTTCGGCGCGTGGAAGCTTACCGTCTGGGGCTACGCGATCCAGTTCGCGGCACTCGTCGGCCTGGCGATCGTCGGCAAGCCGGCGACGACGCCCGAAGTCGTCAGCGCAGTCGCCCTGCTCGCCGCCTTTCTGTTCGGCCAGGGCGTCGGCCCCGGATCGCACAGCATGACGTTCGCCTCGCTCGGCTACCCGACCTCGCTGCGCGGCGTGGGCGTCGGCTTCAACCAGACGCTGATGCGCGCCAGCTCCACGGTCTCGCTGTTCCTGTTCCCTGTGCTCGCCGCCGCGCTCGGCACGCGCGTGTTCTGGATCATCGCGGTCGCGCCGCTCGCGGGACTCGCGGCGCTGCTGTCGATTCGCTGGGAGCCTTCGGGCTATGACGTCGATGCGGAAGACTTCGACGCCGCAACGCCCGCGCAAGCGCTAGCCGGGCGGGACGTAGAAACGGTGCAGTGAAGGTGGATGAAGGGCGGTGCATGTGGAGCACCGCCTTTTTTTTGTTTGGCCGAGCGGCACTTGCCAGGCGCTAGTTCCGCTTGCTCCGCCGCTCGCGCAGATAACGCCGCACGGCGCGCGCCATTTTCGGATACTGCTCGCCGGGCACGGCGAACAACACGAGCGCACAGAGCGCGAGCAGGCTGCAAAAAACAAACGTGCCGCGATAACCGAACGCCTGCACGAGCATGCCGGAAAGCACGCCCGAAAGAATCGAGCCAAGCCGCGACGCATTGAAGAAGAGCGCCGTCGCCCGCCCCGGCGACGAGGGCATCAGATCCTGCACGAAGGTCATACCGAGGCACGACGTGACGGCCACCACGAAGGCGTTGAGAATCTGCATCGGGATCAACGCTTGCACGCCGGGCGCCAGCGACATCGCGACGAAGTAGACCGCATGCACCACGGCGCACGCGGCCAGCCACCATGTCTTGTTCAGCACCGAGGCGCGCGCGCCGAGCGCGAGCATCATCGGGATCTCCATGAACGCGCCGAGGCCGAGCATGATCGACACATCGATGCGCGTGCCGTGCAGGCCATGCACGATGTAGAGCGGCAGCACGATCATCGTCGCATTGGCCGCGAGGCCGATGAGTGTGAGCGCAACGATCGCGCGCATGATGTCTTTCTGCGAGCCCTCCGCGGCGGGCGCGGCCTTGGCCTTCGCTTTTGGCGTGCCCGCCGCTGTTGCAAGCGTTGCAGAGTCACGTGGCGCACCCGGCTGCACTTCGGCCTGGGTCAGCGGCTGGCCCTCGTACTGCGCAGCGCCTTCGGCGCTCATCTCCTGCGCGACTTCGGTGGCGGTGGGACGCGCCATCAAATGCTGCGTGGCGTGTTCGTCGTGGCGCGGCTCGCGCATGCGCCAGACAATCGTGCCGCACGCCGCGAAGCTCGCCGCCGCAAACAGGAAAAGCCCGTAGAAGTTCGTGGCCGCGAGCACGAGCGCGCCAACCGCTGGCCCGAAGACCCAGGCAGCGGAGAGAATCGTGCGCAGCGTCGCGCTCGCGAAGGTCCGCTCGGCGTCGTCTCTTGCAGGCAGCGCCGCGCGGCTGAACGAGAACACGAGCGAAAGCGCGCAACCGCCCGCGCCGATGAACGCAACGCCCACCAGGAGCAGAAGCCGGTAGTCGCGCACGACGCACAGGCAGAGATAGCCGAGCGTGGCGGCGCACAGCGAGACGAGCAGCAGGGTTCGGTGCTTGCCGGTGGCGTCGCTCCAGCGGCCCGCGACGGTGCTCGCGATGACGCCGCTCGTGGCAATGGCGGTCATGAACACGCCGAGGCGGAACGGCGTCATGCCGACGCGCTCGACGCCGAATAGCGAGAGATAAGGCGCGGTGAAGGACATCGCCACGCCCAGCATCAGGGTGGCGCCAGCGAGCGGCAGGAAACCAGGAATATGCAGAAGACCGGCAAAGCGCGAGTTTTTGAGCACGGCGCGGCGGGTAGTGGCGAGGAGAAAATTGCCCGTGCACGCGCGGTCACGCGACGGCCATATCGACGAAGATTATCGGGGCGAACTCCCACACTGTGCAAGGTTGATTGGGCAACGATCAACATTTGGGTGCGCTATCCACAGGTTTCGTGGACAGGGTTGTGCGTAACCTTTGGACGACTACGCCAAGTGCTTGACGCGATTCGGTTTGTCCGCAAAGTTGCCGATTGCGGCACTGACGGCGCAGCGCGAGAAAACGCGCTGGGGCGTTGTCCACAGATTCCGTTGACAGCCCTGTGGGCAACTTCTGGACATCCGCACCAACCCCCTGATTAGAAACGGAAAGCTCGCAAACGACACAGAAAATGCATGTTTTTTGCGCAGCAAAGTTGTCCACAGTTTTTGGTGACAAACCTGTTGATAACCGCCTGGAGAGCGCGCCAACTCATTGATCGGATGGAAAGTTCGTCGCTTGTGTCGCGCTTGCATCAATTTGCGTTTCCGATGGGCAACCGGGGGCGGCGGCGCAAACGTTTCGCGGCAGCCACCGCCCCTTCCCCATCGATGCGCGCAGCACTCAGGCCAGATCGAGCGCCGCCGTAAGATCGCCTGGCGGCGTCTGCTCTCGCGAGACGAACGCCTGATCGCGCGCGGCCACGCCGTCGAGCGGCGCGAGCCCATGCACGCGGCTGATGAAGCGCAGGACCGAGACCGTGTCGTAGAACGTGTGATCGACATAGCCCTTCTTCGCGAACGGCGCGATCACGAGCGCCGGAATGCGCGAGCCCGGGCCCCAGCGGTCGCCCACGGGCGGCGCGACCGGATCCCACCAGCCGCCGTTCTCGTCGTGCGTCACCACGATCATCGTGTTCGCCCATTGCGGCCCGCGCTGAATGTGCTCGATCACGGCCGTGATGTGGCGGTCGCCCGATTCGACGTCCGCATAGCCCGCGTGCATGTTCAGGTTGCCCTGCGGCTTGTAGAACGTGACGGCAGGCAGCCGCCCAGCGTCGATGTCCGCAATCAGGCGGTTGGTCGACGGATCGTCGCCCACGCCCGCATCGCGCAGGTGGCGCGAGCGCGCGGCCGTGCCGGGCGCGAAGTTGGCGAAGTAGTTGAACGGCTGATGGTGGTACTGGAAGTCGGGCACCGCGCCCGTGTCCTGATGATCCAGCGCGTACTGCCAGGCCCCGCTGTACCAGGCCCAGTCGACGCCCTTCGCCGAGAGCCTGTCGCCGATCGTCGCGTAGGTCTGCGGGCGCAGCACGCGCGGATTGGACGGATCGGCGAGCGCGGGATTGCCGTCTTGCGCCGGGCGCACGTTGCTCGGCTGATACGGCGGCGCCATCGTATTGACGGCGTAGCCGTCGGGCGTGAAGAGGCCATCGTTCACGAACTTCGGCGGGCCGTCGAGCGCCGACGCCGGCGACTTCGCCGCGACCTTCAGGCGCGTGCCGGTGGGATCGTCGCCCTCCACGACCGAGGCGAGATGCTTGGCGGCGCTCGTCTGGATATCGGCGTATTGCGGCACCTGCGCCGAGATCAGGAAGATGTGGTTGAGCCACGAGCCGCCAAACGCGGCCATGAAGAAGTTGTCGCAGAGCGTGTATTGCTGCGCGATATTCCAGAGTCGCAGCGTCTGCGCGGAATTCTCGTAGTAGCCCATGACAAGGCCGCCCGAATCGCCCCACGCGGCGAACTGGTTGTTGCGCCCCGCGTTGATCTGCATCTGGTTCTGATAGAAGCGATGAACCAGATCGCGCGTGATGATGCCGTTCGGCAACGGATTGCCGTGCGTATCCACGATCAGAAACGGACCGTTCGAGAGGCCCGTGATCTGATGCTCCGCAATCATGTAGCGCTTGCCATCCAGCTCCTGCGCCTGGGGCACGAGGCCGCCCCAGATCTTCGGCAGTTGCGGCAGCGGTGTCTTGCCGTCGCGATCGAGCTGCGCGTAGCGCTCGGCGCTCACGCCCGCCAGCGGCGTTTGCACGCCGGGATAGTTGCCGTACAGATTGACGAAGCTGCGATTCTCCGCGTAGATCACCACGATCTGGCGCACCTGGTCGCGCAGCGCCGCATCGACACGCGCGTCGGCGGCGCTGCGCGGCGCGCTCGCCGCGCTCTGCACCGGCGTCTCGCAGCCGCCGAGCGCGAGGCCCACGCCAACCGCCGCCAGCCCGCCGAGCACACGGCGGCGCGCGGGGTCGTCCGGACCAGCGGGAATGGAAGGTTCTTCGGGGCGCCCGTTCTTTGGGTCGTCGTTCTGCTTCATCAGCCTGCCTCCATGGTCGAGGGGACGCGCATGACGCGCGGCATACCGCGAATATTACGCAGGAGGATACCGGTTCGGCAGTGAGCGCGGCAAAAGGGAACGGAAGCCGTCCTTTTAACCGTCGCGCGGCATGCGCGGCGTGGTCGAAGCACCTTGCGGCTGGGCTTGCGCGAGCGTTTGCGCGGGCCGCGGTTCGTTCACGTGCCCGTCATGCGCGGGGCGCGGCGCGCTCGGCAGCGTCGTGCGCTCGTGGCGCGGCACGTTGCCTTCGTCGGTCCACAGCGGATCGGGAATCTCGCCGAACACCTGGCGCAGCCGCTCGCCCCAGGTCGAATGAATCATCTGGAAATACGCATTCGACTGGTCGATCGACGCGTATCGCGTGACACGCAGCGCGTCGCGCTCGTACACGAGCAGGTCGAGCGGCAGGCCGACCGAAAGGTTCGAGCGCAGCGTCGAGTCCATGGAGATGAGCGCACACTTTGCAGCCTCGTCGAGCGGCGTGTACGGCGTCAGCACGCGGTCGATGATCGGCTTGCCGTACTTCGACTCGCCGATCTGGAAATACGGATTGACGCTCGACGTCTCGATGAAATTGCCGGCCGCGTAGATCTGGAACAGCCGCATGGCATGGCCGCCGATCTGGCCGCCGAGGATGAAACTGCAGTTGAAGTCGACGTTGAACGTCTTGAGCGCCTCCGCGTCGCGCCGGTGCACTTCGCGCACGGCTTCGCCCACCACGCGCGCAGCCTCGACCATGGTTGGCGCGTTCCAGAGCGTGGCGCGCCCCGCTTCCTGCGGCTCGGTCAACACCTGGAGCGTAGCCTGAGTAATGGCCAGATTGCCCGCGACGAGCAACACCAGCACGCGCTCGCCGGGTTCTTCGAACACGGCCATCTTGCGCGACGTGCTGATGTGATCGACACCCGCATTCGTGCGCGTGTCCGAAAGAAACACGAGCCCCTCTTCCACCGCCATTGCCACACAGTACGTCATGCGCCTCCTTGCCCGTCCCTGTCTTCGCCGCTGTATTTGTTATAGCGGGAAAACTACTGCTGCGACTGCTGCGCGCTCACTTGCACGCTGACATCGAGCGTTTCCCCCGCACCGCCAACGCGACGGCCGCGAACCGGCGCGGCCGCGTCGTAGTCGCGCCCCACCGCGATCCGGCAATATTTTTCGCTGGCGAAGCACGCGTGCGTGACGTCCACCGTCACCCAACCGTTGTCTAGCCACACGTCTACCCACGCGTGGCTCGCCATCTCGGGCACGTCGCCTGGGTCGATATAGCCGCTCACATAACGCGCCGGCACGCCGCGCGCGCGGCAGACCGCGAGCATCACATGGGCATGATCCTGGCACACGCCACGCCCTAGCGCCAGCGCGTCCGCCGCACTGTGCGTCACATCCGTGACACCGGACTCGTAGCGCACGCGTTCCGTAATGCGCGAAGCCGCGTGGAGAATCGCCGCTGTGTCGTCCAGCGGCGGCAGGCTGAACGCGAATTCCGTGAGGGCCGCGTCGGCCTCGGTAAGACGCGTGGGCGACGTGAAATGGTGCATCGGCACCGTGCCCTCGCCTTCGGGCAAGCGGCCATCGGGCAGCGCCACCGTCTCGACTTCGCCGCGCACGCTCAGGCGAATCTCCCGATGGGGTCGCGTGAGCACGAGCGTCATCAGTGCATTGCCATAGGCGTCGCGGCCCGCGTCGACCTTACCCGGCGCCTCGACATGCCACTGCTTGACGATCTGCGTGGGCGTGGTAAGCGGCGAAAGCCGCAACTGCTGGATCGAATAGTGCACGGGCGCTTCGTAGCGGTACACCGTGTCGTGCCGGATTGCGAGTTGCATGAGGTGAATCCTCCATCGAGACGTTCTGGATATCGATGAGCGCGCAATCGCGCTAACCAACCGGCAACATCAAATAGGTGCGCGCAACCTGGTTGCCCAGCTCGTACACGCGCGCGAGAAACTGCGTGAGAAACGTATGCACGCCCATCGAGAAAATCTGCCGCAGGTCCGCGTAAAGCAGCTCGGCGCGCAACTTGCCCGCGGTGCGCTCGACTTCGCGCGAGCTATCTGTGCGCAGCATCGCGAGATTCGTGCAGACACCGTCCAGCGACGCCAGCAGCGAGCGCGGCATTTGCTGGTTGAGTATGAGCAGCTCGACCACGCGCGCGGGCGTCACCACGTCGCGGTACACCTTGCGATAGATTTCGAGCGCCGAAACCGAGCTGAGAATCGAAGTCCAGTAATAGAAGTCTTCGAGCTGACGCGCGGCCGAGCGCGAGTCGGCGTTCTCCACGTCGACGAAACGCACATCGAGAATGCGCGCCGTGTTGTCCGCGCGTTCGAGGAACGTGCCGAGCTGCGTGAAGAACAGCGCGTCGTCCTGCAACGCCGTGCCGAGGCGCACGCCGCGCGAAAGATGCGAGCGGAACTTCACCCACTCGAACAGCGCATCGGGACGGGACTCCAGTTCGCTCCCGCGCAACAGTTCGACGAACTGCAGCCACGTGTCGTTGATCGTTTCCCACCATTCCGTCGTGAGCGTGCCGCGCACCGCGCGCGCGTTCTCGCGGGTCGCCTGCAGGCACGAGTAAATGCTCGACGGATTCGTTGGGTCCGCAACGAGAAACTTGAGCACATTGCTGCTGGTCGTTTCCTCGTGGCGGGCGTCGAAGGCGGGCTCGAGCTCCGAGATGCGCAGCATCGCGCGATGCGTGCGCGCCTCCGCGTCCGCGCTGCCAGGCAGCAGGAGCGCCTTCAGGTTGATGTCCAGCATGCGCGCGGTATTCTCCGCGCGCTCCATGTAGCGGGCCATCCAGAACAGATGATCGGCGGTGCGGCTCAGCATGATCGAACCTCTTCTTGTACGTGCATCATGGCAATGGAAATCATTCGAGCACCCAGGTGTCCTTGGTCCCGCCGCCCTGCGACGAGTTGACGACGAGCGAACCTTCCTTGAGCGCCACGCGCGTGAGGCCGCCGGCCGCCATCTGGATCGTCTTGCCGGAGAGCACGAAGGGCCGCAGATCGATGTGACGTGGGGCGATGCCCGCCTCGACGAAAGTCGGGCAAGCGGAAAGCGACAGCGTGGGTTGCGCGATGTAGTTGCCTGGCCGCGCGAGCAACCGCGCGCGAAACGCCTCGATTTCGTCGCGCGTGGAAGCGGGCCCGACGAGCATGCCGTAGCCGCCTGCACCGTGCACCTCCTTCACGACGAGGTCCGGCAGATGTTCGAGCGTCCATGCGAGATCGTCAGGCCGGCGGCATTGCCACGTCGGCACGTTCTTCAGGATCGGCTTTTCGCCGAGATAGAACTCGATCATGTCGGGCACATACGGGTAGATCGATTTGTCGTCGGCCACGCCCGTACCCATGGCATTCGCGAGGACGACGCGGCCCGCGCGATACGCCGTGAGCAGCCCCGGCACGCCGAGCGCGGAGTCGGGACGAAACGCCAGCGGATCGAGAAAATCGTCGTCCACGCGCCGATAGATCACGTCCACGCGGCGCGGTCCCTGCGTCGTGCGCATGAATACGTAGTTATCCTCTACGAAGAGATCCTTGCCCTCCACCAGCTCGACGCCCATTTGCTGCGCGAGGAACGTATGCTCGAAATACGCGGAGTTGTACATGCCGGGCGTGAGCAGCACCACGGTCGGATCGTCCACGCCTTCGGGCGCCACCGAGCGCAGCGTATCGAGCAGCAGATCGGGATAGTGCGCGACCGGCGCCACCTTGTGCTGGACGAACAACTCGGGAAAAAGCCGCATCATCATCTTGCGGTTTTCGAGCATGTACGAGACGCCGGAGGGCACGCGCAAATTGTCTTCGAGCACGTAGAACGCACCGTCGCGCCCATCGCGCACGATGTCGATGCCCGCGATATGCGCATACACGCCGAGCGGCAAGTCGATGCCCTGCATCTCCGGCCGGTACTGCGCATTGGTGTAGACCTGCTCGGCCGGAATCACGCCGGCGCGCACGATATCGCGCTCGTGATAGACATCGTGCAGGAACAGGTTCAGCGCCTGCACGCGCTGGCGCAATCCGCGCTCGAGCAGCGCCCATTCGTCTGCAGGAATGATGCGTGGAATGAGGTCGAAAGGAATCAGACGCTCGGTGCCGGAGAGGTCGCCATTCACCGCGAACGTAATACCGACCCGCCTGAACAACAGGTCCGCCTCGGCGCGCTTGCGCGCCATCGTCTCGCCAGTCTGCCTCTCCAGCCATTGCTGGAAGCGTTCGTAGTGCGGGCGCACCGCGCCCTCGTCGCGCATTTCGTCATGGACTTGCATCGGTTCGTTCTCGCGCGTGAGTGCAACTGCGTCAGCGGCGCTGCCTCGTTTCGTCTCATGATTGACGCGAGAGGCATTGCGCGCTGCGGTACAGGCTAAAAAGCAAGGCGTATGCCATCGCGATCGGGCCTTGTTTCATGCGCTCGATTGGTGCAACTCGGGCATGATCGGCAGTATCGAAACAGGGCATGTCAATGCTGTGTCACATTTGCGCTTCACGCTGGTGCAGCGCGCTTACGCGGCACGGTATATGCAGGAACGACGGGCAACCGAACGCGCCCTGGTCCCCCATGACCGAAGCGACCTGCGTGAACGAGCGTCCTACGAAAATCGCCGCGTGGCAAGCGTTTGGCGCGATCGTGTTCGTGCTCATGCTCGGCGCATGCACGAATGTGGGCGGCCCCTTGTCCGCCGCGATCGCCCCTGTGGCCGATGGCCCAGCGCGCCCGTACGCTTGCGTGCGCACGACGTCGATGCCGGGTCGCCGACCTTGCGAGCGGCCTCGATGGCGCCACGGTTCTGTGCTTGGGCTTTGGGGAACAGCAGTATGTGGTGGAACGCCGCCGCGCGCCTGGCGCGGCCGGCTAACGTGGGAGCTTGCGTAGCAGCAATCCGAACGCCGCGGAAATCAGATCATTGCGACGCCGCGCTCTCGCGGTTGCGCGCAGCCGCGAGGCCCGTGCGGTTTTGCACGCCCCACTTGCGCCGCCCGAGCAGGAAATGCAGCCAGCCGAGCGCCGCGCCGCTGTGGCGCATCAACTGGAACGAGAACGGCTCGAAGATGGCGGCAAGGAACGCCATGCCGAAGCTCGAGTGAGTGCGGTCGCCGCTCCAGCGCCGGTAAAGATGGACCGAGTACATGTGAAACGCGAGGTCGATCGCGATCTTGCCGACGATCACGCCGAGCACCGGCAGCACGATCGTAAAGCGGCCGTCGAACAAGAAGCCGATCAACAGCGCGAACGCGGTCAGTCCATAGATGGGCTGTACGGTGTCGAACGCCTTCACGGGCAGCATCATGAGACCGAGCTTGCCATACAGGCGATTGCCGGTCATGTCGCGATACCAGTACTGCGTCTGCAGGAAGCCCGCGAACCAGCGGCGGCGCTGACGCAGGAAGGTCGTGAGCGTGCCGGGCGCGTCGGTGCGCGCGCGGGCCGTGCCGAGCACGCGCACGTCCCAGCCCAGGCCATTGCGCGCCGAGTAACGGCGCAAGCGGTGAATCAGTTCGTAGTCCTCCACGAGACAATCCGCATCGAAGCCGCCCACGGCCATCACGGCATCGCGGCGAAAGCCGGCAAACGCGCCCGAGATCAGCAACAGGCTGTCGGCGCGCATCCACGCGAAGCGCGAGATGAAATTGCGGATGTACTCGTAGGTCTGGAACCACTGGAAAAAGCGCCCGCTGAGCGTATGGTCGCAAACCGGCGTGAGCAGGCCCGCCGCTGCGACCAGCGCCGGCTCGCGGCCAAATGCGCTCGCCATCGCCGCGCAGGCGTCGGGTTCGAGCAGCGTGTCGGCGTCCACGGTCATGACCGTTTCCGTTGCGATTGCAAGCAACGCCGCGTTGAGCGCGCGCGCCTTGCCGCCGTGCGCGAGCTTCAGCCAGCGCAGGTTCGGATACTGGGGCGAAGGCGCGCTCATCTGTCCAACGCCTGGATCGGCCAGTCCATAGCGCTGCGCGAGCAAGGCAGCCGTGCCGTCGCTCGAGCCGTCGTCGGCAATCACGATCTGCTGCGGGGCGCGGGTTTGCGCGAACAGCGCGTCGAGCGTAATCGGCAGCACGGCCGCTTCGTTGTGCGCGGCAACGATCACGCCGAGCGTCGGCAGCTTCGCCTCGCCCGCGGCGGCCGGCGTGGCCGCAGGCGCAAGCAGCACGCGCGCCTTCCAGGCGACGAACAGCAGCAGCACCGTGTCATAGACGACATAGGCAATGCCGGTGGACCACGCCACCACGCCTTGCAGGAAGAACGCGCGCGCGAACAGCACGAACCAGAGCGCCATGACGCCCAGATGAATCGCAATGCTCGCGAACGGCGTGGGAGGCGGCACGAGGCGCGGCGACGTGCGGGCGAGCGCCTCTTCAAGCGTGTTTTTCAAGTCGTACCCTTCTCGTGTTGCTCACGGCATCATCCGGCGCAGCACCGAATGACGATCGATCCATTGATGCTTGAGCGCGCCCGCCACATGCAGCGCGAGCACGCCATAAAGCGCGTAGCTGCACGCCGTGTGCAGCGCGCCGAACTGGCTGTGCAACTGTTCCTTCGTGGCCGCATCGAGATTCATGATGAAGCCGATGCGCGGCCATTGCACGAGGCCGAACAGATACATGGGATGCGAGGCGGCGGCGACCCAGGCGGAGTCGTGCAGCCACCCCGAGAGCGGCATCGCGAAGATCAGCACGTAGAGCGCGACGTGCGCGGCGTGGGCCGACGCGCGCTCCCAGCCTGGAAACTCGGCGGGCAGCGGCGGCGGGCGATGGGTGAAACGCCACAGCACGCGCAGGATCGCCAGCCCGAGCACGGTAATGCCGATCGACTTGTGCGTGTCGATCACGAAGCGGATGGCTGTATCCGATAACGCGCCGTCGGGCAGCAGCGCGGCGCTCAGGCCCAGCGCGACGTTCGTGAGAATCAGTAGCGCGATCAACCAGTGCAATAGCACGGCAACGCGCGTGTACTTCTGCGCGCGGGTGGCGGCATCGACAAACGGGGATTCGGCGGAAAGGGAGGTTTTCACGTGGGCTTGGCCGTTGCGGATCAGTACGGATAACGCACGGCGCGGCAGATTTATTCCGGCCGCGCGTGGCACGCCGGCGGGGTTGCGCAATGCTGCCCACACAGCGACCCGCGCATTATGCCCCCTCGTCCCTGACGCTGCAGAATCCGCTAGATGGCGGTTCTGCCAGTTTGGCGGTGGTCGACCGTCATGTAGCGCCGGTGAAATGACGTGGCGCACAGGAGAAGCCGGATCGGTCGTGAAGACGGCTCCGGTTCGTTCGCAGCCCGAGCTTCGATCTGGCCGCCCCCACTTCGGTGTCGATCGTCTTCCAGCTGCCAAACACGCGCTCGCGCACAGGCCTGCCCACACCATTCAGGCGCGCTGCTTGTCGTTGCAGACGTTGCGAGCCACCCTGTTGGAAATTTCCACCCAAAATCAGGCGTTTACATAATTGTTGCGACGCACAAAAACTTCTTGACACGATTTATGGATGGGTTACCATGAAGTCGATTGCTGCATCGCACAAAACCTTCTCTGCGCGAACCGGTGATCGAACCGAAAGTTTTCGCATTTTCGTAACCGAAACCGACGCGTAGCGTCCATCTAAAGGAAAGAGACATGAACCTGCCGACCCCCGAACAATTCGCCGCCAACCAGAAAGCCGGTCTAGAGGCCCTCTTCGGCCTGACGAGCAAGGCATTCGAAGGCGCGATCAAGCTCGCCGAACTCAACATCGAAACGGCCCGCTCGGCGTTCGCCGAAGGTCAGGAACACGCCCAGCGCGCGCTTTCGGCCAAGGACCCGCAAGGCTTCTTCGCCGTGCAAGCCGGCTTTGCCCAGCCCGCCGCTGAAAAGGCGCTCGCCTATGGCCGCAGCGTCTACGGCATCGTCTCGGCCGCGCAAGCCGAATTCGCTACCGCCGCCCAGTCGCAGTACGAAACGCAGCAGCGCGCGCTCGAAACGCTCGTGGACAACGCCGCGAAGAATGCGCCGGCCGGCTCGGAAGCCGCTGTCGCCGCGATCAAGTCGGCACTGAGCGCCGCCAACAACGCGTACTCGTCGGTGAACAAGGCTGCGAAGCAGGCTGTGGAATTCGCGGAAAGCAACTTCGACGCCGCCGGCAAGGCCGCAACGAAGGCCGTCGCCCAAGCGTCGGCACGCGCCACCAAGCAAGCTGCTTAAGCGTTACGCTTCGCTTTCCGCTGGCGGCGGCAACACCTGCCGCCGGCTGGACTGAAAACGGGCGTGAACCTCGTGCAATGCGAGGTTCACGCCCGTTTGTTTATTCGGCTCCGCGCGACGCCGCGTGAGCCGTCAAGGCGCGCAGCCTGCCGTATCGAACATCGTCGCGAGTGCGCAACTCGATGTGAGCATGCGCGCGCCGTCGTGCCCCACGCCAGGGACGACGTGAAACGTCTGGTTCAAGCCGTCCGTGTGACGGGATTGCAGGTAGCGATAGAACCCCTGCGCGCGCGCCACGCGTTGCGCGCCCTGCGCCTGCGCGGCGCAACGCTTGTCGAGTGAGACCGAGGCTGGGTCGTCGTCATTGCCGCCCACGAGATAAACGATGCGCCGCTTCACGTAGTCCGCTTCGAGCTGCGCGGGCGTGCGGTCGGCGATGAACGCGGGCCGGTTCTCCATACCGTATTTCCAGTGGTCGAAGGCCGCGCAGCGCGAGGCGTCGAATGCCGCTGGCGCGCCGTTCGCGTCGGGCCGCTGCGCATCGAAATACGCGTACGACGACGGACTCGCCACCACGAAACGCACGTCGATCCCCCTGGCGGCAAGCGCGTCCGCGCGAGAGGCGATCGCGTAGCGCTGCAACACCTGGGCGCCGCCCGAATGCCCCGCGAACACGATCGTTTTCAGATTGGGAAAGAGACGCCGGTCGGCGAGATGCCGCGCAATGTCGTCGAGCACGGCGTATGAACTCACCGGCGCCCCGCTCCTGGCGTTCGACCCGGCCATCCACGCGTTGCCGCGCCAGCTCAGGAGATCGCTGGGCGCGTGGTGCGCGCTCACGTCGTCGGTGGCGAGAAACTGCGGCGCAACGAGCAGCGTGCTAGCGGGATCGACGCCCGCTCGCTCGCGCGCATGCTGTGCGGTGCGAAAGTAGGTATCGGCGTTACGCAGCCGCCCATGGACGATGATCACCGCGCGCTGCACGGCGGGCTGCGGCGTGTTCCAGTCGGCGCTCACATACAGCGGAAATTGCGCGTGGCCTTGCGGGGTATCGACGGGCATGCGCGCGTCGGCGATCACGCTGACGGGGCGCACGGGACGCGCCTGCGCGAGTGCTGATGCAACGGCGAACGCGCTCGCCGCGAGCGCGACTGCCAGTTGCCGCACAACGTTTGAACGCATGAAGGCACTCGCCGCGAATTTCAGCCCAAGGGAAGCTGCGCGCGAGAGGAGAAGCGCGCGAGCGCGTACGGGCGGCACGCGCGCCGCCCTGACAAGCCGGCAAAAAGCTCAGGAGCCGAACATCCGGTTCACGGCGCGCTCGAGATGCGCGCGCATGGCGGTCGCTGCGCGCTCGGCGTCGCGCGCCTGAATGGCTTCGAGCACTTCGAGGTGTTCCTGCTGCACGAGGCGCTGCCGCTCGATCGACTTCACGAGCGAGAGGTTGCGCGACAGGTTCATGCTGAACACCATCTGTTCCTGGATGCCCGAGAGCGCCGTGATGAAGAACTGGTTCTTCGAGGCGCGCGCGACGGCCATATGGAACGCGAAGTCGTCCTTCGCGCCAATGCCCGAGGTCTCGATGATGGTCTGCAGGTTGTCCCACTCGCGCTGGATCGCGGCGATGTCTTCGTCTTCCGCCTTTTGCGCGGCGAGCGAGGCCGCCCCGGCTTCGACCACCACGCGGTATTCGTAGCAGCGGCGAATATCCGACAGCGTTTCGAGCGGCGCGAAGCGGCGCACGTCCGGATCGGGGCGCCGCATGACCGTCGTGCCCGAACCGTGGCGCGTGGCGATGATACCGTCCGCGCGCAGCTGGGCGAGCGCCTCGCGCACCGTGGGGCGCGAGGTCGCGAAGCGCTCCGCGAGCATGTGCTCGGTCGGCAGGCGCTCCCCTTCCTTGTACTCGCCTTCGATGATGCGATTGAGGATGTCGCTGTAAATCCGCGCCGGCATATTCGGCGCTTTCTGCTCAGACATGATCGGACGGTGCACTTTGGGTTGTCAGGAGTGTCGTCAATTGTAAGTCATATGGCGGGCCGATAGCGCTCTTGCGCCCCCGGCAAGCCCCGTTTTGCGGCTGTTTCAGCCCGCTCGGGCCCGTTGCGGCCCGCTTTACCACTTTGTGGCCAATTTACGGCCGGTCCCGCTTTTGCACTGCTTAGCCCTGCCGCAGCGCGCTCACACGGATGCGCAACTCCGCTTTCTGTGTCTGCCCCGGCTCCAGCCAGCGCAGGCCGAGCCCGGTATGAATCGCGTCGGGCAGGCCGAGCCACGGCTCGACGCAGTAGAAGTCCGAATCGGGCGCGAGCGTCCAGGTCGTCACCGCATACCACGACGCCGATCCGGGCCGCCGCAGATCGATTTCGATCGCGCGCTGTTGCGCCGGCATTTCGATACGCACCGGCACCTCCGGCTCGCCGTCGAGGCAATGAAAGCGGTCGATGATCTGCGCGTCGTCGAAGCGGTATTGCGTCGCGCCCGGCGCGGCTGCGGTCGTCGTGCCGTCCGGCAATTGACGCCGATGCACGTTGCGCGGCAGCGTGATCGTCGCCTCGCCGCGCTGCGCGTGCGGCAGCGCGAAATAGAAGTGATGGCCCGCGTAGTACGGCATGCGGGCGTCGCCCGTGTTCGTCGTGGTCAGTTCCACCTCGAGCGTCGTTTCGTCGGCAAGGCGGTAGGCGGCCTCTAAGCGAAAACCGAACGGGTACATCACGCGCGTCGCCGCGCTGTCGCCAAGCGTCATGCGCACGGCGTCGCCTTGCGGCTCGATCTGCGCCACGAACGGCAGATCACGTGCGAAGCCGTGCAGCGGAATCTCCCGCACGACGCCCTGCGCGTCGCGCCACCGGCCCACCTGACCATCCACCCACTGCCGCGCGATAAACGGAAACAGTAGCGGATTGCCGCCGCGGATCAGCCCCGGTTTGCTCCAGTCCGGCGCGTCGGGCCAATGGATGATGGGCGCGCCGCCGATCGTCCACGAAAGCAGACGCCCGCCTGCCTGCGGCGCGAGCAGCAGCCGCGAAGCGCCGCGCTCGAGTTCGACGACGTCCTGGTTCTGAAATTGCGGCATATCGTGTCGCTTAATCAGCAAAAGTCTGGGGCAAGGGTCAGGCAGCCGCGCGCAACGAGCCCGCGAAGTCCGGTTCGGGCAAACCGCGCACACCGGCGTCGATGGCGAACACGAGGCCATCCTGCTCGCCGGTTTGCGGCGGGCAGATCGTCGTGACGTAAAGCACGTCGAGATTCGCACCGCCAAACGCGCACATCGAAGGCTTCGCAACCGGCACGGCCACGCTGCGCTCGAGCCGCCCTTCGGGCGTGAAGCGCAGCAACCGGCCCGCGTCGTTCGCGCAGATCCAGTAGCAGCCGTCGGCGTCCACGGCCGCGCCGTCCGGGCGCCCCGTGTAGTCGTGCAGATCGGCGAACACGCGGCGATTGGTGGGCACGCCGTCGTCGATGTCGTAGTCGAACGCCCAGATCAGGCGGCTCGACGCATGCGAATCGGAGAGATACATCGTGCGGCCGTCCGGCGACCATGCGAGGCCGTTCTGCGTGCACAGGCCTTCGACCACCGGCGCCGACAAGCCTTCTTGCGCCGTGTAGCGATAGAGCTTGCCCGCCGGGTTCGGCTCCGCCGCGTCCTGCACCATCGTGCCGGACCAGAACCGGCCCTGGCGGTCGCAGCGGCCGTCGTTGAAACGCATGCGCGCGGCCTCGTGCGCCACGCTCGCGAGCGGCCGCACGCTCACCTCGCCTGCCCGCGCGTTCGTGGCCGGTTCGTGCAGCGTCACCGCGAAAAGTCCCGTCTCCAGCGCCGCGAGCACGCCGCCATCGCGCGCAAACGCAAAGCAGCCAATGCGCTCCGGCAGCGCCCACTCCGTGCGGCGCGCCGTATCGAGCGCATAGCGCACCAGTGTTTGCGCGGGAATATCGACCCAGTAAAGCGCGCCTTCCTTGGCGCCCCACACGGGGCACTCGCCCACCGACGAGCGGCGCGCATCCTGCGCTTCAAGCGCACGCACTGGCGGTGTCGACACAGCGTCTGCCGTCACTTCCTGCTGCGTGCTCAACGCTGCTCCTTCTTCCAGGCTTCGTAGGCGGCAAGCGTGGCCTCGTTCGGCGGATAGGTGCCCGGCAGCGCCGCGCCCGCCTCGATGCGCTCGGTAATGAAGCGTTCGAGCGTTTCCTGCTCCGTGGCGTCGCGCGCGACTTCCTCGGCGAGATGGCGCGGAATCACGACCACGCCGTCCGCGTCGCCGACGATGATGTCGCCCGGAAACACGGCCACGCCGCCGCAGCCGATCGGCACGTTCAGATCGACCGTGTGGTGCTTGCACAGATTGAGCGGCGCCGAGGCGCCCGCGCAGAACACCGGAATGCCGAGCGCCGCGATGGTCGCGCTGTCGCGCACCGGGCCGTCCGAGACCATGCCGGCCACGCCGCGCACCTTCATGCGCGTGGCGAGGATCGAGCCCATCGAGGCGGCGTCGGTCACGCCGCGGCAGTCCTGCACGAGCACCGCGCCCGCGGGCACGGTCTCGACGCCCTTGCGCTGCGGATGCTCGGGGTTCTGGAACGCGCTCAACTGATCGAGGTCCTCGCGCGCCGGGATGTTGCGCATCGTGAAGGCCGGGCCGACCAGGTTCGGCGCGCCGGGCGCCGGTGCGGCGAGCGGCTTCACGCCCTGCAGGAAGACATTGCGCAGGCCGCGCTTGAAGAGCTGCGTGGTGAGCGTGGCGTTGGAAACGTGGCGCAGTTGTTCGAGCGCGGCGTCGCTCACGGGGATGGCGGGGGAATTCATCGTGTCTCGTCCGTTGTCGTGTGTCGTGGGGCGCGTGGCGCGGGCGGCGGCTCGAAAAAACTGTCGAGCGGATGGGTCGCATTGTTGTAATACAACACGGAAATTGTCAACCCACCATTGCCCTGCGGCTCGCACGAGGATGTATGACGACCAGCCTTCGGACAGGCGCGAAATACATCGTAAAATTCGGCGCGCGCGACAGGAGACAACACGATCCAGGTCAAGAAACCCGCGCCCAGAAGCCTCCGCGGGCGTCCGACCCCGACTTCACACTAGGGAAACCCCCAGCACATCAATATTTGCTTTACAACTTTGCTCCAAATAGAATGATGTCTTACATGAAGGGCCCGATGCGCACCGGCACCGCCCTTCATCCCGGCCAGCGGGAGACCAGCAACGCGGCTACCAGGCTACCAACGGACGCCACGCACAGAAACACAGCCATTCGGGCTCACCTTCCGGCACAGCTTCACGCCAGAGCCCGCCAACAGCAGGAGACGAGCAGTGCAACGCAAGACAATCAAGGGGGTGCGGTGGTGGATCATCGGCCTCATCATGATCGGCACCATCTTCAACTACCTCGCGCGCAGCTCGCTCGCGGTGGCCGCCCCCACGCTGACTGAAACGCTTCACATGACCACGCAGCAGTACTCGTACGTGGTCACGGCTTTCCAGGCCTGCTATGCCCTCGCGCAGCCGGTCGCCGGTTTCGTGCTCGACTCCGTGGGCGTCAAGATCGGCTTCGCGATCTTCGCGTTCGGCTGGGCCATTGCCAACATGCTGCACGGCCTCGCCGGCAGCTGGCCCGCACTCGCAGTTTTCCGCGGCATGCTCGGCATGACCGAAGCCGCGATCTTCCCGGCCGGCATGAAGTCCATCAGCGCATGGTTCCCGGCCAAGGAGCGCTCGGTCGCGACCGGCTGGCTCAATACCGGCACCTCGATTGGCGCGATGCTCGCTCCGCCGCTCGTCGTGTGGTGCATTCTCAAGTTCAACTGGCAGTTCGCGTTCGTGCTGACCGGCGGCGTCGCGCTCATCTGGGTGGCGCTGTGGCTCGTGTTCTTCAAGATGCCCGCCGAACACCCGCGGCTCTCGCAGGAAGAAGCCGACTACATCCGCGAAGGCCAGACCGAAGCGCAGAAGTCGACCAAGGGCCGCCGCGCCTCGTTCAAGGAAGTGCTCAAGACGCGCCGCTTCTGGGGCATCGGCATTCCGCGCATGCTCGCGGAACCGGCATGGCAGACCTTCGGCGCGTGGATTCCGCTCTACATGGTCACCGTGCGCCACATGAACCTGAAGGAAATCGCGCTGTTCGCGTGGATCCCGTTCCTCGCCGCCGACCTCGGCTGCCTGGTGGGCGGTTACCTCGCACCGCTGTTCATCCGCTGGTTCGGCTGCTCGCTCATCACCTCGCGCAAGCTCGTCATCACGACCGGCGCGCTGCTGATGATCGGACCGGCCTGCGTGGGCCTCGTTGCGAGCCCGTACGCTGCCATCGCCCTCTTCTGCGTCGGCACGTTCGCCCACCAGACCATTTCGGGCGCGCTGTTCACGCTGGCTTCGGACGTGTTCGGCCAGCATGAAGTCGCCACCGCCACGGGTCTCTCGGGCATGTTCGGCTACCTCGGCGCGACGGTGTTCTCGCTCATCGTCGGCATCGTGGCCAGTACCATCGGTTATAACCCGTTGTTCGTGTGCCTCATGCTGTTCGACATCATCGGCGCCTGCGTGGCATGGCGACTGATCTCGAACGAGCAGAACGACAACGCGGCCAACCCGGCGCTTCAGTCCTCGCATAAAGTGAAGGCCTGATCGCCCTGTTCACCGGCCGGCGCCCGCGAGGGTGCCGGCTTTAGGCATTTCTACGTGAGGACAATCACAGTGAAGAAAGTTGCATTGACCGGCGCAGCCGGCCAGCTCGGCACCGTGTTGCGCAAGGGCCTGCTCGAACGCGGCGTGAACCTGCGCTCCGCGGCCGGCTCGAAGCCGCTTGAACCGCTCGTCGCGGGCGAAGACGTGATGCACGGCGACCTGCGCGACCCCGCCGTGGTCGACCGCCTGCTCGACGGCGTGGACGTGCTGATCCACATGGCCGGCACGAGCGTCGAGCGCCCGCTGCCCGAGATCATCGAAAACAACCTGCGCGGCCTCGTCGAAGTCTACGAAGGCATGCGCCGCCACGGCACGAAACGCATTTTGTTCGCAAGCTCGAATCACGCGATCGGCATGTACCCCGTGGAAGAAAAGCTCACGCTCGACTGCGCGTTCCGCCCGGACGGCTTCTACGGTCTTTCCAAGGCATGGGGCGAATCGCTCGCGCGCCTGTACTGGGACAAGCACGGCATCGAGACCGTGAACGTGCGCATTGGCAGCTGCCTGCCGAAGCCCACGGAGTTCCGTCAATTGAGCACGTGGTTCGGCCACGAGGACCTGTTCCATCTCGTCGATCGCGTGATCAACGTGGATGAGATCGGCTTTGCCGTGGTGTGGGGCGTGTCGAACAACACGCGCAGCTACTGGATTCAGGAAGGCGCGAACGACGACGCGAAGCGCCTCGGCTATGAGCCGAAGCAGAACTCGGAAGACTGGGCCGCTGAAATTCTCGCGCAAAAGAATCCGCTCGACGCCACGGCGCAGCGCTATCAAGGCGGCAGTTTCGCCAGCTTCGATTTCACGCCGGTGGACAAGCGCGGCAAGCATTCGTGAAACGCCGCTTCTCCGGTGTTTGCGTTTTGGCGCCCCATGCGGGCGCTTTTTTTTGGTTCTTCGCGGATTTTCGGGGAGACCGCGTCAACGGGAACGATTCCGACTCAAGAAATTGCGCTGCTGCGCCGTTAGTCAGAGAATCACGCCGCGATCGGCAAGCGTCGCGGGAACTGCGTCGACACATGACTGGAAACAGCGAACGCTCGTCGACAGCGCACGCCCTCGGCGACCTTATCGGGTACACCCAACATATAACAACGCATCCAACCCTGTGATCAACCCTGCAACTTCAACGTCGCGCGCAACGGCCGCCTCTTCCGTCTTGTGCCTGCTGCTTGCCGCCTGCGGCGGAGGCGGTTCGACTGCCTCAAAAGCAGGTTCCTCGGCGGCAGCCCCTGTGACTGCCTCCTATACCATCGGCGGTTCCGTTAGCGGCCTGTCCTCGAACGCAAAGCTGACTCTGCTGGACAACGGAACCGATCTGCTGATGCTGGCCGCTTCCGGCGCCTTCACCTTCGCCGCGCCGGTCGCCTTGAACGCTGCCTACGCCGTGACTGTCGGCACGCAGCCTCTCTGGCAATATTGCGCGGTGAGCAACGGCAGCGGAACCGCGACAGCCAATGTGTCCAACGTGGACATCGCGTGCGCGACGGCTCTAGCCGATGTCGCGACATTCGCGGGTTCCGGCGCGCACGGCTCGGCCAACGGCATAGGCGCCGCTGCTTCGTTTGATTTACCTGACGACGTCGCGGTGGACACCGCGGGCAACGTCTATGTGGCGGACACAGGAAACAATCTGATCCGCAAGATCACGCCCGAAGGGAACGTCACCACGCTTGCCGGGTCAGGCGCCGCAGGCGCGGCCGACGGCACGGGTGCAGCGGCTTCGTTCAATGGTCCTAACGGCCTCGCGGTTGATGCGGGGGGCAACGTGTATGTCGCCGATACGTTCAACCATGAGATCCGCAAGATCACGCCTGCGGGTGTCGTCACCACCCTCGCGGGGTCTACAACTGCGGGCTCGGCCGACGGCACGAGCACGGCCGCTTCGTTCAACTCCCCGTTTGGGGTAGCGGTGGATACGGGCGGCAGCGTCTTTGTCGCGGACACTGTCAATAACGAGATCCGCAAAGTCACTTCCGCTGGCGTCGTCACGACCATCGCGGGATCGCCAACTGCAGGTTCGGCAGACGGCGCGGGTGCCGCTGCATCGTTCAACACGCCGTTTGGGTTGGCGGTCGATAGAAGCGGCAACATCTATGTCGCGGATTCCTCGAACAACGAGATCCGCAAAGTCACGGCATCAGGCGTCGTCACAACGTTTGCCGGAAGCACGACTGCCGGCGCGGCAGACGGTAACGGCACCGCTGCGTCATTCCACCTGCCGTACAAGGTGACGTTCGATGCGAGCGGCAACCTGTACGTTGGCGACACCATGAACTATGCGATTCGCCACATTACGCCCACCGGCGACGTCGCGACGATCGCAGGTTCGGGATCGCGCGGCTCAGCTAACGGCATTGGAACCGCTGCCTCGTTTGCTGGCCCGACCGGCGTGGCCGTCGATGCGAACGGCAATCTCTACGTCAGCGACTACAGCAACAGTGAAATTCGCCTCCTCACGCCAGCGGCCGCAGCCAAGTAGCGAATCGTTGGCCAGGCCGGGTTCCGTTCTCGATAAGCGGTTTGGCGACTTCCGGACGTATTCGTCCACGGTATGCGCGCGTGGACGACTCGGCCCGTCAACGGAAAGTGCGCATCAGGCTAGCACTGTCGTATCGGTGATTGATTTACAGGCTTGGCGCAGCTTTCGCGAATTTTCGTTGATGAGCCTGGTATTGTGAGTTTTACTATTCCAACGTTGCCGGTGGAATACGCCGACGTCGTGACCGACCCCAAAAGCACGCCCGCGCGAGGTCTTGCCGTGCCCCCCTCTGAGTTCACAATCAGATGCCTACAGCGAGACGAATGGCGTTTATTGAAGGCGCTTCGTTTGAGGGCGCTTGCGTGCGACCCTCAGTCTTACTGGGAGAGTGTGGAAGACGCCAGCGCTCGCGACGACGCGTACTGGAATACCTGCGCCGGCATAGTCACGACGCCGGCGGGGTCCCGAATGTTCCTCGTCGAGCATCCTGAAAGCGTTGCCGCATTCGTTTTCGGCATTAAAAAGGACGATGACGCATATAGCGTCGGGGGCCTTTGGGTCGATCCGGTTCACCGACGAAAAGGATTGGGCAGCTTGCTGGTGCAACAGGTCGTCACAGGGGCAAGAGCAGATTCGCATGCTGCGAAAATCCGCCTCTGGTGCCATACAGGACCGCCGCTATCGTTCTATCAGCGAAACGGCTTTCAATCTTTGGACAGATTTCGGACCAACGACCTGGATGGCCGCCAGATAGTTGAGATGGAGTGGCGCGGCACTTGATGGTTCTGCGCGCCATCGTCGATCACGCAACCGTGCTCGATCGGCCCATCGACATACTGAACGTCCTGCCGCTTGTTCACACGGTCAACTCGCCGTCACGCACGACGACGCGTCCGTTCGCGACGACAAGCTTGCGCTTTGGCCGCGCGACGACGGCATGCGCAACGCTCTCCGCCTCCACGACCACGAGGTCCGCACGCGCGCCCGCGCGCAGGCCATAGTCGGAGAAACCGCAGCCACGCGCGGCGGCATCGCTCACGCAATCGAATGCGATCGCGATATCGTCGTCGCGCCGCAAGTCGTAGCGCAGGCCGATCAACATGGCTCGCTCGAGCATGTCGGGCACGCCATATGGCGACCACGTGTCGCGAATGCCGTCGTTGCCGCCAAACACCGTCACGCCCTTTTCGCGGCACAGTTTGAGCGGCGGCACCGGGCACGAAGGCGGCGCGCTCGTGAGCAAGGCCACGCGCAGTTGCGCGATGCGCTCGATCAATGCGTCGCGCTCGCGCTCCGGCAACGCGCCCAGACAAAATGCGTGGCTCACGACAACCTGACCTTGCATGCCGAGCGCCTGCACGCGATCGAGCAGCAATTTAAGCGTGAACGCCCCAACCTCGCCGGGCTCGTGAAGATGAATATCGATCGGCTTGCGATGGCGCTCCGCCAGTTCGAACGTGGCGTTCAGCGAGGCGACGGGATCGCCGTCGATCAGCGCCGGGTCGAGCGCGCCGAGCACGTCGGCGCCGGCCGCCAGTGCGCTGTCGAGCAGTTCGACCGTACCCGGCCGGATCAGCATGCCCGACTGCGGAAACGCGACGATCTGCATCTCCAGGATATCGCCCATGGTGTGCCGCGTGGCGAACACGCCTTCGAGAAAACGCAAACGCGCGTCAGTGTCGATATCGACATGGGTTCGCATGCGCGTCGTGCCCGCCTGCACGAATGCGCGCGACAGTGCGAGCGACTGCGCAGCGGCGTCGTGGCCCGATGTCTTGCGCCATTCGCGCTCGTTGCCGATGCGATCGGTGAGCAGCGGCCCGACCTCGTTGCGATACCACGGGCGGCCCCAGTTGCTCTTGTCGAGGTGCGTGTGGCCTTCGACGAAACCCGGCAAGAGCAAGGCCGCGCCGCCGTCCACGACCGGCACGTCCGGCTGGGCCGCGACGTGCGGTCCGATTGCCTCGATGCAGCCGTTGGTGACCGCGACGCAAACGCGCTGGCCATCGGCGAGGCGAACGTTGGAGAGATGAAGTGAGGAAGTCATGAATGTCGTGCCGATTCTACGGAGCCAGTACGGAGCCAGGAAAGCGGGTGCCCAGTGTGCGCTGAATTGCGCTGATCGCGACGAAGACGGTTAGCCAATAGCGGAGTTTCATGTGGCTCCAGCATATCTCGTCTTGACTTATGACGCAGCAGGCGGCCAGCAGCGTCAATGAGCGGCGTGGCTGTGCAGCGATTCCCACCCCAACAAAAAAAAACGGCGGCGCCGGGCAAACCCGGCACCGCCGAAGATACTGCTTTCGGAGCGTGAAAAGACTTAGAAGCGGTGAACGATACCGATCGCACCCGCAACCTGGCTGCGCGACGAGGACGGCGCGCTGTTCTGGCCGTCGCCGATGTCGGCCGTCGCGTTGATGATGCTGCTTGCGCCGGTCGCGCTAGGCGTGCCGAGCGTCTGGCCACCCGCGCGCTGGTACGCTTCGACGAAGTAGATACCCGTGCGCTTCGAGAGCGTGTAGTACTGCGACATGTTGTACTGTGCGTACGAAGCGGCGCTCTGGATGCCGTTGGCCTTGGTCGCGCGCGTGTACGCGAAACCGGCCGCGAGGTCGAGCACGGTGATCGGCTTGTAGTGCAGCACGACGCCGCCCGTGTTCCAGATCTGCGTGTCGCCGAAGTGCGAATTCACGCCCGGGATGTACTGAACGTTCGAGTAGGCCACCGAAATATCCCACTGCGAGCTGAACTGGTAGCCGGCCGTCACGGCGAGGCGTTGTTGCGTCTGCGCCCACTGGAAGCCGTTGGTGAGCGCCGAAACGCCCGGCTCGCCGGCGCTGTTCGCCGTCGAGTTCGCGTCCCACGGGCCGCCGCCGTTCGCCGCGTTGCTCAGGCGCTCGAAGCCCACTGCGATGCCTGCCGGACCATGCAGATACTGCGCGGCCAGGCTCCACGACTGGCCTGCACCGGTCGCGCCCGCCACACCGCCCAGCGCGTACATGCCGCTCACGGTCAGGCCCGCGATGTTCGGCGACGTATAGACCAGCGAGTTGTTGATGCGATAGATCGTGTCCATCGAGTCGATATCGCCCGGGTGCGCGCCGTATGCGCCGGTCAGCCACGTGGTCGGGCTGTACGGCGAGAGCAGCGTGTAGTACGGCGCGTACTGGCGGCCAGCCGTCAGCGTGCCGTAGTTGGCGTTCGCGACACCGATCCACGAAGCGCGGCTGAACATCAGACCCGAGGTCGATTGCGCACCGGTTGCCGAGTTGTAGCCCTCTTCGAGCTGGAAGATCGCGCGCGTGCCGCCGCCCAGATCTTCGCTACCCTTGAAGCCGAAACGCGAGCCGGCCCACACGCCCTGCACCATCTTGACAACGGAAGCGCCGCCGGCGTTGCTGCCGAGCTTCGCCGAGCTGCTCTGATAACCAATACCGGTATCGACGATACCGTACAGCGTGACGCTGCTTTGCGCGTGTGCGCCCAGCGCCGCGAGTCCAAGCGCGGAAGCGAGGATAGTTTTTTTCATCGGTAGTCCTATCTTTAGTCGTTGTGGTTTGATACTCGTTAAAACCCTGGTTGCTACATTGCCTCCTGTCCGGCAGGGAGCGCGACACCCCTGAAGCGCTCCTTGCCGAAGGTGTCTCCTTAGTGAATCTCGGGTTCGCCGCCCGCGCTGGCGCACGCGCCGCCCACGCCGTCACGCTGCATGAAGTCGAATTCGCAGCCGTTGTTGGCCTGCATCACGTGCATCTGGTACATCGCGCCATAGCCGCGCTTGAAGCGCGGTTCCGGCGCGACCCACGCGGCCTTGCGGCGCGCCATCTCTTCGTCGGAGATCAGCACGTTCAGGCGGCGCTCCGGCACGTTCAGCTCGATCAGGTCGCCGTCCTGCACGAGTGCGAGCGGACCGCCGATAAACGACTCCGGCGCCACGTGCAGCACGCACGCGCCGTAGCTCGTGCCGCTCATGCGGGCGTCGGAAATACGCAACATGTCGCGCACGCCCTTCTGCAGAATCTTTTGCGGAATCGGCAGCTGGCCCCACTCGGGCATGCCCGGCGCGCCCACCGGACCCGCGTGCTGGAGCACGATCACGCTGTTCTCGTCGCAGTCGAGATCTTCGCTGTCGATGCGCGCGGCCATGTCGTTGTAGTCCTTGAACACGACCGCCTTGCCCGTATGCACGTGCAGGTGCTTTTCCGCTGCGCCCGGCTTGATCACCGCGCCGTCCGGCGCGAGGTTGCCGCGCAGCACGGCGAGACCCGTATCCGGCATGAGCGGCTTCGCACGGCGATAGATCACCTCTTCGCTGTAGATTTCGGCGTCGGCAATGTTCTCGCCGAGCGTCTTGCCGTTCACGGTCATCTGCGTGCCGTCGATCAGGTCGCCCAGTTCCTTGAGCATCGCGCGCAGGCCGCCAGCGTAGTAGAAGTCCTCCATGAGGTACTTGCCGGTCGGGCGGATATTCGCGAGCACCGGCGTGTGGCGTGCGATTTCGTCGTACTGCGCGAGCGTGAGATCGACACCGGCGCGGCGCGCGAGCGCGATCATGTGCACGATCGCGTTGGTCGAACCCGAGAGCGCGAGACACGTGGTCACGGCGTTATCGACCGACTTGCGCGTGATGATGTCCGAAGGCTTCAGGTCTTCCCACACCATTTCGACGATACGCATGCCCGTTTTCGCGGACATCTGCGCATGGCGCGAGTCCGGCGCGGGGATCGAGGCGAAGCCAGGCAGCGTGAAGCCGAGCGCTTCCGCGGCGCTCGTCATCGTCGACGCCGTGCCCATCGTCATGCAGTGGCCCGGCGAGCGTGCGATGCCGCCTTCCACGCCCTTCCAGTCTTCTTCCGTGATCTTGCCCGCGCGCAGGTCGGCCCAGTACTTCCAGGTGTCCGAGCCCGAGCCGAGCGTCACGCCGTTCCAGTTGCCGTTGAGCATCGGGCCCGCGGGCAGGAAGATCGTGGGCAGGTCCATCGAGATCGCGCCCATCAGCAGTGCGGGCGTGGTCTTGTCGCAGCCGCCCATCAGCACGACGCCGTCGGCCGGGTACGAGCGGATCGTCTCTTCCGCTTCCATGGCGAGGAAGTTGCGGTAGAGCATCGTGGTGGGTTTCTGGAACGGCTCGGAGAGCGTTTGCACCGGCAGCTCGATCGGGAAACCGCCCGCTTGCCAGATGCCGCGCTTGACCTCTTCCACGCGCTGCTTGAAGTGCGTATGGCAAGGGTTGATCTCGCTCCACGTATTGAGGATCGCGATCACCGGTTTGCCCGCGTACTCTTCGCGGCTGTAGCCCATCTGCGCGGTGCGCGAGCGGTGGCCGAACGACCGCAGGTCGTTCACGCCATACCAGCGGTGGCTGCGCAGTTCTTCGGGGGTCTTTCGCTTCTTGCTCATCTTGCGTTGCTCCAGGTGTTTCCAGTAAAGCCGCCGGCACTGGCCTAGCGTTGCTCCTTCACGCGCGACACGAGCTGTGTCGGGCTGACGAACTGCAGGGCGACCAGCACCCACGCAAGCGTGATGGCCATATAGATCATCGCCATGGCGTCGATGGATTGCGGCGCACGCACGCCCGTCGAGAAGACGGCGTAGTACAGCGCAACCACCAGCGTTTGCGTGTCGGGTCCGGCGGTAAAGAAAGTGAGTTCAAACATGCCGATCGTGCGCACGAGCACGAGCAGCCCCGCCGCCAGCATCCCGGGCACGAGAAGCGGCAGCAATACATAACGGAAATAGCGCAGCGTGTTTGCGCCGAAAATGCGCGCGGCCGATTCCAGATTCGGATCGATCTGCTCGATGAACGGCGTCATCACGAGGATCACGAACGGCAGCGCGGGCACCAGGTTCGCGAGGATCACGCCGGGCAGCGTGCCCGCGAGGCCGACCTGGTACATGGCGGTCGCCATCGGAATGCCGTACGTGACGGGCGGCACCATGAGCGGCAGCAGGAACACGAGCATGGCCATGCGCTTGCCGGGAAACTGCGCGCGTGCCAATGCGTACGCGGCGGGCACGCCCAGCGCGATGGAGAGCAGCACGACCGAGCCCACCACTTCGAACGTCACCCACAGCACGCTCGAAAGCTGGAAGTCGCGCCACGCCTGTGCATACCAGTGCAGCGTGAAGCCTTGCGGCAACGGCGTGCCGAACCAGCGCGTGGCGATCGAGTTCACGCCCACGGTGGCGATCAGCAGCACCACGTTGAGCAGGAAGAACACCACGCCGCCCCAGATGAACACTTTCCAGAGCACGTCGGGCAGGCGCGAAGCGGGCTTTGCCGGCGCGGCATTGGCGGCGGGCGTGGCACGTTCCTCGCCCACCTGCGCACCCGAACCGAGGCCGGCCGCGTTACGTTGATGTGCGGTCATCAGCCTTTCCCTCCACTCACCGGGCCCGAGTAGAAGAAGCGCTTCGCGCTCAACATCGCGGCCACGACGACCAGCTGCACGAAGCCCATCACGATCGCGATGGTCGAGGCGAGCGAGTAGTCATAGCTCTCGAACGCCGCTTCCGAAGCCGCGATGGAGATCACGCGCGTGGGGCCGGCGGGCGCACCGAGCAGCACCGCCGAAGGGAACACCGAATACGCCTGCACGAACGAAAGGCACGCGGCCATCGTGAGACCGGGCGCGAGCAGCGGCAAATAGATCTGGCGGAACTGCTGCCACGGGCCTGCGCCGAGCGTTGCCGCCGCGCGCGCGAGCGTCGGGTCGATGCCGGTGACGTACGAAAGCGTGAGCAAAAACGCGAACGGGAAACCCGAAACGATCAGCGAGATCAGCACGCCCCAGTAGTTGTGCGTGAGGCGGATCTCTTCGCTCGTGTACAGATGCAGCGCGTGCAGCGCCTGCGGGAACCAGCCGTTCGGGCCGAAGTAGCTGAGCATGCCATCGGCGATCAGCACCGTGCCGAGCGTGACGGGAATCACGAGCAGCGTGGTCACGAGCTTCTGGTACGGCGACTTGCGGCGCAGCGCAAAGGCCACCGGCAGCGAAAGCCCGACGTTGATGAGGGTCGCGGGCACCGCCAGCTTGAGCGTGACGAAAACCGTGGGCCACAGCGCGAGGTCGTGAATGAACTGCAGATAGTTCGCGAACATGCCGCCGCCATTCATCGGCTTGAACGACAGCACGAGACCATAGGCGAACGGATAGAGGAACATCGCGATGATGAAGCCGAGCGCAGGCGTGATGAGCCAGCCGCGCGAATCGCGCGGCGCCCGGGTCAACGACGCAATGAGCGTGCTCACGACGCACGCTCCGCATAGGCCAGCACGTGCGAAGGCGCAACGCGCAGCGTGGCGCGCTCGCCCGCTGCGAATTCGCCTTCCACGCGCGCCCACAACTTGCCGAACGGCGCGTTGGCGAGCAGCAGCGAATCGCGGCCGCCGTACTCGACCATTTCCACTTCCACGTCGAACGCGTTGGCGTCGCCCGCGTTCGCGCGCTCGAAATCTTCGGGACGCATGGCCACCGAGATCTCGCCGCCGTTCAGTTCGCCCATCGGCACGCCAGTGAGCGTGATGCCCGACGACGACATCGCGATATGGTCGCCCTGCTCGCCCGTAATGGCAAACGGCAGCACGTTGCGAAAGCCCATGAAGCGCGCCACATGCAAATTCGACGGCCGGCTATAGACTTCCTTCGGCGTCGCCACCTGCTGCACGGCGCCCTCTTTCATCACGACGATGCGGTCCGCCATCGAAAGCGCTTCGTCCTGATCGTGCGTCACGTAGATGGTGGCGCGTTCGAGCTGGCCGTGAATGCGGCGGATTTCCGCGCGCATTTCAATGCGCAGCTTGGTGTCGAGGTTCGAGAGCGGCTCGTCCATGAGCACGAGCGGCGGCTCGATGACGATGGCGCGGGCAATCGCCACGCGCTGCTGCTGGCCGCCCGAAAGCTGGCCGGGCAGCTTGTTTTCATGACCGACGAGTTGCACGAGCTGCAGTGCCTCGCGCGCGCGGCGCTTTGCCTCTTCGCGCGGCACGCCCTGCATCTTCAGGCCGAAGCCGACGTTTTCCAGCACCGTCATGTGCGGGAACAGCGCGTAGTTCTGGAACACCATGCCGAAGCCGCGCTTCTCGGGCGGCAGCACGTCGATACGCAGGTCGTCCAGCCAGATGCTGCCGCTCGTGAGCGGTTGCAGACCGGCAATGCAATTGAGCGCCGTGGATTTTCCGCAGCCCGAAGGGCCGAGCAGCGCGATGAATTCGCCGCGGCGAATGTCGAGGTCGAGATCGCGCAGCGCGGCGAGCTGCGTCCCCTCCGCGTTGGTGAAGCTACGGCATACCGAGTCGAGGCGCAGACGATCGAAAGAATGCTTCATGACACGTTCCTGACCAACAAGACTATGAGATCAACCTGCGTGAGCAGGGATCGAGGACGGCGCTCGCCAGGCGAAACGACACAAGCACCGTCCGTCCATTGCTGAGTCTTCCTCTTCCTTCCTCTCGTTACTGCGACTTCTGCGAACCAACTTCGCGGTCCCATTTCTGGAATGCCGCGACCATGGCCTGGGCCGAAAGCGGCTGGACATGCGGATAAGCCGTGAGCCACTTCGCGTACTCGGGGCGGCCGTACTTCGCGATCACGTCCTGGCTTTCCTTCGGCGCCATTTGCAGCGTGACGTCCTTCACCGCGGGGCCCGGGTAGAAGTAGCCGTCGTCATACGTCATGGCCTGCTGCTGCGGCTCGAGCATGAAGTTCATGAGCTTGAGCAGCACGGCGAGCTTCTCCTTCGACACGCCCTTCGGCACGACCATGAAGTGGGCGTCGTTCACCCACGTCATGTTGTTGAACGCCTGCACCTTGAAGTCAGCCGGCACGATGCCGAGCGCGCGCGGGTTGATGTCCCAGCCCGTCACGGTCACCGTCATGTCGCGTGTGCCCTCGCCCAGTTCCTTCATCACCGCCGAGGTGCCGCCCGGGTAGTACGGCACGCACGAGTTCAATTCCTTCAGGAACGCCCAGGTCTTGTCCCATCCGTTGATCGGGTCTTGCGGGTTCTTGTCGCCGAGCAGATACGGCAGGCCCATCAGGAACGTGCGGCCCGGGCCTGAGTTGGCCGGACGCGCATAGATCAGCTTGCCGGGGTTCGCCTTGCACCACGCCAGCAGTTCCTGCGGCGTTTGCGGCGGCTTGGCGACCTTGGCCGGGTTGTATTCGATCAGCGGACCGGCCGGCATGTACGACACTTCGAGGCCATAGCCTTGCGCGAGATCCTGCATCTTGCGCGGGCCCGGCGCGTACTTGTCGAGCACGCCCGGCAGCGCTGCCTGCTGATCCGGCAGCAGCTTCATCCACAAATTCTGTTCGATGCCGGCGGCGAGCGCGTCAGTGCCCGTCAGCACGAGATCGATGTCGGCGCGGCCGGCGGCCTGCATTGCCTTGATCTTGCCAGGCAACTGCGGCGCGGGCGCGTTGGTGTAAGTGATATTGGAGACGAGGTTCGGGTTCTTCGCCTTGAACGCTTCGAAGGCCTTCTGCGTGAGCTGCAGGTTACCGGCCACGTCGACAATGTTCAGGGAAACGGGATCGGCCTTGGCCGCGCTCATGCCGAGCGCCGTGGCGGCCGCCACACACACGGCCAGCACGCTGGCCTTCAAGCGTCCATCGAACATCGCATCTCCTCACACTTGTTATGGAATTTGTTCTAACGCGGCCATTTTTTGTATTGCCCAAGCCGGACACAGGATGCCGAACCACGCACCAAGTTGTCAAGCAACGTCAGGCTCTTTGTGAGACTACTGTGAGCCTCTTGTCGGCATCCGTTTGGAGAAAGCGCCTGCAAAGCTTCTGCAGGCGCTTCCCCGACCGCCTTCGCGGGATTACTGCTTCACCAGCTCGCCGTCGCGCAAACGCCACAGCGCGAGCGGATTGTCGTTCTGCAGTGTGACCGGCAGAAGTTCAGCCGGCAGGTCCTGATAGCAGACCGGACGCAGGAAACGCTCGATCGCCATCGCGCCCACCGAAGTCGTGCGCGCGTCCGAGGTGGCCGGGAACGGGCCGCCGTGAACCATCGCATACGAGACTTCGACGCCCGTCGGGAAACCGTTCGCGAGAATGCGGCCGGCCTTGCGCTCGAGAATCGGCATCAGGCGCGCAGCCATTGCGTAGTCGTCGCGGTCGATGTGCAGCGTCGCCGTGAGCTGGCCTTCGAGGTGCTCCGCCACGCGCGCGAGTTCGGCTTCGTCGCGGCACGCCACGACCACCGAGGTCGGCCCGAAGATCTCGTCGGACAACGCGTGCTGCGCGAGGAATTGCTCGGCGCTCGCTTTGAAGAGCACCGGCAGCGCGTCGCAATGCGCGTCCGTCTTCGTGCCTTCGGCCAGGTTCTCGATGCCGGGCAATTGCTTGCGCGCGGCAACGGCTTCGCCATACGTCGAGGCGATGCCCGCCGTCAGCATGCTTTGCGAGGGCTTCTGCGTGAGCGCGGCGCTTGCCGCCTTCACGAAGCGGTCGAGTTCCGGCGAGTCGATCGCGAGCACGAGGCCCGGGTTCGTGCAGAACTGGCCCACGCCCATCGTGAGCGAATCGACGAAGCCTTGCGCGAGCGCTTCGCCGCGAGCGGCCAGCGCCGCGGGCAGCACGAACATCGGGTTGATGCTGCTCATTTCGGCGTAGACCGGAATCGGCTCGGGGCGCGCGGCCGCGATATGCGAAAGCGCGAGACCGCCGCGGCGCGAACCCGTGAAGCCCACCGCCTTGATGGCCGGATGCGCCACGAGCGTTTCGCCCGCTTCATTGCCGCCGCCGAAGACGAGCGAAAACACGCCTTCGGGCAGACCGACGTCAGCCACCGCCTGCTGGATCGCACGGCCCACGAGTTCCGAGGTGCCGGGGTGCGCCAGGTGCGCCTTCACGACGACTGGGCAGCCGGCGGCCAGCGCCGAAGCCGTATCGCCGCCCGCCACCGAGAACGCCAGCGGGAAGTTGCTCGCGCCGAACACGGCCACGGGGCCGACCGGGATGCGATGCGCGCGCAGGTCCGAGCGCGGCAGCGGCTTGCGCTCAGGCAGCGCCGAGTCGAGCACGGCGCCGCACCAGCGACCGTCACGCACGAGCGATGCGAAAAGACGCAGTTGGCCAACCGTGCGGCCACGCTCGCCTTCGAGGCGCGCCTTGGGCAGCGCCGATTCGAGATGCGCGCGCTCGATCAGCGCGTCGCCAATGCCGAGAATGCGTTCGGCGATCGCTTCGAGCAGGCGCGCACGCGTTTCGTGCGGGGCTGCGCGGAAGGCGTCGAACGCCTGCGCCGCGAGTTCGCAAGCGCGCGCGACTTCGGTCTTACCGCCGAGGCCGAACGACGGCTCGATCTCCTGACCGAGCGCCGGCGCGAAGGCGCGCATCTCGCCCGCCTCGCCGCGCACCGCTTGCGCGCCCAGCAGCATGGCTCCAGTAATCTGCATGTTCGCTCCGTTCAATTGCTTTTCGCCGCCGCTTACGCGTTGGCCGTCTGGGCCGAAGCGGCCAGCTTCTGCTCGAATGCGAGCAGCGCCTTGGCAGCCGCGCCGATCGCCGGCAGTGCTTCAGCAGGCGACTGCGAGAGCAGCGGCAGGATCGGACCCATGTCGGCGATGCCTGAGAGCGTCACGGCGTCATGCAGCACGCGGATCAGCGAGATGTCGTCGCGCAGCGTTTCGAGCGGCATGAAGGCATCGTAGAGGCGTTGCGCTTCTTCCGCACGGCCTTCCTTCGCGGCCTTCAAGAGCGCCATGATGGTGTTCGAAGCGATACAGCCCGAGCCCGTGGTCCAGGCGGCCAGACCGAAGTCGCGCACGTGAACGAGCGCCGGGCGCTCGCCCATGCCCGAGACGACCTTCGAAGCCGGCACGCTTTGCAGCAGGCGGCGCAGATACGGGTCGTTCGCCGGGTCCTTGCGCACGATGGCGTACTTGACGGCGATGAGCGTGCCACGGTCGATCAGGCGCACGAGCGTGTCCACGTCGACATAGTCTTCGCTCTTGATATAGAGCGTGAGCGGAATGCCTGCGGTGTCGGCGATGCGCGTGAGGCCCGCTTCCACGCCTGCGGGCGTGGTGAAGCCGGACAACGGCAGCACCATGGCCGTCTTGTACGACGTTTGCGCGAGGATGCGCGCCTGGTCGAGCATCTTGCCGTAGTCGGGACCGATGGCCGGGATCACGCGCGTTTCGGGCGCGGTGAGGTCGGCGAGCATGTCAAGCAACTCACGGAATTCGCTCACGGCGACGTGGTACAGGTTCGCATTGCCGCCGTACAGCAGCGTGCGAATGCCGCCCGCTTCCATATGGCGGATCAGCTTGCCGTTCTGTTCAACGTCGAGGGAGAAGTCGGGGCGGCGTGCGAGCGGCGGCACTGCCATCACAGTCGAGGCGAATTCGCTCTCGACAATCGGGGACACGTTCATGAGGCCTCGTGCTGGGATGGAGGGTTGTCAATACCGTGCACAGTAGCATCGGCCCGCCTTAGTTGTCAAACAACTTGTTGCATTTGTTAGGGTTTGTTCGGAGAGCCCCGTTGCAGGGCCCGCCCCGCCCCTGCGCGGCCGGTACAGGCCCCGTAAAGGAATATTGTAGAATCGCGTCCCAATCGTGGAACCGGTTCCATTTAACATCTGCGTTCCTTGGCCGTCGCGGTGGCATGTCGCGCGCAGCGGGCAAGATCGCTACGCGGACACGATCGAATCACGCCGCGCCGAACTCATACAGAATCCCACAATGTCTGAATCTCCTCTCACGACACGCCGCGGCTTCCTACGCACGGCAGCGGTGCTCGTGCCGGCCAGCGCCCTGGCGGGCTGCGAGGGCGGCAAAGCGCCGTCGGGCGCAACCGCCACGGCGGGCAGCGCCGCCTCTGCGCCGAACGCAGCGCCTCAAGCCGGGCAGGCCGCCGCCTACAAGCCGCGCTTCTTCGACGCGCGCGAGTGGGCCTTTGTCGAAGCCGCCGCAGACCGCCTGATTCCCGCCGATTCCGAAGGCCCCGGCGCGCTGGAAGCGGGCGTGCCCGAATTCATCGACCGGCAGATGGACACGCCCTACGCGCACGGCGCGCTCTGGTACCTGCAGGGGCCGTTCCAGCAAGGCGTGCCCGAACTCGGCTACCAGTTGAAGCTCGTGCCGCGCGACATCTACCGGCTCGGCATCCAGGCCGTGAACGCGTACTGCACGAAGGCGTACGGCAAGGACTTCGACGCGCTCGACGCCAGCACGCGCGACAGCGTGCTCGGCGCGCTCGAAGCGGGCAAGGTCGAACTGGACGGCGTGCCGGCCTCCGTGTTCTTCGGCCAGTTGCTGCAGAACACGCGCGAAGGCTACTTCTGCGACCCGATCCACGGCGGCAACCGCGACATGGCCGCGTGGAAGATGATCGGTTTCCCCGGCGCGCGCGCCGACTTCATGGATTTCGTCAACCAGAACGGCAAGCCTTACCCGTACGGCCCGGTCTCGATCAACGGAGAGCGTACGTAAATGGCGATCAAGAAACCTCACGTCGATGCCGTGGTTGTCGGCTTCGGCTGGACCGGCGCGATCCTCTCGAAGGAACTGACGGAAGCGGGCCTCACCGTGGTCGCGCTCGAGCGCGGCGAGTATCGCGACACCTACCCGGACGGCGCGTACCCCAACACCATCGACGAACTCACGTACAACATCCGCAAGAAGCTCTTCCTCGACCTTTCGAAGACCACCGTCTCGATCCGCCACGGTGTGAACGACACCGCGCTGCCCTACCGCCAGCTCGCCGCGTTCCTGCCTGGCGAAGGCGTGGGCGGCGCGGGCCTGCACTGGTCGGGCGTGCATTTCCGCATCACGCCCGAAGAGCTGCGCCTGAAGAGCCACTACGAGGAGCGCTACGGCAAGAAGTTCATCCCCGAAGGCATGACGATCCAGGACTACGGCGTGAGCTACGACGAACTGGAGCCGCACTTCGACTTCGCGGAGAAGGTATTCGGCACCTCGGGCCAGGCGTACAAGGTCAAAGGCAATGTGGTTGGCGACGGCAACGTGTTCGAAGCCGCACGCAGCGACAACTTTCCGTTGCCCGCGCAACTGAATACGTATTCGGCGCAGCGCTTCTTCGACGCGTCGAAGTCCCTCGGTCTGCATCCGTACCGGCTGCCTTCGGCCAACACGTCGGGGCCGTACACGAACCCGTATGGCGTGCAGATGGGCCCGTGCAACTTCTGCGGCTATTGCAGCGGTTACGCGTGCTACATGTATTCGAAGGCTTCGCCGAATCTCAACATTCTGCCCGCGCTCAAGCAGGAAAAGCACTTCGAATTGCGCTCGAAGTGCCACGTGCTGCGCGTGGAACTCGACGACACGAAAAAGCGCGCCACCGGCGTGACCTACATCGATCCGGCAGGCCAGGAAGTGTTCCAACCCGCCGACCTCGTGATCGTCTCGGCGTTCCAGTATCACAACGTACACCTGCTGCTGCTCTCGGGCATCGGCAAGCCTTATGACCCGGTCTCGGGCGAGGGCGTGGTGGGCCGCAACTTCGCGTACCAGAACCTCTCGACCATCACGGCGTTCTTTGACAAGGACACCTGGACGAATCCGTTCATCGGCGCGGGCGGCAACGGCGTGGCCGTGGACGACTTCAATGCCGACAACTTCGACCACGGGCCGCTCGGTTTCGTGGGCGGCTCGCCGCTGTGGGTGAACCAGGCGGGCGTCAAGCCGATCAGCGGCATCGCCACGCCCGCGGGCACGCCGAACTGGGGCGCCGGGTGGAAGAAGGCCGTGAAGGACCACTACGCGCACACCATTTCGATGGATGCGCACGGCTCCAACATGTCCTACCGCGACGTGTACCTCGACCTCGACCCGACCTACCGCGACTCGTACGGCCAGCCGCTGTTGCGCATGACCTTCGACTGGAAGGACAACGACATCAAGATGGCGCAGTACGTGACGGGCCAGATGCAAAAGATTGCCGAGGCGATGGGCCCGAAGGCCATCAACGTGTACACGCGCGAATTCGGCGCGCACTTCGACTCGCGCCGCTACCAGACCACCCACCTCGTGGGCGGGGCCGTGATGGGCAACGACCCCAACACCAGCGTCATCAACCGTTATCTGCAGAGCTGGGACGTGCACAACGTGTTCGTGATGGGCGCCTCCGCGTTCCCGCAGGGGATCGGCTACAACCCGACCGGCCTCGTCGCCGCCCTCGCCTACTGGAGCGCGAAAGCCATTCGCAACCAGTATCTGAAGAACCCCGGTCCGCTGGTGAGCGTGTGAAGAGCCGCATGAAGAAGAATCTTTTCTCCGCGTGGGCGAACGTTGCACGCGCAACGGTATCGGGTGCGGCTGTCGCGGCGTTCACATCATTCGCGGCGCACGCGGCCGAACTGCCCAACGCCGCGCTCGTCGCGCATGGCGAATACCTCGCGCGCGCCGGCGACTGCATTGCCTGCCACACCGCACAGGGCGGCAAGCCGTTCGCGGGCGGCCTGAAGTTCGACACGCCCATCGGGGCGATCTACTCGACCAACATCACGCCCGACGCGAACACCGGCATCGGCAAGTGGCGCTACGACGACTTCGCCAAAGCCGTGCGCGAAGGCGTGCGGCCGAACGGCGAGACGCTTTACCCCGCGATGCCCTACCCCTCGTACGCACGCCTGAGCGATGACGACATGAAAGCGCTGTACGCGTACTTCATGCGTGGCGTCGGGCCCGTACACGTGCAGAACCGCGCCGTGGACATTCCCTGGCCGCTCTCGATGCGCTGGCCGCTCGGCGCCTGGCGCATGCTGTTCGCACCGAAGGTGCAGGCGTTCGACGGCGCGCACTACAACGATGCGATCGTCGCGCGCGGCGCGCATCTCGTGCAGGGCCTCGGCCACTGCGGCGCGTGCCACACGCCGCGCGCAAGCACGATGCAGGAACTCGCGCTCACCGATCTTGAAGGCGACGACTTCCTCGCAGGCGGCGGCCCGATCGACGGCTGGGTGCCTTCGAGCCTGCGCGGCAACCCGCGCACGGGCTTAGGCAGCTGGAGCGAGGACGACATCGTGCAGTTCCTCAAGTCCGGGCGCAATCTGCATACCGCCGCGTTCGGCGGCATGACCGACGTGGTTCAGCACAGCATGCAGCACGTGAACGACGCGGACCTGCTCGCCATCGCGCGCTACCTGAAGACGCTGCCCACGAGCGACCCGAAGGAGACGTCGTACGCCTACGATCCCGCCGCCGCGAACAAGCTGCAAAACGGCGATGCGAGCGCACGCGGCGCGGCGGTCTATCGCGACAACTGCATGGCCTGCCACCGCAGCGACGGACGCGGCTACACGCGCGTGTTCCCGGCACTCGGCGGCAACCCGGTCGTGCAGGGTAAGGACCCCACTTCGCTGATTCACGTGCTGCTCGCAGGCAGCGCGCTCGAAGGCACGAAATCCGCGCCCTCGTCGTTCACGATGCCGCCGTTCGGCTGGCGTCTGTCCGACCAGGAAGTGGCCGACGTGTCCACCTTCGTGCGCACGAGCTGGGGCAACGCCGGCGCGCCAGTGAGCGCCGAAGACGTCGCGAAGGTCCGCAAGACCGTCACCGTGAGCACGCCGGAATCACCGCCCGGCGCAACGCTCAAGCGCTAACGCACTTAGCGCCGCCCCTTTTCCTCCCCCGCGTTTCGCGCTTGCGGTCTCGTCTACGAGGCCGCGAGCGCGTGCGCGCATAACCAGAAAATCGCTCACGAGGCGATCTATAGACGTTGAAACAACAAATGATGAGAAAACACCTGCTCGCCGCACCAGTTCTGTTCTCGCTGGCCGGCGTCGCGCTGGCGCAAGGTTCGGTCACGCTCTATGGCATTGCCGACGCCGGCATCACGTATCGCAGCAACGAGCGTACGGGCACCACGGGCGCGTACACGGGCCATTCGAACGTGGCGCTCTCCACCGGCAATCTCTCGGGCAGCCGCTGGGGCATCAAGGGCAAGGAGGATCTGGGCAACGGGCTCGCGGCCATCTTCCTGCTCGAAGACGGCTTCGACATCACGAACGGCACCTCGGGCCAAAGCGGGCGCCTGTTCGGCCGCCAGGCCTTCGTGGGGCTCGCGGACCAGCGCTACGGCTCGCTCACCATGGGCCGCCAGTACACCTCGCTCGACGACTTCGTCGGGCCGGTCGCGCCCGTGAACTTCATCGGCGGATTCGGCGCGCATCCGGGCGACATCGACGACCTCGACCAGACCACGCGCGTGGACAACTCGATCAAGTACACGAGCGCGAATTATGCGGGCTTCACGTTCGGCGCGCTGTACGGATTTGGCGGCCAGCCTGGCAGCATGAAGCGCAAGAACACGTGGAGCGTGGGCGCGGGATATGCGAACGGACCGCTGCGCATAGGCGTGGGCTATGAGCGCTCGGACAACAGCAAGACCGGCCTCGACGATCCCACCTACGGCAAGTGGCAGGGCACGTACGACGGCACTTTCAACTCGTCAATCAACGAAGGCTATGCGAGCGCGCAATCGCAGCAGGTCGTGGCGGCAGGCGCGACGTGGGACTTCGGCCCGGCCGTGGTCGGCGTGAACTACAGCAACGTGCAGTACCGCTCGGGCGCGAATTCGCTGTTCTCGGGCAACGCGATCTTCAATATCGCGGGTATTTTCACGCAGTGGAACGTGCAGCCGCGCACCCATTTGTTCGCGGGCTACAGCTACACCCGTGGCAGCGCCGTGGAAGGCGTGGATGAGGACGCGCAGTACCACAACGTTTCGGTAGGCGCGACTTACGATCTTTCGACGCGCTCGACGGTGTATCTGCTCGCGGGCTACCAGCATGCATCGGGCATGACGCTCGACGCCGCCGGCAATCCGGTCGCGGCGACGGCTTCGGTGTCCGACAAGGGCAACGGTCACTCGTCGGCCACGCAGTCGCAAGCCATCGTGAGCGTGGGCTTGCGTCAGAAGTTCTAAGCAAACTTCGACTTCGTTGCCGATGCAACGAAGCTGCGGGCGCTCACGGCGTGAGCGCCCGCTTTTTTTCAGCGTCGCTGCCGTTCAGTGCAGCACCTCGGGCCGGTCCAGCAGGCCGTAGAACTCGTCGATCGTCACAGTAGGCGCGAACTGCGAAAGCGTGGCGGCGATCACATCGTCGCAAATTGCCGATCCTGCCGCCGATTCGAACTGAACCCCGGCCGCGGCGGCCTGGCTTTCGGCCAGTTCGAGGGCGATCGACAGGATGAAGCGTGCGTCGGTCTGGGTGAGTAGGGTTTTCATGCATGCTCTAACGGCGCACGCGCGGGGAATCTTTAGGGTTTTGTGGGGTTTCGTGAGGTCTGGTAATGGTTGCGCGCGCCCCTATGCTTAACGCGTACGCGCCACGAACTGCCCGGGACTCGTGCCCGTCAATCGTCGGAACATTGCAATGAAAGCCGACGACGTGGCGTACCCCAAATCCAGCGCCACGGCCTCGACGCTGCGCCCCGCGTGCAGCATGGGCAGCGCGTTCACGAGCCGGATGCGCTGGCGCCACTCCGTCAACGACATGCCCAGCTCGTTTTGCGCGCGGCGCATGAGCGTGCGCTCGCTCATGTGAAATGCATCGGCCAGTTCAGCGAGCGAGCGATTGTCGGCAGGATTCTGGCGCAGCACCTGGAGGATCGCGTTGAGATCGGCGTCGTCGGTATGCGGCACGAAGCTGCCCGTGGTCGCGCAGGTCGACAGCTGATCCACGAGCACGCGCAACAGACGCGCGCGCGGCGCTTCCCCCTCTTCTTCCACCGGCGTCACGCGCAGATGCTCGAGAATCGCGCGCACGAGCGGCGACACCATGACCGCGCAACTCGTTGCCGGCATGCGCGAGCACAGGTCGCGGCTGATGTACACCGAGCAATGCACCGTCTCCTGCTCGTTGAAGCCCACGTGTTCCGTGCCCGGCGCGATCCAGAGCCCGAGATGCGGCGGCGTGATGTAGTGCTCGTCGCCCGCCTTCACCTCGGTCGTGCCGCTGAACGCGTAGACGAACTCGCCCCACGGGTGGCACATCTGCGGATAAGTGGCGTGCGAAGGCATGTGCTCCATGCGGAAGAATACGGGCGTGGGCAGCACATCGGTAAAGGGCGGCAGGCGCAGATGGCGCGCCGGGCGCGCACGGTCAGGCACTTTAGGCATGTTGGGCATGGCGGTCTGAGGCTATCGATTGTCAGTTTTGCGCTATATGCGCGCATCCCGACGCATCAATACTACGCCCACTGCCAACAAACTTCAGCCGAATCCTTCAAGTCAGCGAGTCCGCAATGAGAAAGCAAGTCGACGCAACGGCCGTGGCCATCATGGTGGCGCTATGCCTCGCATGGGGTCTGCAGCAGGCCGCGATCAAGGCGGTGGCCGGGGACATCCCGCCCATGCTGCAGATCGGGCTGCGCTCGGGCGTGGCGGCGGCGCTCGTCTGGCTCTTCAACCGGCTCGTTTCGCGCGAGCGCTGGCTGCCGGGCGTCGCGCGCGGCGCCGGGCTCGTCACGGGTGGCCTGTTCGCGATCGAATTCGTGTTCGTGGCGATGGGCCTGCGCTGGACCAATGCCTCGCACATGGCCGTGTTTCTCTATACCGCGCCGATGTTCGCCGCCATCGGCCTGCATGTGCGCCTGCCAGACGAACGCCTCGCGCGGCTGCAATGGGTCGGCATTGCGATCGCCTTCGCGGGCATCGCCATCACGTTCCTCGGGCCCGCGCTGCTGGGCGACGGCACACCGGGCTCGCCGTTGTGGCTGCTCGGCGACTTCATGGGCCTGTGCGCGGGCGCGGCGTGGGGGCTCACCACCGTTGTCGTGCGCACGAGCCGCCTGAGCGAGGCCCCCGCCACGCAAACGCTCTTCTATCAACTGGCGGGCGCTTTCGTCGTGCTGATGCCGTTCGCGTTTCTGACCGGCCAGGCGCATTTTCGGGGCACGCCGCTCGCCTTGGCCTCCCTCGCGTTCCAGACGCTGCTCGTCTCGTTCGTCAGCTATCTCGTGTGGTTCTGGCTGCTGCGCCGCTATCTGGCCGCGCGCCTCGGCATTCTCTCGTTCATGACGCCGCTGTTCGGCGTGGCGTTCGGCGTCGTGCTGCTGCACGAGCGCGTGGAGCCCGCGTTCCTCTTTGGCTCGGCGCTCGTGCTGGTGGGTCTGCTGGTGGTGAACGCGCAAAGCTGGGTCCGCCAGGCATTCGGCCGCCGCGCCGCCAACGCGCGCGGCGCGCAGGCTTCCTGAGCGGAAGTCGTACGCTACGCCACCGCGTCGCCGCGCTTGCCCATCGGCAGTTCGCGCACGACCACATACTCCGGATCGCGCTGCTGGCGCGCGAAGATCCCAAGAATCTCGCGCCACGCTGGCCACAGTCCCGCGTAGGGCTTCGGCATTTGCGAAGCTACCGCAGCATGAAAACCGGGCAGCGCGTGAAACGGCACGCTCGGAAACATGTGATGCTCGATGTGATAGTTCATGTTCCAGTAGAGAAGGCGCACCACGGGATTGAGCAGCACCGTGCGGCTCGACACGCGGTGATCGAGCACATTCTCCTTGAGCCCCGTGTGCTGCGTGAGCGCGCACAGCTCATGCAGCCAGGTGCCATAGGCACGCGAAACGAACAGGAACAGGACTGGCAGCCCGCTATGCGCGAGCAGCGCCCACGCGAACACGGCCACGTAGCACGCGAGCAGCACGCGTGAATTCGCGCACATCTTGCGGTACTCGGCTGGCGGCACCACGTCTTTCGCGCCCTTCGTCACGATGCCGAAGCTGTGCAGCACGATCGCGCCGAGAAACTGGATGCCATGCGAAATGCGCAAGAAATCCGTCACGAGCTTCACGTAACTGAGCGGCCGCTTGAACGCCAGTTCGGGGTCCTGATAAGGTTCGGCGGTCAGATGCGTGAAGGTGTGGTGCCGCGCATGCAGCCAGCGGCTGTACACCTGTTCGCGCCACGACATGAAGCAAATGATCCAGTAGGCGGTCTCGTTCATCCAGCGCGTCTTGAACGCGGTCCCGTGCCCCAGCTCGTGCGCGGCGGCCTCGCTGAACGCGAACACCGTGCCGTACAGGAAGAAGGCGGGAATCGCCCAGGCCGTGCCGAGCGAATACCACGCGAGCGCGCCGGTCGCCACGACGAGCGCGAGGAAGCCGCCCACCTGAATCAGCCCCCGCGCGTTGGTGCGCGTGGAAAATGCCTTGAGACGCTTGCGGTCGATTTCCACCCGGTACCACGCATTCATGTCGATGTTCATTTGCCGTGCTCCGCGCGAGAGGTTGTCTCTTTCATGCCTGCTTTCACCGGTACGAACCCGCGTACTTCTGCACGGGCGCGAGGTTGTCTCGCGTGACGAAGCTCGGACCGGAACTCACCGTCGAACCGGTATAAACCGGCTTGAGGTCGTACTTCGCGAGACGCGCCGCCACCTTCTTGTCGTCCTTGAGCGCGGCGACGATATGGGCCGGGTCAGTGGTCTTGTCGCGCACCGCAATCGCCATGGCCGCCACCGAGAGATAACCCTGAAGATAGGGCTGCTGATCGATTGCGAACTGGATCTGCCCTGCCTGAACGGCCTTGAGGATATCCGGCGAAAGATCGAACGTCGCGACATAGAGCTTGCCGGCCTTGCCCGCGTCGGTCACGCCGCGCAGCACGCCCATCGCCTGATCGGGGCCGAGCGCGAGAATCGCCTGGGTGTTGGGATGCGAGCGCAGATACGCGGCCACCTTGCTTTCGATGACAGTCGGGTCTTCGCCGCTATCCATCGTGGACTTCTTGTAGTCGGCGCCGATGGCGTCGGCAAAACCCTTGCAGCGGTCCCACAGCGCCTGGATGTCCGCACCGTGATTCACACACAGAAAGTCGTGAATGCCGGCAGCTTTCGCGCGCTCGCCCGCGGCTTTGCCCGCTTCGTATTCGGGCTGGCCGATGTGCAGGATCGCACCGAGCTTCATGCCCGCTTCCGGGCCGCCGTTGATCGTGATGACCGGAATATGCTTCGCCTTCACACCCGCGAGGCCTTTCTGGATCATCTCCTGATTCGGCACCGTGGTGATGACGCCCGCGTAGTTGCGCGCCGAGGCCTGTTCGAGAATGCGGACCATGTCGCCGGTGTCGCCCGTGGGCGGATTGCGGTAATCGACCGGCACGCCGAAGTCTTCACTCGCGTCGCGCATGCCGTTTTTCACGGTGTTCCACCACACGTTCGAATCCGAGCCGTGACTCACCATCACGAAGCGCTCGTCGGCATGCGCCGCATTCGCCGCGAATCCGCTACAGAGCGCCATTGCCGCGAGCGCGGCCGCGCACATGCGGCCCACGCGAAATCTCGTCATGTTCATGGGGTGTCTCCAGTTTGTGTCGTGTCGATGTCCGCGCGGACAGCCCGTTTGGATGGTTAAAATGTAGTTGAATGAATTTCCGCTCTCAAACGGATTCTTGAGGAGAATTCCTCAGAATCACTCGTCTACTGGAAAGCACGGAAAGCGCGCATGAACACGAGACGCAAACCCACGATGGAAGACGTCGCGAAGGCCTCGGGCGTGAGCTATTCCACGGTCGAGCGCGTGTTGAACGGGCGCGGCGGCGTGGCGCGCGACAAGGAAGCGCGCGTGCTCGAATGGGCGCGCAAGCTCAAGATGGATCGCGCGCTGGACGAAGTGTCCGTGCGCTGGCTGCGCGTTGCCATCGTCACCCAGAAGCCCGATTCGCCCTACTACGTCGCCTTGCGGCACGGCTTCGAGCTTGCGCAGAAGTCGTTCGAAACCTACCGCGTGATGTGTCAGCTCACGTTTTTCGACGACCTCGAACCGAAGTCGCTCGCGCGCGTAATCGAGCGCGCCGCGCAGAAGGCCGACGCCATGATCGTCGTCGCTTATGAGCATCCCGTGGTCGTGGATGCGCTCACGCGCGTGGCGCGCAAGATGCCGCTCGTCACCCTTGCGAGCGATCTGCCCGACACGGGCCGCCTCGCTTATGTGGGCATCGACAACCGCTGCGCGGGGCGCACGGCGGGCGAATTGATGGGCCGCTTTCTCGGCGAGACGGGCGGCCAGGTCCTGGTGATCGCGGGCCTGCGCACCTACCTGGGGCACGAGGAACGCGACGGCGCCTTCCGCTCGGTGCTGCGCAGCCGCTTCCCGGCTTGCGAAGTTGTCACCACGGTAGAAAGCCGCGAAGACGCCGCCTCGACCGAACGCCTCACGCGCGACGCCTTCAAGAAATACCCGGCATTACGCGGCATCTACAATCTTTCGGTTGGCGACGAAGGCATTGCGCGTGCGCTCAAGGCGCTCAAGCGCGAGCACGCAACGACCCTGATCGGCCACGAACTCACGACTATCAGCCGTGCGCTGCTCGCCGAAGGCGTGATGGACGCGGTGCTCGATCAAAGCCCGTTCGTCGAGGCCGTACGCGCCGTCGAGGTGATTCTCGCCCACTACAACCGCGGCGCCGCCGCGAGCTTGCCGCTCCAAACGCCGATGTCGATTTATCTGCAGGCGAATTTACCGCCAGCAACGGCGTAATGCGCGATTCAAGCGCAAAGCGGTGACGGCCTCGCGCCGCAAGCTTCGGCTTTCTGAGGTAAAGTCGCTCGGGTTCCGACTCACAGCGAATCCAACGCCGATGGAAAACCACTCCACTTTCACGCCGGTAGCGCTCGAACACGCGAGCCGCCTCATCAACCACGGCCCCACGGTGCTCGTCACCAGCAGCGACGGCAAGCGCCACAACGTCATGGCCGCCGCGTGGTCGATGCCCGTGGAATTCACGCCGCCGCGCATCGCCATTGTGATCGACAAGCGCACGTTCACGCGCGAACTGATCCATGCGAGCGGCACGTTCGGCGTAATCATTCCGGGCGCCGCCGCCATCGACCTGACCTATGCCGTGGGCAGTGTGAGCGGCCGCGAGACCGACAAGTTCGAGCGCTTCAAGATCGCCGCCATTACCGGCCCGAAGCTCGGCTTGCCTTTGCTCGAAACGGGCTGCTCCGCGTGGATGGAATGCCGCCTGATTCCCGAGCGGCACACGGAAGACGCCTACGACACGTGCTTCGCCGAAGTGGTTTCAGCCGCAGCCGATCCGCGCGCCTTCCGCAATGGCCACTGGGAACTCGACAGCAGCAACGCGGACCTGCACACGATCCACCATCTGGGCGCCGGCAATTTCGTGCGCGCGAGCGACACGATCAAGGCGCGCGAACTCGCGTAAGCGCGCAAGCGTCGTCAAGCCGATTCGAGCTCGCGCCCACGTGTTTCAGGCAGCGTGAGCGCGGCCACGATCAGCACGCCATAGGCCGCGATCGCGAAGATGCCGATGCTCGGCCCAAGACCGAACTGCTTGGCGAGGGCGCCGATCAGAAACGGAAACAGCGCGCCAATTGCACGGCCCACGTTGTAACAGAAGCCCTGCCCCGAGCCCCGCACGCGCGTGGGAAAGAGTTCGGTGAGAAACGCGCCCATGCCCGAGAAAATGCCCGACGCGAAGAAGCCGAGTGGAAAGCCGAGCCACAGCATCGAGGCATTCGTGAGCGGCAACGAGGTGTAGGCGAAAGCAATGACCATCGAGCCCGCCGCAAACAGGATGAAGTTCGGCTTGCGGCCGATCCGGTCGGTGAGCCAGGCGCTCGAGAGATACCCCACGTATGACCCTGCGATGATCATCGCGAGATAGCCGCCCGTGCCCATCACCGTGAGATGGCGCTCGGTCTTGAGAAACGTGGGCAGCCAGGTGGTGATGGCGTAATAGCCGCCTTGCGCCCCCGTTGCGAGCAGCGCCGCGCGCAAGGTGGTCCAGCGCAGCTTCGGTGCGAAGATTTCCGTGAAGCGCGGCGCGTCGCCCGCTTCGGCCTGTGCCGCCTTGGCGCTCCGGAATACTTCGGGTTCCTTCACATACCGGCGAATCACGAGCACGAGCAGCGCCGGAACGAGACCCACGAGGAATAGCGAGCGCCACGCCAGTTCGGCCGGCAAAACCGAGAACAGGACCGCATAGAGCAGCGCGGCGAGCCCCCAGCCGAGCGCCCAGCCCGCTTGCACGAGGCCCACGGCCTTGCCGCGATCCTTCGCGCGGATCACCTCGCCGATCAGCACGGCGCCCGCGGTCCATTCGCCGCCAAAACCGAAGCCCATCAACGCACGCGCGGCCAGCAACTGCCCGTAGTTCTGCGCGAGGCCGCACAGGCCCGTGAAGACCGCGAACCATAGCACCGTGAGCTGCAGCGTGCGCACGCGGCCAATGCGGTCGGAGAGGATGCCCGCGAGCCAGCCGCCAAGCGCCGACGAAAGCAGCGTGAGCGTGCCGATGAAGCCCGCATTGCCAAGGCTGATGCCCCAACTCGCGACCAGCGTGGGAATCACGAACGAGAGCATTTGCGTATCCATGCCGTCGAGCATGTAGCCGACCTTGCAGCTCCAGAACGCCTGTCGCGCCTGCGGCGAAGCGTGCGCGTACCAGGAACGCTCCTGCGCCGAAGATAGCGCCGAGTCAGCGGCAGGCGACGCGAGTGTCTTGCTGTCCATCTGTTGCTCCTTTTGATAGACGTGCTGATGAATACGGGCGCGGCTGGCTCAGAACACCGCTAGCGATGCGTTGGTGATGTCGGTCATGAGCATGTGGCCCGGCGCGTGCGCAATCGCGAGCGGCAGCTTCGCGTCCATCAACGCCGTTTGCGGCGTCACGCCGCAGGCCCAGTACACCGGCAGTTCGCCCGCGCGGATCGTGACCGCGTCGCCGAACTCGGGCCGCGCGAGGTCCGCAATGCCCAGTTCCGCCGCATCGCCGATATGCACCGGCGCGCCGTGCACGCCTGGAAAGCGGCTCGTGATCTGCACCGCGCGTATGGCGTCGGCGCCGCGCATGGGACGCATCGAGACAACGAGATCGCCGCCGAACACACCCGCGCGCTGGTTTGCGCGGCGCGTGCGGTACATCGGCACATTGCACCCCTCTTCCACGTGACGCAAAGGAATGCCTTCGAGCGCGAGCATGTGCTCGAACGAGAACGAGCAGCCAATGGCGAACACGACGAAATCGTCCTGCCAGAACGCTTCGAGCGAATCCACGCGTTCGCTCAGTTCGCCATGGCGATACACGTTGTACGCCGGCACGTCGGTGCGGATATCGATATCGCGGCCGAGCACCGGCACACGGAAATCGCCGGGCGCGCCCACGCCAAGCAACGGACACGCCTTCGGATTCGCATGACAAAAGCGCAGAAAGTCGTGCGCGTACGGCTCGGGCAGGATCGCAAGATTGGCCTGCGCGTACTCGCCGCAATGTCCGGCCGTGGGGCCGCGAAAGTCGCGTGTGCGTACAGCAAGCCGGAATTCGTATGGGGTCATGGCTTCGGGGCGTGACTGGATTAGGCCGAAGCATAGAAAAGACAAAATATTGACGCCAACTAGTTTTTCTTCAGTCGGACGAATAGAATTTCTTAACGGAATCGCGGGTTTTCCCGAGGTTTCATCGTTACTCTCGCCCACGCGCGCCATGAATACGCGATTCCTCGAAACCTTCGTCACGCTCGCGAAGCTGCGCAGCTTTCGCACCACGGCCACGGCGCTGCACGCCACGCCCGCCGCCATTTCGCAGCGTCTCAAGGCGCTCGAAGACGAACTGCACACCGTGCTCGTCGATCGCGAGAGCCGCGAATTCCGCCTCACACCCAATGGCGAACATCTGCTCGGCTACGCGAAAGCGGTGGTCGAGGCGACGCGCCAGTTGCAGGCCGCAGCGTCCACCGAAGGCACCATGCGAGGCAAGCTGCGCCTCGGCGTGATCGAAACGGTGGTGCATAGCTGGCTCGCCGATTACATGCGCCGGCTCAGCCAGGACTATCCGCAACTCGAAGTGGAGCTTGCTGTGGATGTGAGCGTCGTGTTGCAGCGGCGTCTCATGGCGGGCGAGCTCGACCTCATCATTCGCGTGGAGGGCAGCGACGAGGCCTCGGTGGTGTGCGACGCGCTCGCCAACTACCCCGTGCACTGGATCGCACGCGCGGGCCTCTTTCCTCCCTCGCGCAGCTCGCTCGCGCGGCGCGTGCTACAGCATCCAATCCTGACCTTCGGCCGCGGAACGGCGCCGCATCGCGCACTCGAAGACATCGTGAGCAAGCTCGCGCTTGCGAACGGGGTGAACATCTCCGACACACGCATTACCGGGTCGCCCTCGATCTCGGTGATCGTGCAGCTCGTGCGCGACGGCTTCGGTGTCGCCGCCATTCCGCGCCTCTTCGTCGACGATCTCATTGCACGCGGCGAGGTGGTCGAATTGCCGCTGCAGCCATCGCCGCCTTCGATCGTCGTCTCGATGTCGCGGCGCACCGACGCGCCGCTATTCGTGCACGGCGCGGCGAACGCCGCGCGTGCGGCGTGTCACGACTATTGCGCGCACAGCGAAAAGCGGCTGATCGAGCGGCTTTGAGTCGCGCGCCCTGGCGCTTGCATTTGCATCAGGCCGCTATGATCGCGTGTGGCGCGAAATAGCCACCCATACTTCGCACGACAAACATTTAGAAACATCCTGCGGTGCGTTTTTCGAACGGCCAGGAGCCACGCATGAGCGATAGCATCGAAACGCCGACCTCGTTTGGCAGTCCGCAGGCGAGCACGCAGACCGGACGACTCGGCTACCTGCCCGTTGCGCTGTTCGGTTCGGTCATGGGGCTCGCCGGGCTCTCTTCCGCATGGCGGCTCGCGCACCGCGTGTATGGCATGCCGCTGTGGGTCGCCCAGGCCTTCGGCGTGCTTGCGTTGCTGGCGTTCTTGTTGATCGGCTTTGGCTACGCCGTCAAATGGGTCACCGGCCCCCATGCCGTAAAAGCCGAACTCAACCACCCCATTGCCGGCAATCTCTTTGGGACCGTGTTCATCAGCCTGCTTCTGCTACCCATCCCGCTTGCCGACTTGAGCGTGCCATTCGCGCGCGCGGTGTGGATCGTCGGCACAATCGGCATGATCGTATTTGCGTGGTTCGTCATCACGCGCTGGCTCAGTCAGCGTCAGCAGCCGTCGCACGCCACGCCCGCGTGGATCGTGCCGGTCGTCGGGCTCATCGACATTCCACTCGCCACGCCGGCCATTCAGATCACGGGGGTGAATGGCGTCCTGCTGCTTGCGCTCGCGGTAGGCCTCTTTTTCGCTGTGCCGCTCTTCACGCTCATCTTTTCGCGCCTGATGTTCGAAGAGCCGATGCCCCACAATCTGCAGCCGACGCTCCTCATTCTGCTCGCGCCGTTCGCCGTGGGCTTCTCGGCCTATGTCACCGTGACGGGCGAAGTCGATCGCTTTGCCGACGCGCTCTACATGCTCACGCTGTTCCTGCTCACCGTGCTCGTGGGCCGCTTGCGTTACATCGCGATAACCTGCCCTTTCCGGCTCTCGTGGTGGGCCGTGAGTTTTCCGCTTGCGGGCTCGGTGAGTTGCGCCGAACGCTACGCCGACCATGCGCCGGGCCCCGTCACGCATGGCATCGCGATCTTCTTGCTCGCAACGGTCACGCCGCTGCTGCTCCTGTTGGCCGCCCGCACGTTGTGGGGCGTGCTGCGCGGAGAACTCGAAGCACTGGCCCACTAGCGAGCCAGCACGACCGCGCTTGAATTTTATAGACGATCGGTCTAATATCGTCGACATGGAACCGACCATCGACAAACCGCGCCGCGGCAGGCCGCCGAAAGACCCGCGCGCGCATGCCGACACACGCGCAACGCTCATTCGCGCGGGCATGGAAATGCTGACCGAACAGAGCTTCGCGGCCACGGGGCTGGACGCCGTACTCAAGCGCGTGAACATTCCCAAGGGCTCGTTCTACCATTACTTCGAGAGCAAGGAAGCGTTCGGGCGCGAATTGATGAGCGCGTACGACACGTATTTCTGCGCGAAGCTCGACCGCTGGCTGCAGGACGACACGCGCCCCGCTTTGGAGCGCCTTGGCGCCTTTGTCGAAGACGCCAGCAAAGGCATGGCCCGCCACCACTACACGCGCGGCTGCCTCGTCGGCAATCTCGGCGTGGAGGTGGACATCCTGCCCGACGACTTTCGCGAAACGCTCGAACGCATTCTGCAGGGCTGGCAGGCGCGTATCGTGGCGTGCCTGCGCGAGGCCCAGCGCGAAGGGGTGCTCGCGAAGCGAATCGACCTGACTTCCCTCGCCGCTTTCTTCTGGATTGGCTGGGAAGGCGCCGTGCTGAGAGCGCGACTCGTGCGCAGCGCGGCTCCCCTCGACACCTTCTTCAAAGGCTTCATCGCCGGTTTGCCTCGCGCGTGAGCCGAGACAACGCCAACCATTCACCGTTTCAGGAGCAGGATGCATCATGTTCAAGGCCATTCTCATTGATAAGGAATCCGGATCGTATGAGGCACGCATCGCCGAGCTAGACGACGCACGTTTGCCGGAAGGCGACGTGCTCGTCGATGTCGGCTACAGCACACTGAACTACAAGGATGGCCTCGCGATCACCGGCAAAGGCCCGGTCGTGCGCAGCTTTCCCATGGTTCCGGGCATCGATTTCGCCGGCACGGTCGCGCACAGCGCCAACCCTGCCTATGCGGTGGGCGACGCGGTCGTGCTCAACGGCTGGGGCGTTGGCGAACAGCACTGGGGCGGGCTCGCGCAAAAGGCGCGCGTTAAGGGCGATTGGCTCATTCCGCTTCCGCCGGGGTTCACGCCGCGCCAAACGATGGCAGTCGGCACGGCCGGATACACGGCCATGCTGTGTATTCTCGCGCTCGAACGGCACGGCATCACACCCTCGCATGGTGAGGTGCTCGTCACCGGCGCGAGCGGCGGCGTAGGCAGCTTTGCCATTGCGATGCTCACGCGCCGAGGCTATCGCGTGGCGGCCTCGACCGGCAGGCCGCAAGAGGCGGAGTATTTGAAACAGCTTGGCGCCGTCGAAATCATCGACCGTGCCTCGCTATCGGAGCCGGGCCGCCCGCTGCAAAAAGAACGCTGGGCTGCCGCGATCGATTCGGTGGGCGGCCACACGCTGGCGAACGTGTGCGCGAGCTTGCGCGCAGACGGCGCAGTGGCCGCTTGCGGCCTTGCACAAGGCATGGATTTTCCGGCCACGGTCGCGCCATTCATTCTGCGCGGCGTGAGCCTGCTCGGCATCAATAGTGTGACGCGTCCGTTCGCGGAGCGGCAGCAAGCGTGGCATGCGTTGGGAGAAACGCTCGACCTCAAGCAGCTCGATACGATTACGCATGAAATCGGTCTGGCCGAAGCCATTCCGGCCGCAAGCGAACTGCTCGCCGGGCGTGTGCGCGGGCGGCTCGTAGTCGACGTCAAGCGCTAACAGGCGCAGCAGCGGCGATTCAACGCTTCATGATTTCGCCGCTTTCGCGAACCAACCAGTCACGCCCCCCTTCGCGAACGCGCGCGGCGTGACGCCGAGTAGCCGCGTCATCCAGTGCGCCATATGGCTTTGATGCGCAAACCCCGCTTCGAGCGCCACCTGGCTCAGGCTGAGTTTGCCTTCGATAAGGAGCGCCCTCGCCCGCTCCACGCGCCGCCGCACGACATATTGATGCACCGGCATGCCCAGCGTCTCGCGAAACAGCGCCTTGAAATGCGGCACGCTCAAGTCGACTAGCGCGGCAAGTTCGCCGAGCGTGAGGCGCTGATCGAGATGGCTCTCGATGTAATCGGTCACGCGCGCCGCTTTATGTGCCGCCAGCACGGCGGGCCGGCCTTGAGGTGCATCCGCGCCACTGAGCAGCCGTACGACCATTGCGGTGGAAATGCTCTCGGCGAACAGCGGGTCGCAAGCGGTGCCCGCTTCGATCTCGGCCAGCAGCGCTCCCGCCAGCGCATTGATACGTGGATCGCGCAACTGGAGATGCGGCCGGATCTCGCGCTGCCCCCACGGGTTCTTCATCTGCTGCGCAATCGATCTCACGAAACGGTCGTCGAACCATACGCGCAGAATCGTGCAATCGCCATCGTCCGTCCATTCGCCTTCAACCCCGGCCGGCACCACATCGGCGTCGCCGTGCGCCTGGAGCCGCGATTGCCGGCGGCCGTCGCACGCACATCTCGCACGCACCGGCGTGCCGATATGGATGCCGACGCGGTGATACGTCATCGCGGGAAGGCGATGCTGCCCCGCACTCACACGCAGCAGTTCGGCACCGCCGCCATGCCAGCCCAACCCAACGCTCGAACGCAGGCTGATGCTGGCTCCCGCCTGCTGGTTCGAATCTGCAGTCACTGCGCTCATGACATTCCTTTTCGACGCTCAAGCCGTGCGGGAAATCGTGCGATGTTCGCGGCCAGTTTACTGGATTACGGCAACGCTCGCGCACCGTGCAATGGCGGACGTATTCAATCATCCGTTTCTGCGCAACGCCATCCTTTCCTGCGCGCCACAGTGCGTTGGTTTTCCTACGATGACGCAGACCTCGCAAACCAGGAGAAAGCGATCATGTTCGTGATTTTTGGAGCATCGGGAAAGGCCGGGCGCGTCACCGCTGCCGCGTTGCGCCGTGCGGGCAAGCCGGTACGCGCCGTGGTGCGCCAAGCACGCCAGGGCGAGAGTCTCGCGGCGCTGGGCTGCGAAATCGCGCTCGCCGATCTCACCGACCCGCACTCGGTCGCGGCCGCGATCAAGGGCGCACATGCCGTGCAGTTGTTATGCCCCGTTCCATCCGGTGATACGGATCCCGAAACAACCATGCGCGCGATGATCGACGTCGCCACCGACGCCTTGCGCGAAAATCCGCCCGCCGCGCTACTCGCCATTTCCGACTATGGTGCGGAACTGCCGTTGAATACGGGTATTACGCGGCTGTATCACTACCTGGAAAAGCGGCTGAAGCCCGTTGCAACGCAACTCACGCTGCTGCGCTCAGCGGAACACCTGCAGAACTGGGCGGCGTTCATTCCCGGCGCGCTTGCCAGCGGTACGCTGCCAAGCCTCCATCTGCCTTTGGAGCACCGCTTTCCCTCGGTGGCCGCACAGGACGTCGGCGCAGCGTGCGCCGAGTTGCTGCTCGATTCGCAGCAGTCAGACACGGCGCGAATTGTGAGCATCGAGGGACCGCAGAGAATCAGTGTGAACGACATCGCGGCGGCACTCAGCGAAGCGGGCGATCGCACGATCACGCCTCATGCGCTGCCGCGCGAATCGTGGACGCCTATGCTGCTCAAGGCCGGACTCAGCGAGAATCACGCGCGGCTCATCACCGACCTTTACGACGTCTACAACACCGGCCGCATCGATGTGGAAGCGAGCCGCAGCGAGCGGCGTTTCGGCACGACCGCATTACCAGACGTGCTCGGCCCGCTCGCTGCGAAATTCAAGCACCAATAACACGCACGCCGAAATGAAAAATCGGCCAGGCGCCATGCACGCCTGGCCGCTCCCGCCTGACTACGCGGCGATCAGAACCACTTGCCGAACGGGCCGCCCGGCGCCAGCGACACGCCACGCAGCACTTCGCCGAAGCCCGCATTGCGCAGCGTCACGAAGCGCTCGTTCGCAGCACTTGTCGCCGTGCTGTTGCGCAGCACGTCGCGCACGGCGACGAGGCGATTCGGGTCCGCGCCCTGGTCGCCGTTGCCGCTCACCGTCGAGGTGATGGCCCAGATCGTGACCGTGCCGTCCTGCTCGACGTGGCCCGTGATGTTACGCAAGCCGTCGGTGGCGGGCGACCACGGCAGGTTGGTCGCGCTGTTCGTGCCGACCGGATAGCCTGCCACGGTGTACGACGTACCCAGGTTCAGGCCGTTCTGGAGCGTGTATGCGAGCTTCCACGATTTCGTGCCCGCGTTGTACACCCATTTTTGCAGGCCCGCAGTGGTCTGCTGTGCCGCATGCGTGTACAGGTCCGTGCCACCCGCATAGCCGTCGCCCTCGTCGGCGACATAAAGCGTATTCGCGTCGGCGAACCACAGCCCGAAGGGGTACGAAAGCGTCGTTGCCGACTTGTTCGGCGTGGCCGGGAAGCCCGCGAGCACGCATACATTGCTCGGCAAGCCGCTGGTCGTCAACGTGGACGCGTCGTACGCGAGCGGGTTGGTGGGCAGTTTCGCGCCCGCCACCGGCACGCCTACCCCGCTCGTGGGACACGCCTTGCCCGTGGTGTCGACGAAGTACACCGTGTTCACGCCGTTGCTGCCGCTGCCCTTCGTGAAGTACACCACGTTGTTGAAGACGGTAAGGCCGCGGTAGTTGTCGTCCTTGCCGACCTTGTCGGCCTTCGCACCGAGCTGCGTGACCGAAAAACTCGCGAGCGGCGTGGGCGTGCCAGGCGTTTGCTGCGCTTCGTGCTGGTGCGTCGCTTCGATGAATTGCGAACCCGCGCCAAGAATCACGCCTGCCGGCTGCGGATTCGCGCCGTTGCCTGCATTGCCCACCGTGTAGTAAAAGCCGTTGCCTTCGCCGTTGCCGTTGCCGTTGCCGTTGTTGAGCAGCGCGCTGCGGCCGTTGTTGCCGCTGTAGGCATTGGTCTCCGTGAAGGAAAAGTGCCCTTCGGCATCGAGCCGCGCCACGGCGCGATAGAACACCTGACCGTCCGGATTCGTCGGGTCGATCGCGCCAGGCGTATTCGAGTTCGATACGTCGATCGCGTTGACCGGCGCAACGTAGCCCATGAAAGTCAGGTATCGGCCGTCGCTCGAGAGGTTGAGCGCGAGTTCGGACTTGGAGCTGAAGCTCGTCACGAGCTGGTCGTGATCATGGCCCGGATGCAGGCTGTTGGGCACTTCCAGCGTGTGGACGACCTGGCCTCCCGGCGTGATGGTGTCGAGGAAAATGCGCGACGTGATACCAAAGCTCGGATCGTAAAGAACGTTGTTCCAGACTGCCGGGTAGGTGCCGTCACTCGGCGCGCCGCCCGTGGGGCAGCTCGCCTGCGCGCTATTGCAACTGGGCGGCAGCGCCATACCGGCGGTGACGTTGCTCGACACATTGTCGTACACACTGCGGCTCACGACGAGCAAGCCCGAACCACCGAAAAACGCGTCCGTATTTTGCGTGGTTGCGGCGGCTCCGGCACTGGTACAGACCAAGGCAGCGGCAATGGCAAGACGCGAAGGACGTGCGGCAAAGCAGGCGCCGCACAAGGCTGAGCGAAGGGTATGGATGGCCATCTGTAGCGTCTCCGAAAGGAATTACAAGCATTTTGTCAAGACGAACTCGGGGTCAATCCCGCTTACCGTAGCGAAATATTGTGAAAGATTCGTTGCAGTGTTTCCGCTTCGCCCATGCGATTTCCTCTGCGGAAACCGGTCTCTTCAGCCAGGCTTCGGCGTAGATCACATAGTTTGTTATCCTCATCATCTAGCGAATCGCGCGTGCAACGCTTCGTCAAAAACCGCGGCACGATAGCAGGATTCAATTTGAATCCTGCCTGTCATCATCCTGTAATTGACTCTACGCGGACGCGATCAGACATCCGCGAAGCCCCGCAGAACATGAATAACGGGAGAGGCTAGTGAGACCATTGCGCCCCCTGATTGCCGCGCTCATTTGCGGTGTTTGTGCGCTGACGTGCCGCGCGCAAGATGTGACTGGCTGCGGCAGCACGCTCGCCGCCCCCCTCTACACCCACTGGGCTACCGACTACCAGAAGTCCGGTGGCGGCAAGGTGATCTATCACAGCACTGGCTCGACAGACGGCCTCAAGCAGATCGTCGCGCACACGGTCGACTTCGCCGGTTCCGACGCCCCGCTCACGAGCGAGGAATTGAGCAAGGAAGGATTGCGGCAGTTTCCCACCGCGATCGGCGGCGTGGTTCCCGTCGTGAATCTTCCCGGCATCAAGGCCGGGCAGTTGATGCTGACCGGCGAGGTGCTGGGCCAGATCTTTCTCGGCAAGATCCTGTATTGGGACGACCCGGCGATTGCGCGGCTCAATCCGAATCTGAAGATGCCCGACACGCCAATCGCTGTCGTACGGCGCCTGGATGGTTCGGGCACGACGCTGATCTGGACGCACTATCTCTCGCAGGTGAGCCCCGAATGGAAACACAAGGTTGGCGAAGGCACCAGCGTTCACTGGCCCCTGGGAATAGGCGGCAAGGGCAATGAGGGCGTTGCCACGTTCGTCGGCTATCTGCCCGGGGCGATAGGCTATATCGCCTGGGACTTTACGAAGCAGAATCATCTGACCTACACGGCCATGACCAACGCGGCGGGCACGGTTGTGGAGCCGGGCGTCCAGACATTCAGCGCGGCTGCCGCGAATGCGGACTGGTCGAGCTCGCTCTTTCAGGTGCTGACCAATCAGCCGGGTAAGGACGCATGGCCCGTAATGGGCGCGACCTATGTGCTGCTGCAGGCAACGCCGGACCATGCGGCGCGTAGCGCCGAAACGTTGAAGTTCTTCGATTGGGCGTTCACGCACGGCGCGCCGACGATCCAGGCGCTGGACTATATTCCGCTGCCCGCGGTAGTCGTGGCAAAAATCCGCGCGCAATGGCACGGAGATAAAAGCGACGACGTCGCAAATAAAGCGGTTGCCGTGCAATAACTTCCACGTCAGTGCACGAGTGTTCTCACGCCAGGCGCCTTTGCGCCAGGGAGGCGTTGATGAAACAGGAAGCTGCAGAAGAGATCGTGAAGGCGATCGCGACCGAAACGCAAACGCCGCTGGAAATCGTCGCGCAGATGTATGAGCAAACGTGGGCGGAGTTCAGTGACGGCGCACGCGTGATGGATTATCTGACCGTGCTCGTCTCGCGGCGCGTTCGGGAGGACCTTCGGAACATGCGCAAGAATGCGCACTGAACGCTTGCGCGGCAGCATGCCAATGCCACGCGCATGCTCGAATCAGCGCTTGCCGGCTTTGCGCCTGCGGAGATCGGCTTTACGGCAAAGGTCGGTCAACACCCAGCGTGCAATGATCTCGGGACGATTCGTTCCGTGCTGCGCCGACTTGATTTCGTTTTCGAAGTAGACGATGACGCTTCCAGCCATCACGCGGTATGTGCCCGCGTAGTTCACGCCATCCAGTTCGATATTCAACGGATGCGCGGTTTCGTATTCTGCAAGAGCCAAGGTAAACGCGGAAATGTCTAAATTATGACAATAGCGTTTCGCGCCCCCATTGGTCAATTAAATATGCGTTTTGTTTCATATTAACGGCTGCGGTCCCGATATAGCGCATTACATATGGCTTTCGCGACCCCTTATTGGGACTCGCATCAAAGCCGCATGATTAAGCCTGCCATAGGGGCTTGCTGCGAACCATCGCTCGCCCACGGAAGCGCTCCAGGCATTCACCCAGCGCGTCGCCATCATTTTTTCGGTTGCCGCTTCGGCATTCATCAGCCGCTTCATGGCCAGACCAAGGCGGTGCATGGCGTACCGCTTGCGGCGTGCTTCGGTGTCGATTCGCGCGTTCATCGTTTCGCCTTTTCCGACTGAGTATTGCGCAGACAAAAGCCTGGAGACCCACCTGCACCGATACCTTGCGAAGCTGCTGCTTCACTCGCGCTGAACCTCGCGTGAACGCACATTAAGGCACGGAAAAAAAGGCGGAAACATCAGGGAGAGTATTGAGGGCGGTTTTTCTGAAAGCGCTTTCGCCCCGCAGCGCGAATCAGGGCACATAGCCCACGGCGATCTGACTCTCCATTCACCAACGACGTTACGCCGGCCATATGACACCTATGCCACTCGGCTCGTCAGTGAGCCATGGAATCATGCCTTTTTTTGTCGAAATTCAACCGATGAATGGCGGCGGCTTAACGTCGCGCCGCGCGATCATGATGAATCGGCAACCTCGTTCCAGAAGGTTCACAGCGCGCAAATCCATGCGAACCACGACACACGGCGGCCCCCGATTCGCGCTCGGACGCGCACTGAAGCAACCGCTGCTCAACGCGGTGGCCCGGCTGCCCGACGGCGTGCAGCGCGCGATGTTCATATCGCCGATACGCCGCATCTTCATTCGCGTGCCGGTATTGCGCGCCGTGTATTCAGGCTGCCTGCGGCGCCATCCCATCGACCTGCAGTACGGCACCGACACGAGCGGTCTGGTCGATTCCAACGCGCTGCAGCGCGACGCCCGCCTTGCCGGGCAGCTAAGGCCCTACATGGGCTCGCAACCGAGCATCATCCGCCGCGCGCTCGACACCCTGGGCGAGATTGGCGGCTATACGTTCGTGGACATCGGTTGCGGCAAAGGCCGGCCAATGATCGTCGCCTCCGAGTATCCGTTCGCTTTGGCGCTGGGCTACGACATCAGTGCGGACCTGGTGAGAACGGCGAACGCGAACGCGGTCGTCATGGCGCGGCGCTTTCCGCAACGGCCGCCCATTCGCGCATTGCACGCCAATGTCGCCGATTTGCAGGTGCCGTCAGGAAAAGTCGTCGTATTTCTGTTCAATCCGTTCGGTCCAGAGTTGATGGCATCATTGCTGGAAAAACTCGAAGCAGGCCTTTCGAGCGGCGCCATCCAGCATCTATTCATCGTCTACGACAACCCTGTATGTAGTGAAATCTTCGACAGATCGCAACTGTTGCAACGCTGGTTCGCTGGCGTATTTCCGTACGATCATGGCGAAGTCGGCTTCGGCCCCGAAGACCACGAGAACGTCGTCGTCTGGCAGAGCGTGAGCGGCGCGCGCGCTGCTATTTTCGCGGACCGCAACCGCCGCATTACAACGAAAGACCGGCTCAGCACGTCCTTTGAAAGCTGAGTCATCAGCACGACGAATCGATTCAGGAGACACAAGTGCCGACCTCTGCCGTGGCGATATACGAGTCGTCGCCGGCCGCATCCCTGCGGTACGCGTTACGCACGTGCGAGACCGTCGATGCGTTTCGCGCCTTCGAGCCGCAATGGCAGGCGCTTTTATCCGGCGCCGAGGCCTGGTCGCCTTTCATCAGCTTTGCCTATTGCGAGGCGGCGGTTGCGGCAGCACTGAAGAGCGGCGCAAAGGTCGAAGTTGCGACGGTGCACGACGCGCGCGACCTGCTGGTGCTATGGCCCGTTGCCATCACGCGCCAAGGCGCGTGGCGAGCGGCCCACACGCTGGGCTGCGGATGCGGCGAGGAATACGGCGGCCCGCTGATCGCCGACACCCGGCGCGCGGAACTTTACGACGCGGCAGTCCAGGCAGTCTCGCGAATACACGCCGACCTGCTCTACATTCCGATGCTGGAATACGGCAGCACGCTGCAACGCGCGCTCGACGCCGCGCCACAGTCTTGGGTGCAGCGCGCGCTGCCGCCGCGCTGGCGCGTGATGCCCGGCTATTCGATCCATCTTCGGGCCGCGCCCACATGGACCGACTTCCTCGCCACGCGGCACTCAACGCTGCGCGCCGCGCTGCGCTCGAGCGCAAAACGGTTGCGGCGCGAAGGCGAAGTCGGTTTTGGGTGGTGTGAAAGCGCCGAGGACACCGAACGCGTATTGCGATGGCTATTCGCGAACAAACGTCAATGGGCGCTCAAGCGCGGCGTCGAGTCGCCCTATTTGATGGACGACCGCGTACGCGATTTCTTCATCGGCCTCGCCAAGCTAACCGACCTGGCCCGCCTGCCGCTCGTCGCTTATGTGCAGGTCAACGGGCAGCCGGTGGCGGCCTCGGTCAATCTCGTCGGTGCGCGCAGCGTCGAGTATTTGATCACCACCTATGACGAGGCGTTCAGCGTGTTTTCAGTGGGCAACCTGCTGATCGAATACATCGCACAATGGGCCCACGCGCATGGCCGCGATTTCGACTTCCGGCCGCTGCACGGCGACTACAAGGTGCGTTGGGCGGATCGCGAAACCCGCCACGAGTCGCGCATTGTCGTGCTCAATGCGCGCGGACGGCTCGTCGAGTTGGCGCTGTCATGGGCGCAGGTCAAGCGCGTCTATCGCAAAGTCGCGACGCTTGTGATGGCGCGCTTGAAGTGAGCCAACAGCGTGCATACGCACCGTTCACGGCCTCACCACACCGCCCTCCCCGGGCGTTTCGCTGAGCGCCGATTCGTCGAGCGTTTCGAGCGCCGGGTTGTGATGAAGGACGAGCGCAGCGCCCGCGCCCACGAGTCCGGCTCCCGCAAGACATAGCAGGCCCGCGCCGAAGCCGCCTGTGCTGTCCTTGATCCAGCCCATTGCATAGGGGCCGAAAAAGCCCGCGAGGTTACCGAGCGAGTTGACGGCGGCGATACCGCCAGCCGCTGCCGCGCCGGAAAGGAACGCGGCCGGCAGCGTCCAGATCACCGGCAGGCAACCGAAAATGCCAAAGCCCGCAATGGAGAGCGCCAGCATTTTGAGCACCGGATTGTCGAGCCCTGCCGAAGCCGCAATACCCGCGGCTGCAACAGCCAGCGCAAACGCCACATGACGCTTGCGCTCCATGCGGCGGTCGGAATGCCGGCCCCATAGCACCATCGAAACGACGCCTACCGCGTACGGCAGCGCAGTGACGAAGCCGGTTTGCACATTCGTGAGCCCGAACGCCTTGACGATCTGCGGCAGGAAGAAGCTCAGGCCGTAATTGGTTGCGTTCGCACCGAAATAGATCAGCGCCACGGCCAGCACGCGCGGATTGATCAGCGCCTCCAGCACGCCGAACGTACGCACCTTCTCGCGATGACGGCGCTCCTGCGCCTGGCGCTCGACGAGCCAGCGGCGCTCGTCGTCGGCGAGCCAGCCGGCGTCGGCGGGCTTGTCGGTCAGATAGTACAGCACGGCCACGGCGAGCACGAGCGCGGGTATCGCCTCGATCAAATAGACCCATTGCCAGCCTGCGAGCCCTCCTTTTCCGTCCAGCGAAAGCAGCGTGCCGGACACGGGGCCGCCAATGACCGTCGACAAGGGAATCGCCGCCATGAAATAGCTCACCACACGCGCGCGATATTTGGCGGGAAACCAGAGCGTGAGCAAAAAGATGATGCCGGGGAAGAAGCCCGCCTCGGCGATGCCCAGCAAGATACGCAGTCCATAGAAAACATGCGCGTTCGACATGCCGGTGATGCGGGCGATATCAGGGATAAACGCCATCGCCCCCGCGATGATGCCCCACGTGAACATGATGCGCGCGATCCAGCGCCTTGCGCCAAAGCGCTCGAGCAGCAGGTTCGAAGGCACCTCGAAAAAGAAATAGGCAATGAAGAAGATCCCTGCCCCAAAGCCGAACGCACTCGCCGAAAGATCGAGCGCCTTGTTCATCTGCAGTGCAGCAAAGCCGACGTTGACCCGATCGAGATACGCCACGAAATAGCAAACGATCAGGAACGGCACGAGCCTCGCGGTCACGCGCGCCATGGTCCGGGCTTCAAGCTCCATAGGTGTCTCCTTCGAGGCCCGCGGTGCGGCGCGGTGCGCCAGTCACGGGCCGGTCGGCTTGGTATCGATACAGACTAGTCGCTCACGGCGCGATACGAAAGGACGGTTCACATGGTGGGAAATGAGCCAAACGCGGAGCCAAATGCGGAGCCAAACGCGGAGACAAGCGCGAAGCCAAAAGCGCGATTAAAGCCGAATTAAAGCTTCGGACACGAAAGCACTTGCAATGGCTGAGCGGCAACACCGGGCTGGGCGCCAGGTGTCGGCGTGCCCTGTGGCGGCGTTGAAACGAGGCGCACACTGTCTGGACCCGCGTTCGCGAGTGCGTATTTTTCTTCGCTGCCTTGTGGCTGCCAATAGGCACGAAATACCGGGCCGTCGCTGAACACGAGCAGCGTGCCGTGCGTGGCCTGTCCTGCGGAAACGAAATCAACTGGCTCGCCGCTGCGCAAGGCGAAGCCCCCCGCCGCGTTCGTCCCCACGAGCCTGCCGCACGGCGGCGCGGCATCAGGACTGGGAGTGGGATCTGCGCCATATGCCGGTTGGGTCGCGAGCAACGCCAAGCCAAGACATGACGACAACGCGAGCGTAAGAGTCGTATTCACGCGCCACCTCGTCAACTCGTCACCAGTCGCTACGGCGCGCGCAAACCGCATTCCTGCGTGTGCGGGCCAGGAACGGCCGCCCAGTCTGGCTAACGGGGTGGCGAGCGTTAAACGCCGCCGGAGGCCTTGCCGAGCGTGTCGATATCGATCTCGAGAACGCGGCAGACATCGCGCACGAATTCTTCCATGGCAGCCGTGCACTCCGGGCTCCCTGCCGGGAAATCCTCGGGGTTCTTCTTGCCTTGCGCGCGGCGAATGGCGCGAATGCTCGCCTCGAGCGCGCGCGCCTCGGCCCAGATGGGCAGTTTGTCGGGATAGTCTGGATGTTTGCGCGCCATGACTGGTATTTCGGCAACGGCCAGACGAACTTTAGGCTGGCGCAGTGGACTCCCCTTCGAATTAAAAAACGTACGCAACCCTTCGCCCACTTAGATGAGGACGCCAAACGTTTGCGCCTGCACTATGCGCGCTGCTGAAACCCCGCAATGGCCCGCCACATCGCGACCGGATTCGAATACATGGGGAAGTGCCCGCAATTCGCAATTTCGGCCAAGGCCACACCCTGCTCGCGAATGTGATCGAGGTACGAAAGCGACGCGTTCTGCTGCCCATACATAAACATACGCGGGAACGGCAGAGCGAGGAATTTGCGCATCAAGTCGCCGTTGTCGGAGAGTTCGACCATCGAGCGGAATATCGGCCCTACCGCCTCGGCCCTGACCTTGCAGCGCAAACTCGCGGCATAGAGCGCACTGGCATAAGCCGGTGCGTGGCGCGTGCGCTCGATGAAATCGCTGAAGAAGCGCTCGGCGTCCGTGTGTGGATAGTCCACGATCTGCCTGCTGAGAAAGCAGTCCTCGGGCGCGATATTGCCTTCGATATCCACGAAGCTGAGCACGCGCTCCGGGTGCCGGTGCGCGAGCATGAGCGCGGTCAGTCCGCCCATGGAGTGGCCGACCAGATGGAAGCGGTCAAAGCCAACGCGTTCAAGCGCGGCGAGTGCGGTATCGACGAGAAACGGTATGCCGACTTTCGAGAGATCGGCACACTGCGTTTCGCCGCAGCCCGGCGCGTCATACGCGATGAACGGGTGCCCCGCGAATTCGGCGTAACGCACGATATCGGCGTAATCCTCTTTCGTGGACCCGAACCCGTGAAGGAACACGATCGGCGCTTTGTCGCCTTCACGGTGAATGGCGGAAAGCGCGATCGCCTTGCCGTCTACATCGAACGAAAACGCCGAGCGGGTAAATTCTTGAAGCATCGTCACTCCCCAAGTGTGTGGCAGAAGTTCTGGATTGCGGTGCAAGCATGCCGCAGAGACACGTCATCCAGTGCATAGGCGATACGGATATAGGGCCCAAGTCCGAACGCGCTGCCATGCACCGTTGCTACGCCGGTTTCGTCGAGCAGCGCGTTGGCCACTGCTTCGTCATCCTTGAGATATGCCCCTCCTCGCGTCGTTTTACCGATCAGGCCTTCGCATGAGGCGAATGCGTAGAACGCGCCTTGCGGCGCCGCGCAGCGCAGCCCCGGCGCCTGATTCAGTTGATCGACCACGAGATCGCGTCGGCGCTGAAATACCCTGCGCGCGTGCTCGATGAAATCCTGCGGCCCGCTCAGCGCCGCCAGCGCGGCATGCTGCGAAATGCTCGATGCCCCGGACGTTTGCTGGCCCTGCAACTTTTCCATCGCGTCGATCAGCCATCGCGGTCCGGTACAAAAGCCAATGCGCCAGCCCGTCATCGCATAGGCCTTCGAGACGCCGTTCATCGTCAGCACGCGCTCGCGCATGCGGGGCTCGACCTGCGCAAGCGTGGAAAATTCGAGGCCATCGAAAATCAAATGCTCGTAAATGTCGTCGGAAAGAACCAGCACCTGCGGGTGGGCCAGCAGCACTTGCGCAAGCTGCTGCAGTTCGGGACGACTATAAACCGCACCGGTCGGATTGGAGGGCGAATTCAGAATCAACCAGCGCGTACGCGGCGTAATCGCGGCGTGCAGCGCGTCGGCGGTCAGCTTGAAGCCGCTTTGCGCGCCACATGGCACGATCACGGATCTCGCGCCGCACAACTGCACGATCTCGGGGTAACTGACCCAATACGGTGCAGGCACGATGACTTCGTCATCCTCATTGAGCGTCGCCGCGAGTGCGTTGAAGATCACCTGCTTGCCGCCGCTGCATACGAGCGTGTCGCGCCAGTTTACGTCGAGCCGGTTTTCGCGCTGAAATTTTCCCGCGATCGCTTCACGCAAGGCCCGCAACCCTGCGACTTGCGTATAGCGCGTATGGCCTGCCCGAATCGCCGCGATGCCGGCTTCGCAAACGTGCGGGGGCGTGTCGAAATCAGGCTCGCCCGCGCTAAGCGAAATGACCGTTGCGCCACTCGCGCGCCGTGCGGCCACACGGTCCATGACCTTGTATGTGGCCGAAGGCTTCGCGGCCGCGAGGAAGCGGTTCAATACCGGGACTTTCTCGCTCATCGGACTGCAATCGCCTCGAACGCCTTGTCGTGCATGACGTCCGCAACCGGACGCCCAGCACGCACCGCCGCCACCATGCCGTCCTGGCGGCGCGCGATCCGCTCGCCAAGCTCCAGCACCGCTTCGATCTCGCCTTCGGGAACGAACACCGTGCCGCATCGATCGGCGATCACATAGTCGTTTTCATGCACGGTGATGCCCGCCATTTGCACCGGCTTGCCCGACTCGACCTGCACCACGCGATTGCGCGCGCTGATCATCGTGACGCCACGGCCGTACACGGGATAGCCAATCGCCTCGCTGCCGTCGATATCGCGGCTCACGCCGTCGATGACCGAGCCGCGTATCTGCTTCGCCGTGGCGGCATTGGCGAGAATGTCGCCCCAGCACGAAATGCCCTCCACGCCGCCCGCGATCACCAGCACGCGATCGCTCGTCGTGACCGCATCGACAACGGGAGAGATGAGGTGCACCCCGGGTTCAGCGTCTTGCTTGGGCCCGAGCAAGATGGTGCTCGCGCGGCCGACGATCTTCGGGCAGTCCCAAAGCGGGCGCAGGCCGTAAGTCGCGCCGGGCAGGCCGAGAAAGTCGAGCGCGTCGGACACCGTGTTGGTGTCCAGCGACGCGAGTCGATCGAGGAAGGAAGGCGTAGTCATCACACTCGGCTCCGTTGGAAAGTCCGCCCATCCTCGCGCCGCGCGGCTGATATGTAAATTTCTCAGTTCGTATCTCGGTGATACGATTTCCGGAACAGCAATTGACCACCGGAAAATGCGTGCACCATGAACACTACGATCGACTTCAGGCTGATACGGCAACTATGGATGTTTCTCGCGGTTGCAGAGGAACAGCATTTTGGGCGCGCCGCCCAGCGGCTGAACATGTCGCAGCCGCCGCTTACCGAGCAGATCAAGGTGCTCGAGCAATCGCTCAAGCTGGAACTGTTCTACCGGTCCCGGCAGGGCACGCAACTGAGCCCGGCGGGCGCCGCGATACTGCCTGCCGTTCGGCAATTCGCCGGCCAGGTCGAGCGGCTCGCGCGGGTCGTGCGCGAAGTCGCCGCCGGTCAGTCGGGCGTGCTGCATGTCGGGGCGATCACGTCCGCCATGCTCGAAACGGTGCCACCCGTGCTGGATGCGCTCAAACGCGCTCACCCGCAACTGACCGTGCTCGTGAAGGAGATCGATAGCGTCGACGCCATACCCATGCTCGAAGCCGGCGAACTCGATCTCGCCTTCGTGCGCATCGACGGCGAGGTAGGCAGCGGCATCGCCACCATGCCGCTGGCCGAGGACCGCCTGGCCGTGGCGCTGCCGAAGGACCATCCTCTGGCGGCCCTGCCCCGCGTGCGGCTGCAGTCGCTAGCCGGCGAACAACTGGTGATGTCGTCGCGGCAGGTCAGCCCGGTGTACTTCGACTTCCTGACTTCGGTTTGCCGTTCGCATGGCCTGACGCCGCACGTCACTCACGAGGTGCGCACCGTCACTTCGCAAATTGCCTATGTCGGCTGTGGTCAGGGCGTGGCGCTCGTGCCGGCGTCAATGCGCAAGCTCGCACCCGGCAATGTGGTCGTGCGGCCATTGAAGGAAAAAATCTCAGTGGTCACGGCCGCGCTGCTGTGGAACACGCACCGTCATCACCCTATGGTCGACGAGGTCGTCGCTTCGCTGCAGAAACGAAAGACACGAACAGGCGCGTTGAAAGCCTGACGAAAAATGGGGCCGCGCACACGACAATGAAAAGCACGCGCGTTTCCTCCAGAAATCATGCGGGCGGTCGTAAACGGAGGTATTACATTTCGTTCCCGGCGGCTGCAACGGGACGACATCGACTCGCAAGACCATGTTCAACGTTGTGGCCCAGTATTGGGGAACGATTCGGCGCACTGTCGCCGGAAACAGCGCAGCATTGAAGCTCGCGCAGTTGCGCGTGATGATCTATCAGCTTCCCATGATGTATGGGCTGCTGGTCGTCAACACGTGGGGCATGGTGCTGCCTCACGAGAACGAGATTCCCGCATGGCAGGGCGTGTTCTGTCCGCTCGTGCTCACGGTATTTTGTTTCGTACGCGTCCTCTCCTGGTTGCGCCTCGCGAGGATGCGTGTGAGCGCGGACGATGCAGTGACGATCCTGCGCAATTCCGGCAGGCTCGCGTGGGTCTTCTCCATCTCGTTCACGGCCTGGTCGCTGTCCCTTCTGCCTCATGGCGGCGCGGCCTTCAAGCTTCATGTTGCCTTTTACATGGCCATCACGGTCATCGGCGTCATCTTCTGTCTGATGAATGTCGTGAAGGCCGCTTTCACCGTTACCGCCATTGTCAACGGCGCGCTCGTCGTCACGTTTCTGAGTTCCGGCAATGGCGTATTCCAGGCAATTGCCATCGACACGTCACTGGTATCGCTGGCGATGCTGATCGTGGCATTCACGCAATTCAAGAACTTCTCCGACCTCGTTGCCACGCAAGGCGAAAACAAGCGCCTCGCGAATATCGACAGTCTCACGAACCTGCCCAACCGGCGGGCCTTTTTCGCTTCGCTCGACAAGCATTTCGATGCCGCCATGGCGTCGGGTGGCCGGCTCGCGGTGGGACTCGTCGATCTCGACGGTTTCAAGTCCGTCAACGACATTCACGGCCACTCGCTGGGAGACCACGTGCTGGCCGAAGTCGCGGCGCGCCTCGCGCAAGCTGCTCGCGGCACGATCACGCTTGCACGGCTGGGGGGCGACGAGTTCGGCGTCATTGTCACCAGCGACTGCTCGGACGCCGGCCTCTCGCAACTGGGCCGATCCATTTGCGATGTCTTTCATTATCCCGTGCGTGTTGGCGAGATCTCCGTGCGGCTCGGGGCGACGATCGGTTTCTCGACCTATCCGCACATTTCGCGCAACAAGGCCGATCTATTCGAAACAGCGGACTACGCGCTTTACGAAGGCAAACGCCGCTCGCGCGGCTCGGTGACGATCTTTTCGGAGACCCATCGCAACGCGATCATCCGCGAGTCGCAGATCGCCCAGGCGCTGCGCTCCCCCGATCTCGCCGGCGAACTTCACCTCGCCTTCCAGCCGATCTTCTCGCTCGAGCGCCAGCGCACTGTCGGCTTCGAAGCGCTTGCGCGCTGGCAAAGCGCCTTGCTCGGCACGGTCCCGCCCGGCGAATTCATTCCTGCCGCGGAACGCAACGGGGTCATCAACGGCTTGACCCTCGCGCTGTTCGCGAAGGCCCTCGCCTGCGCGAAACAATGGCCGGCGCGTATCGGCTTGTCCTTTAACCTCTCCGCGCATGATTTCGCCAGCGAATCGGCGGTGAAAGAACTGGCGCAGTGCATTGTCAGCAGCGGCATCGACCCGGCGCGGCTTGACTTCGAGATCACGGAAACCGCAATGGCCAAGGACTTCGAGCAGGTCCAGAAAGCCGCCAAGGTGCTGCGCGCGCTGGGCTGTGGTTTGTCGGTCGACGATTTCGGCACCGGCTATTCGAGCCTCTCGTACCTGTGCAAGCTGCCGCTCACGCGCCTGAAGATCGACAGGATGTTCGTGAGCGGTCTGAAGGAACGCACGACGGCATTCACCGTCGTGCGCACGCTGCTCAATCTCAGCCGGCAGATGTCGCTCGACTGCGTGGTCGAAGGTGTGGAAACGGCCGCCGAACTGCAAACGGTCACGGCGCTCGGAGCAACGCTGATTCAGGGATATTATTGTTCCCGCCCGATGGACGCGTCTGCGGTGTCCGCATTTCTGGAGCGCGAGTGCGAGCGCGAAACGACAGGCAGGACGCGCGCATTGTCAGCGCCTACGGGGTTCCGGTAAAGCCATGAAGAAGGGCACACTTTGGCGCGCTAGTCGAATCGTTTCGCCTGCTATTGCCGCGAGCGCGATGGTAGCGTGCACGTCGGCCGCCAACGTGAGCGCCCCTGTCACGACATCGCTCGGCGACGGCAGTAGCGGACACATTACGTTCGAATCGATCACGCCCACGAATACCCTCGACTTTCTGCTGCATTACGCCAGTGCCCGCAAGGTCGCCATTACGGGGGATCTGAGCATGCCGGACAACGCGCCGCGCGCCGTACCCGCTGTGATCATTCTGCATGGAAGCAGCGGCGTAAATCCCGGTGAGCGGATGTGGGCACAACGCATGAACGCACTGGGTTACGCCAGCTTCGTCGTGGACAGTTTCACAGGCCGCGGTATCAGGAATACTGAAAAAGACCAGTCGCAGCTTTCCATGAGCGCCGACATTGCAGACGCCTATGCCGCCTTGCGCCTGTTAGCCACGGATCCTCGAATCGACAAAGAGAAGATCGCCGTCATGGGATTTTCGCGTGGAGGCGTGGCAGCACTCTATTCGTCGCTGGAGCCTTTCCGCCAGGCCGCAATAGACGGCAATCTGCGCTTTGCCGCCCATGTCGCTTTTTATCCGTCGTGCGGCATCGCTTACAGCTCGGCGCATCTGGACGGCGCGCCCGTCATGTTGCTGCTCGGCGGCAAGGACAACTACACGCCGGCGCCCGCCTGCATGGCCTACGCCCAGACGTTGCGAGCGGAAGGCGCACAGGTCACGGTTCAAACGTTTCCGGATGCGTATCATGGTTTCGACCGGCCGACGCGCCTGCATGCATTGCCGCTTGCAACCAGCGCACGCGATTGCCACGGCTCCTACGACCTCGACACCCGAACGCTCACCATGATCCGCGACGGCCAGACGCTCTCCGGTTCCTCGGCCGTGGCCGAATCGAAACGTTGCCTGACGCGGGGCGTCATGTTGGGCGGCGACCCGCAAGCCCAGCAGCAATCTCCTGCCGAAGTCGCGGCGTTTCTCAGGGCGGCGTTCGACCCCACGCCTCGTCTTTCCTTACATTAAGCAGACATTCCGCCAAAACAGCGGCCGCACGATCGCGCCTGGCCGAGGCGCAGGCGCCCCGCGCTCACTGTCACCTCGTTGCCGCAGTCGCAGCGGCACACCCACATACCGTCGCCGGCGTACCGGTCGGTCGTCAGTTGGCCGAACACCTCGCCGCCTTTCAGCGCAGGCGAGCCCGGCCGGGAGCGCCACACGCGGCGCTGCTCGCGGCAGCCGCAGTCCCGCGTCTGGCCGCTCTCCACCGCCTCGAGCGCGGCCGTGACGTGCGCGCCGCATCGGCACCGCCACAGCCACACGCCAGCGCCGCGATATTGAAGCGCGACGAGATCGCCGAACGCGCGGCCGGAGACGTCGCGATACGGCGGAAAAGGCCATTCAGGCGGCAAGGGGGGACGAATGCGCTGGTTCACAAAAGCTAAATGGGATTCGGCGTCCTGTTCTCAAGCGTGGCCGGCCGCCTTCGATGCGCAGGCCTGGCTCAGCAAAGAGGGGCGGATCGTCCCGCACATTCGGTGCGGCGCCGCCTCGTTTCGGGTTGTGCGCCTATTTTGGCACCAATTCGCGAGGCCTGGGCGGCGCGGTGTCGCGCCAGTCGATGCGCGACGCAATCATCTATAGCGGCAGCGTTCCCAACTACGCCGAGGCGAACTGAACCGCTTCGGTGCTGAACACGGCCCTGACCAGCTTCGTCGACCCGGGAGGATCGAACCACGCACAAGAAAGCTGGGGCCCATAGGCCGTAGGCACGACCTGGTTCACCGTCATCAACGGGCCGCCTGAACACAGGCGCACCGTCCTGCCTTTATATCGCTCAGCGACCGAACTCAGCGTCCCGGAACGCGAGTCACTGTGGATCGCACACACTGCGGACATGTCCCCTCCCGGATTCTCGCGACTCGTTGGCGAAGCGCCACCCGCTCTCGACAACGTCTGGAACGCGTATCTTCTCCCCTGCGCGCCTGCGCTGAATATAAATATTTCGCCTTCCTGGCGGAACAAATTCGCCATCGAAAGTCATTCCCGAACATCCTGTTCGCGCGACGGACCGCGTGCCAGCAAACAGGCGTTGGCCGTGAATCTCCGCAGCCTTCGTCGCTCGAGCGCGTTGCGCACCTGGCCGAGGAACAACGAACTGGCAATCAGCGCGAGATACAGCGTGACGAGATCGTGACGCACGCCGTTGAGGGCGGCTTGATGAACGACGAGCGCGGCATCGACGGGCGGAAGCAGGTGGCGCTTGCCCTCGACGACCCGCATCATGTGGATGAAGCCCGCAGCGGAAAGCAGCGGCAGCAGGACAAAGAGTGTCAACAGCGCCAGCCGCATGCGACGCGCCCACGCATGGTGGCGCAGCCGGAACCATAGCCCGAGGCATCCGTGTATCCAACCAGGCGCCAGCAGCGCGAGTTGCAGCCCCTGGGTGCCGCTCGTGAGCAGCACGACGATGACACGCTCGTAGTTGGGCTCGAAACCATAGAGCGAAGACGCAAGCCGTGTCGTCACAGCATGGCGGATCAGAAGGAGCGGCAAGCTGAGCCCTGCCCACAGACGAATCCATTCCGCGGGCGGCAGCGCCCAGTGACGCCGCCCATAGATCGTGCGCAACGCCAACACGAAATGCACCGATGCGGCGCCATACAGCGCGAGCGTTCCGGGCGAGCTGCGCCAAAGCCGCAGCGCGAGCACGAGACCGCGTCCGGCAAGCTCGAGCGACCAGATGCCGAGCGCGTGATTGACCAGATGCAGAAAAAGGTAAGTCAGCATCACGAGGCCCGACGCGAGCTGCATTCGACGTAGAACGACTTGCAGCTTGATTCTCATTTCGCCGGCGCGGCGACGGCTCATCTCGATGATGTCCATTTTCGTTTCCGCCATCTCGTTTCGCACGCCTGCACTACCGCACACCCACGCCGGTTATTCCCGTGCGACAACCGGGAATAAAACAGCAGCGTTTGCGGTATTGCACGTGAAGCCCGCCCGGGAGGCGCTCCCGATCGCACCAGATCGCACTGGCGGTCGACTTCCTGAACCCAGTCGAGAGGACATCATGTCGTCAGATCTTCCTTCCCAACCGTCACGCCGCAACGCCCTGAAGTGCCTCGCCTTCGGTGGCATGGGCACCGTGTTTGTTCTGGCCGGAGGCGTCCTCACACCCGTGGAGCTATCGCTGGCAGCCAGCACCAAAGAAAACGCCGCGGATTCCGGCGTGCCGCTCTTTCTGCAGATCAGCGACTCGCATATTGGTTTTAACAAGGAGGCGAATCCCGATGTCGCGGCTACGCTGAAGCAGACGATCGACTACGTCAACGCCATGCCGGTCAAACCGGCGCTGGCCATTCACACGGGCGATATCACCCATCTCTCGAAGCCCGCGGAATTCGATCTGGCGGCGCAATTGCTGTCGGGTCTCACCATCACGGAATTGCACACCACGCCTGGCGAGCACGATGTGACCGACGGACCGCAAGGCGAATACTTCAAGCGTTTCGGCAAGGCATCGGACAACCGGGGCTATTACAGCTTCGACCACAGCGGCGTGCACTTCATCGCGCTCGTCAACGTGATGCATTTCAAGCCGAACGGGCTCGGAAATCTGGGCGAGGACCAGCTCGCATGGCTGGAAAACGACCTGAAGGGCCGCACGTCCAGCACGCCGATCGTCGTCTTTACTCACATGCCTATGTGGACGATCTATGAACCGTGGGGCTGGGGTACCGGCGATGCGGGCCAGGCAATGGATTATCTGAAGCGCTTTGGCTCGGTGACCGTGCTCAACGGTCATATTCATCAGATCGTTTCGAAGGTGGAGGGCAATATCACGTTCCACACGGCACGCTCGACCGCGTATCCGCAACCGACTGCCGGCGATGGCCCCGGACCTGGGCCGCTCAAGGTGGCAAGCGACCAGTTGCCGAAGATGCTTGGCGTCACCAGCATCCGGATTTCGCGCCATCCCCTCGCGGCGACGCTGTCCGACATGTCCCTCGCGTGACTTTGCTTATCGCTCATTCAACAAGGATCCGAGCCATGTTCTCCCTTCACTATCGTCGCGCGTTCGCCCTCTTTTACGGACTCGGCATGCTCATGGCGGGGACGTCCCTTGGCATGCCTGCCGCTCACGCGCAGGAGCCCAATGAGATCGTCATCAAGAATTTCATGTTTTCGCCCATGGCCATCACGGTCAAGGCGGGCACGACCGTCACCTGGAAAAACATGGACGGCGAACCGCATACGGTCGTCAACGACGCGGGCGTATTTCACTCGGCGGCGCTCGACCAGAACGATACGTATCAGTTCAAGTTCGACAAGCCGGGGGTATACAAGGTGTTCTGCGGCATTCACCCGTATATGAAGGCCACCATCACGGTGCAGTAGCACCTGGCCGAAAACTTTTCTGCGCAACTATTATTCGGACTGCTGATATACGCTCGCGCGTGCGCTCAACGTGCTTGCGCGAGCATCGAAGGTCAGCGTTTCGCGATATCGTCGCCGTGCGAGTCCTTGTGTACGACCTCCACGTCGATGGTGCGGCCATCGTCGCCGCGCGAGTCCTTGTGTACGACCTCCACGTCGATGGTGCGGCCATCGTCGCCGAACTCGCGCGCCTGCCGGCGCAGCGCGCGTATTCTCCACCACAGATAGCCGGCCACGACCACGCCCACCGCGAACAGCACGGCAAGCAGCACCAGCGACAACATTGCGGCCACCACGAGCACGATTGCGCTCACGACGACGGCCACCATTCGCCCGAACCATCCAGTCCCGCCGATCCGGAGCCCTTTCTCGTACGTCGCGCCCTGTGGCGACGGTTTGTCGTCTTGCATCCCTCTTCTCCCAGCCGCCATCCGGCTGAACTTGAAGTGTTCCGAAACATCTCTGTCCACGCACGCCAGTCGTCGTTCGGCAAATTGAAAACTTAGCCCTCGCGAGCACGCGCCTGTGTCTATTCTAAAGAAGTAACGCAAGCCGTATCGAGTCGTTTCCAGTCGCATTTGAATGGGACAACCTATCATGGCTGACACGAGCTACATGGCGCGCAAGTCCGTCGCCGACATAGTGGGAAGCGCCGATGCCGAAGGCGGCCGCGCGCTCTCGAAGACCCTTGGGGCGCCCAGCATCACGGCGATGGGCATCGGCGCCATTATCGGCGCCGGTATTTTTGTCCTCACGGGCACCGCGGCGGCGCAATTTGCTGGACCGGGCATCATTCTGTCGTTTGTGCTGGGCGGAATTGCGTGTGCGTTCGTGGGCCTTTGCTACTCCGAACTGGCCGCCATGCTCCCCGTATGCGGCAGCACGTACACGTATACCTATGCGACGCTTGGCGAAGTGTTTGCGTGGATCATCGGCTGGGACCTGATTCTCGAGTACGCCATGGGTGCCGCAACGGTCGCGGTCGGGTGGTCCGGGTATATCGTCAGTCTGTTGCATAACGTCGGCATCACTATCCCGCCAACGCTCGCTGCCGCTCCAGGCACCGCCGTCCAGCTTCCTGACGGCACCACTGCCACCGGCACGATCAATCTCCCCGCAGTGTTGATCATCGCGATCCTCACCACGATGCTGGTGCTCGGCACGCGGGAGTCTGCACGTATCAACAACATCATGGTGGCAGTCAAGCTGACGGTCGTCGTGGCCTTCATCGCCATCGGCGCGTTCTTCGTGCATTCCGCCAACTGGCATCCCTTCGTGCCGCCCAACACCGGCACATTCGGCAGCTTCGGGGCGAGCGGCATTCTGCGCGGCTCTGCGGTGGTGTTCTTCGCGTTCATCGGCTTCGACGCGGTATCGACCGCTGCGCAGGAAGCGAAAAGGCCGCAGCGCGACATGCCGATCGGTATTCTCGGGTCGCTCGTTATCTGCACCCTGCTCTATATCCTCGTGGCCGCCGTGCTTACCGGACTCGTTCCCTACGCACAACTGAACGTCCCCGATCCGATTGCCAAAGGGGTGGACGCCATTGGTTTCACCTGGTTCTCGGTGCTCATCAAGATCGGCGCGCTAACGGGGCTGACCACCGTGATACTCGTGCTGCTCTATGGGCAGAGCCGTATTTTCTTCACGATGTCGGAGGACAAGCTGCTGCCCCATCTGTTCTCCACCGTCCATCCGCGCTTGCACACGCCGCATCGAAGCCAGATCATGATCGGCATAGTCGTCGCCATCGTGGCGGCCCTCACGCCCATCGGCGTACTCGGCGAAATGGTCAGCATCGGGACGCTGTTTGCGTTCGTGCTCGTGTGCGGCGCCGTCATCTATCTGCGGCGCAGCGACTCCGACGCGAACCGCCCCTTCCGCGCGCCCGGCGTGCCCATTGTCCCCATTCTCGGGATCGCGTTTTGCCTGTTGCTGATGGTGGGTCTTCCGCTCGTCACCTGGGTACGGCTGATCGTCTGGCTGCTGATCGGCATGCTGATCTACATGTCTTATGGCCGCCATCATTCGCGACTGCGCCATCCGGAGCGCGGTTGACGCGGGCCTCGAACCATCATGAACGTTCACCACGCGTGTTTCGTTCGTCCGGCGTTCGCTGCGATTTGCGTGACTTCCCTCGCAACGCTTGCCGCTTGCGGCGGGAACGCCTGCATCGGTCTCGGCAGTTGCGGCGGCACAACCGTGACACCCAACCTCACCCTCTCCGGCACGGCCGCCACCGGTTCGGCGCTCGCCAGCGCGACGCTCAACGTCAGTTGTGTGCAGGGTTCGGCGTCCGCCCTATCCGACGGTGGCGGGCACTACACGATCGCGTTCAATGCCACGCCGCCCTGCATCCTCACCGTGACCTCCGGCGGCGTGAGCCTGCACTCGCTGGCATTTGCCGGTGGGACCTTCAATACGACGCCGGAGACCGAGCTGATGGTTGTCTACATGGCTTCGCAACTCGGCACGAACGAGAATGGCTTGATAGCGGGCTTCCCGACCAACTCGCAGTACCAGCAAGCGCTGGCTAGCCAGGCCGACGTGCAGGCGGCGCAATCCGCAGTCGTCACGAATCTGCAGCAGCACTACGCGCTCACGCTGGCGGTACCGGCGTTTCTCACGACATCCTTCACGGTTGGCCAGCCAGGCGTCGACAGCGATCTGGTCGCGCTAGCGGCGGCGGGAGCGATCGATGCCAATGGCATGCCCGATCCGGCCGCCGTATCGCTGTTGTCCACGGCGGGCCTCGCCCATCCGCTTACCGCAACGTCCGCCCCTTCTTCCGGCACGGGCGGAACGGGCAGCGGCAGCGGAACCATGTGACGAGAGCTTGCCGATGTCCGAGCGGCGTCGTGCCTCGACGCCCACCCGACAACCTTAGCTGCTCTTTTCAAGGTCGCCTGGCTTCCACGTTTGGTCGAAGAACGCCTGTTCCGGCGAATACAGGCGGAAGATCACGAAGTAACCCTTGCCTGGCACCGTGCGCAGCCAGTTTTTCTCCTTGCCCGGGGGCGCCGTGGGACCGAAGTAGAGATCGGTCGATCCATCGGCGTTCTGCACCGGCTTGTCCATCTGGTTCAGCGATGGGAACGGCTGGCCGTTGTCGAGACCCGAGGCCGTCGTGGCGTCGTAGACCGTCGCGGACCAGAAGTTCTTCGCCGGAATATGCGGCGGCAAGCGCAACGTGTACGACTGGCCGCCGTCGAGGAAATGGCCATCCTTGTCACGGAACGTGACGGGGTACTTGGCGCCCGCTCCCACGAGATTCTTCACCATGCCCGGGCTCGCCGAATAGGCGCTCGTAAAGTACCCGGAGCGCTGTTCGAGATTGGTGAACGTCTCGCTTGACTGGAATGCCGTGTTCTCGCCGGCGAAGACGTTGATCCACTGACGATCCGGATAGTATTTGCCGCCTGGCTCGCGCGCGATCATGTCCGTGATGACCACCTTGCTCATCTTGAAGCCGGTTGCAGCGGCTTTGTCGAGCAGCGCGCGCATCTCGGCCGAAGGCTCGAAGGGCTTACCCTTGTCGATGCCGATCGTATGCAGGAAGCCACGCATGTCGAGATCGGCGGGGTCGACATATTCGCTGTCGATGAAGCGCGACATCATGTCGAAGTAGCTGGCATCGTGCGCAAACAGCAGGTTGGCGGGCTTCTCGTTGGCATTCGGAAACTGCATCGGCTTTGCCGTTTCCTTGTGCCCGAGCGGATAGATATGCGTAGCAGCGATCTCGGCATTCGGTTTTGATAGATCCTTTGGATCGCTAAAGAAGGCGCGCCAGAACAGGAACACGTTATACGTCCGCGAGCGGTAGATGAACGCATCCTTCGGCACGTTCTTTGGCTCGCCTTTGTAGTCGGGTGGCAGCAGCACATAGGTGCCGCCCTTGCCCTTGTCAGGGCCGGCAAAGCCGACGTCGCCCGTCCAGGTCTGGCCGCCGATCGTCGGGCCGACGAGAGGACGCTGGAAGAAGTCGTCGAACATGCCTTGCACGCCGGGCGGCACCTCGACCACGAGCGGTCCGTCCTTGTGCAGGTCGAGATAGCCCATCGCGTATACGACGTCCGAGTTCGGCGTCGTGACCTGCGTCGAGGCCTTGATGCGCTCCTTCCACACCGGCAGCACGTTATAGCCCGCACCGAATATTTTCTCCGAGCCTTCCTTCATTGCCCACATGTTGATGGCGGGCAGCCCCCACAGGTAGGCCTGTGTGGCGCGCTGGAAGATCAGTTCCTCTTGCATGCTGCGCGACGTGGCGGCGGTCGGATAGTCTTTGTCGAACGGTGCGTTGGCGAGCGCGTCGTAATGCGAGTCTTGCCCGAAGGCAACTTTTGCACCGACGAGCGCGAGACCCGCAAGCGTGAGAAAGGCGAAACACTGGCCCTGACGTTTCATGAAGGCTTTCCTCCAAGCGATGGTTACCGGAAAAATCGTGTGCCGTGCAGGCCCTGTATCCAACGGGCACCAAGGAGGCTAGCACAGGCGGATTCCTGCATAGTCGAGCGTGACCGGTAGCCGCCGTCACCACCGGGCCTGTATGCTTACCGGGCGAATCCTCTGGATCAGGGCCGATCGTTTGCAATCCTTCTGATACCCGATCACCGCCCCGCAAAACACCTCGATGCATCCGCATTCAAGACCCGCCGTTCTCGCCGACCGTCTACCGGGCCGAGGAAAATGGCCTGAAGCGCGTATTCATGACCAGGCGCCCGGTGTGATTCCCGCCTGCACGCGCTTCGGCGCAGCCGGAAATGGCTCAGACGGTCTGTCTTCGCGGGTCTTCCCAACCTCGTTATCGAGCGCGCCGGAGCGAATCGGCTTTCCCTCGTATCGTCCCGATGCCGCAACGCCGCCACGCCGGACGGCGTTTCACCGCGCAACCCGCCGGCGAACACCACCACTTTAGGGTGGGCTCGCCCCCTTGAGCCGCCGTCTATCCTAGAAGCCGTAGAGCCCACAGAACAAGGCGCGGAGCACGACATGCCGCGTCTGGATGCCAAGGAGACAGGCGTAGTGACCCACGTCATCGACCCACAACACGCGGCGCCACCCTGGCGCGCCGCCCGATTTCCTCAACGGCGAACGCTGGTCGAGCGCCGCGTTGACGGCACGCTGATTCTGCGCTCCGCGAACCCGCCGCCCGCTATCAGCCAGACGAGCTTTGCCGATTTCATTGCGCAATGGGCGCAGCAGCGCGGCGACACGGCGGCCTTCTGCCAGCGCGGCGAAGACGGCGCGTGGCGCGCGATGACATGGCGGCAACTGTGGGAGCAGGTCCAGTGCGTTGCGGCCGCATTGCTCGACCTGGGGCTGGGCCCGGACCGGCCGCTCATGCTGCTTTCGGGCAACTCCCTCGAGCAGGCCGTGTTGCTGCTCGCCGCCGAATACGTGCGCGTACCCACTGCACCGGTCTGCCCTGCTTACGCCATGCTCAGCAAGGACTTTGCGAGGCTCAAGGGGGTCGTCGAGCTCGTGCCGCCTGCCGCGATTTTCGTACAGTCAGCGAGCGTGTTCGAGCGTGCACTGGACCTGCTCAAGGACATTGAAGCACCCGTCATTGCCGTCGAAGAACCGCGCGGCGACCAGCTTGCGTGGAGCGCCCTCGCGGCCACGTCGCTTACGCCGGCGCGCCGTGCCGCGGTCGCGGCGGCGCACGCCGCGATCCGGCTCGACGACACCGTGCGGGTGCTGTTCACATCCGGCTCGACGGGTGTGCCCAAAGGCGTGGCGCTGACCTATCGCAACTTCCGGGCAGTCGCCTCCTACTATGCGGACAATCTCGCGTGGCTGCACGATGCGCAGCCCGTGTTCCTCGACTGGCTCCCCTGGCATCATGCCCTTGGCGGCGTGCTGAACCTCGGCCGCTCGGTCGAATTCGGCGCAACCCATTACATCGACGACGGACGCCCGCTGCCGGGTCTCATCGAGCGCATCGTGCGCAACCTGCGTGAAGTCTCGCCGACGATCTTCACGAGCGTGCCTTCCGCATGGGCGGTCCTCGCGAACGAGCTGGAGCGCGATCCGGAGCTGGCGCGCAGCGTGTTCTCGAACGCGCAATGCTTTGGCTACGGCGGCGCGAGCCTGCCCGTGGATGTCTGGCAGCGCATCCAGCGCGTTGCCGAGCAGACGATCGGTACACGCATCATGTTTTGCTCGGGGCTCGCCGCGACCGAAACCACCGGCATGGGCACCTACTGCAGCTGGCCGACCGAACAAGTCGGCAACATCGGCACCCCCGTGCCCGGCGCCGAAGTAAAGCTCTGCCCGCTGGAAGGCGGCGACGGACGCTTCGAATTCCGCATGCGCGGCGCGCACATCTTCGGCGGCTATATCAGGAATCCGGAACTGAGCGCGCAGGCGTTCGACGAAGAAGGCTTTTTCCGCCTCGGCGACGCGGTGCGGCTCGTCGATCCGGACAATCCGGCCGCCGGCATGATGTTCGCAGGCCGTGTGGTCGAGGACTTCAAGCTCACCAACGGCACATGGGTGCGCACCGGCGCCGTGCGCCTCGCGCTGCTGGAGCAATGCGCGCCACTCCTCAGCGACGCCGTGATCTGCGGCCACGATCACGACTTTCTCGCGGCGCTTGCGTGGCCCAACGTCGGTGCGTGTCAGCGCGCATTTCCGGAACTCGCCGGCCTCGACGCCGCCGCGCTCGTCCGGCATCCCGTGCTCGTTTCCGAACTTCGCAAACGGCTTGGCAAGACCCGCACCGGAGCAGCCAGCCTGAGCGTCGAGCGCTTGATGCTGATGGACGAGCCCCCTTCGATGGACGCCAACGAGATCGCCGACAAGGGATACGTCAATCAGGCCGTCACGCGCTCGCGCCGGGCGCATCTCGTCGAAGCCCTGTACCGCGCCGAGCCTGACGCGCATATCGCCCGCATTCGCTGATTTAGCCGCCCGCAGCGGCGTCGCTCATGGTCTTGCGACACCGCCTTGCAGATCGGTCGAATGATATTTGATAAGGATGGCGAACTGTACAGCCATATGCGACTTCGTCGCGCGCAAGTCTTAACCCTAACCTGTTATTCCGAAGGAGTCGCTCCATGAGCCGAAATGTCTATGTTGCCGGTGTCGGCATGATCCCGTTCAAGAAGCCCGGTACGAGCGAAACGTACGACACGATGGGCGCCATCGCCACGCGTCAGGCGCTCGCGGACGCGGGCCTCGAATATCGCGACGTGCAGCAGGCATATGCCGGCTACGTGTACGGCGATTCGACCTGCGGACAGAAGGCGTTGTATCACGTCGGCATGTCCGGCATCCCGGTCATCAATGTGAACAACAACTGCGCCACCGGATCGTCGGCGCTTTTTCTCGCCCGGCAAGCCGTGCAGAGCGGTGCGGTCGACTGCGCGCTCGCGGTTGGCTTCGAATTCATGCAGCCGGGGGCGCTCAAAGGGCATTGGGACGATCGTGAGCGTGCGCTCGAGCGTGCACTGAACCTCGTCGACGAACTGGTCGACCGCCCCGACCTGCCGAGCGCGATCCGCCAGTTCGCCGGCGCGGGCCACGCGCATATGAAGAAGTACGGCACCAAGCTCGAAACGTTCGCGAAGATTCGCGCGAAGGCAAGCCAGCACGCCGCGCGCAATCCGCTCGCCGTGTTCCGCAACATCGTCTCGACCGAAGACGTCATGGCCGCCCCCATGCTGTGGGAAGGCGTGCTCACACGCTTGATGGCCTGCCCGCCGACCTGCGGCGCCGCAGCGGCGATCGTCGTGTCGGAAGAATTCGCAAAGAAGCGCGGCTTGCGCACCGACGTCATGATCGCGGCGCAATCGCTCACGACCGACCTGCCTAGCACCTACGACGCTCGCGACATGATCCGCGTCGTCGGCTTCGACATGACGCGCCTCGCGGCTCAACAAGTCTATGAGCAGGCAGGCATCGGGCCCAAGGACGTGGACGTTATCGAGCTGCACGACTGCTTCGCACAGAACGAGCTGATCACGTACGAAGCGCTGGGCCTGTGCCCGGAAGGCGAAGCCGAGAAGCTCGTCAACGACGGCGACAACACCTATGGCGGCGAATGGGTCGTCAATCCGTCGGGCGGCCTGCTCTCCAAGGGCCACCCGCTCGGCGCAACCGGCCTTGCGCAATGCTATGAACTGACGCAGCAACTGCGCGGCCGCGCCGATCAGCGCCAGGTGGAAGGCGCGAAGGTTGCGCTCGCACACAACGTGGGTCTTGGCGGCGCGTGCGTCGTCACGGTCTACAAGTCGGCTTGATCTGCCAGGCACGGGAGGAGCGATCGACATGATCGACAAGCAATTCATTGGCAAGACGATGCCCGAGTTCAGCGTGACGGCCGAAGCCGGACAGCTGCGCTTTTTCGCGAAAGCGACTGGCGAGACCAATCCGGTTTACTTCGACGAGTCCGCGGCACGCGACGCGGACCATCCCGCCCTGCCGCTTCCGCCCACTTTCCTGTTCTCGCTGGAACTCGAGCAGCCGAACACCGCATGGCGCGAAGAAGTCGGCATCGAGATGGCGCGCATTCTTCATGGCGAGGAGTCCTTCACCTATCACCGCCAGGCGTACGCCGGCGACGTGCTGCGCTTTCAGTGCCGCATCGCGGACATCTACGACAAGAAAGGCGGCGCGCTGGAGTTCGTCGTGCGCGAAACGCGCGTGACCAACCAGCACGGCGAACACGTGGCGGATCTGCGCAGCGTGCTCGTGCAACGCAACGGCTGAACGGGAGAACACCATGAACAGTATTCGTTTCGACGACATCAAGGCCGGCGACACGCTCCCGCCGCTGACGCTGCCGCCCGTGAGCCGCACGACGCTCGCACTCTTCGCGGGCGCGTCGGGCGATCACAACGCCGTGCATATCGATATCGACTACGCACGCCGCGCCGGCATGCCCGATGTGTTCGCGCACGGCATGCTCTCGATGGCGTGGCTCGGCCGGTTGCTCACGCAGTGGGTCGATCAGCGGCAGCTGCGTCATTTCGGTGTGCGATTCGTCGGCATCACGCATCTCGGACATCAAATCACCTGCACCGGGCGCGTGGTCGAGAAGTTCGAGGTGGATGGCGAGAAGCGCGTGCGACTCGAAATCCAGACATCCAATCAGTATGGTGAACCGCGCGTCGTCGGCGACGCCGTGGTCGCCTTGTAATTCGCATCGACTCACAGGAGACAGCAAGATGGGAAAGCTTGACGGCAAGGTGGCGCTCGTCACCGGATCGGGGCGTGGCATCGGCCGCGCAATTGCAGAGAAGCTGGCGAGCGAAGGCGCGCGCCTCGTCATCAACGACCTCGACGCCGATCCGGCGCAAGAAACGGTCGAAACGCTCAGGAAAATGGGCGCCGAGGCGGTGGCGTGCGTCGGCAACGTGAGCGCGCCGGACTTCGGCGAGCGCATCGTCAACACGGCGATGAGCACGTACAAGGGCATCGACATCATCGTCAACAACGCCGGCTACACGTGGGACGACGTGATCCAGAAGATGAGCGACGAGCAGTGGTACGCGATCCTCGATTGCCACATGACCGCGCCATTTCGTATCCTGCGCGCCGCCTATCCGCATATCAAGGCCTTGCATCAGGCGGACGTCGCGCAAGGCCGCGAAGTCTATCGCAAGATCGTGAATATCTCGTCCACGTCCGCGCTCAACGGCAACGCCGGCCAGATGAACTACTCGTCCGCGAAGGCCGGTGTGATCGGCATGACGCGCGCGCTCGCACGCGAGTGGGGCCGCTTCAACGTCAACGTGAACTGCGTGGCGTTCGGTCTCATCCACACGCGCATGACGGTCAGCACCGAAGCGGCCGAAACCGTGCAGATCGAAGGCCGCGATATCCGCGTGGGCCTGAATGCGGACTTCTTCAAGGCGCATGCCCAGCGCAATCCGCTCGGCCGTGGCGGCAAGCCCGAGGAGGCAGCGGGCGGCGTGTACCTGTTCTGCTCGCCCGAATCGAACTACATCACCGGCCAGACCATCGCCGTAGCCGGCAATCTGCAGTAACGCTGCCGGCCACAACAACGTCGCTTCTCGCACTCGCTCCGGTTGGTGAAACGCCAACCGGAGCTTTTTTTCTGCTCTTGTCGCGCAAAAGCGCCCCGCCAATCAGGCGTCGAACGCATTCACCGGACCAATGAAGTCCAATTTGCCAACCTCGACCCCATTCGTGCGCAAGATCGCGTATGCCATGGCGACATGGAAGTACACATTCGGAATCACGATCTGCAGCAGATAGTTTTCTCCCGTCAGCTTCCCCGGCACCCATGATACCTTTACGACTTGTGCGGCTGCGTCGTCGTACCGGTCTGCCGGCACGCTTTCAGCGAACTCAATTGTCTTGCGGATGCGCGCACGCGCTTCGTCAAGCGTTTGCTCATTGTCTTCATGTCGCGGTGGCTGCTGCCCTGAAAGCCAGGCGGCCCCACCCTTCAAATAGTCGCAGGCGCTTTGTATCTGATAGAGCAATCCTCCCATGTCGGGAGCGAGACGTGTCGATAACAGAACGGCAACATCGAACTTTCTCGCATTCGCGAAGCGCTCCGCTTTGTCGAGGTAGGTTTCCATGGTTCTGACTGCTTGCACGCATTGTGCAATCGCCTGTGCATACATCGGGCTCTCCTTGAACAGATGTTTTCGTAAAGTCACGCTATGGACTGAACAAGCCGCCACGCCGGCCTGAACTTCCCATACAATTGGGCGACCTGATTCCACGTGGGCGAACGCGTTGGACCGACTAGAAGCCATGGAAATGTTGCTGGGCGCAGTGGACAGGGGCAGCCTGTCGGCAGCAGCTCGCGAACTGAAGATTCCAGTCAGCACACTCACTCGTAAAGTTGCCGATCTCGAGGAGATGCTGGGAACCCGCTTGCTGATACGAACCACGCGAAAGCTGACCTTGACCGACGCGGGCATCGCATACGTCGCAGCGGCGCGACGCATCCTCGACCTCGTGCGCGAACAGGAGCGCGAAGCCACGGGCGAGTTTGCGACAGCAAAAGGGGAACTGGTCGTGACTGCACCCGTGCAGTTGGGCCGCCTGCATGTCTTGCCCGTCATCAATCAGTTCCTCGCTCAGTATCCGGACATCACCGTTCGGCTCCTGCTTTCCGATCGAAACATCGACCTCATCGATTCACACGCCGACCTCGCAGTGCGCATCGGCGAACTCGCCGATAGCAGCATGATCGCGACGCGCATAGGTTCACTGCGGCCGGTCGTCTGCGCAAGTCCGGCCTTCCTCGGCCAACACACGCTGCCGCGCGAGCCGGATGATCTCGTGAAGTATTCGTGCATCGTCTTCAACAGCCCGTATCTTTCGCCGTGGCGCTTTCGCCTTCCCGCCACCCACAAGGTCTATCTGCTCGAAGTGAAGCCTCGGCTCGAGGTGACTTCACCCGACGCCGCAGTGAGCGCCGCCGTGGACAACGTGGGCATCACCTTCGTATTCGAGCACGATGCGGATGAAGCGCTTCGAAACGGGCAGCTCGAGATACTCCTGCCTCAGTTCGAAGTTGAGCCTGTGCCTGTGCATCTGGTTCATGTGTCCAGAAACCTCATGGCCGTAAAACTGCGCCATTTCATCGACTTCGCGGCGCCCAGGCTCAGGGAATCGATGTCCAGATTCGGCAAGCAAAAGCGGCGCTAAGCTGGGCCAGGGACGACCGCCCTCAAAACTCATCACTCGCCCGGTTGATCGCCGAGTACCCGGTCATTGCGCTCGTCGATCAACTCGCGCGTTGTTTGCGTCGCGCCTGGACCGGCAGCGAACCGAACGTCTCGATACGTGAGCGCCTGCCCGGTCGTTGCGCGAACCTCCACCGCCTCGACGGGGTTCCCGCTCGCATGCTCTACCAATGCGATCCGCGGCTTTCCATTCGGCGCAAGCCACTTGTCCCCCCATTGCATGAGCGCGACCAGCACCGGGTACAGGTCCGCCCCTTTCGAGGTCAAGCGGTAGCCAAACGTGTTTGCCCGTTCCGCGACCGGGAACCGCTCAAGAATATCCAGTTCGATCAGACGTTCGAGCCGTGCCGTCAAGACATTACGGGCGATGCCGAGCCCGCTCTGGAATTCGTCGAAGCGCCTGCTGCCTTGCGTGCACTCCCGAACGATCAAAAGCGTCCACCACTCGCCAACCTCGTCGAGGGCGCGAGCGATCGAGCAGTCCATTCCATCGAAGCGTTTTCTGTACATGATGAAACGCATCGTAGCTGAAGTTTCGTCATGCAACTTAACCAGATTCTGGGGAATAGCTTCCCGGTTTCGGCCCGTAGCGTGACGCAACTGCGTTCCCTATAGTTGCGTCACGAAACTTAGCTGGCAGTTGTTCCGGGGAAGTCACCCCGGATCGCTGCCTCACTCCGGATCACCCCGCTATCGTCATACCAGATAGCAAACATTGATCATCCGACGGGCAAACTGCGACACCTCTGTTCGTCGTGCAGCCTGTTCAAACACTTAGGAATGCCATGAATAACCGAATTGATCAGACCGAGGTGGAGATTACGACTCCACGGCGCTCGGCGACGTCCGGCTCCGTTCGATGGGTCGGTAAAGGTGTTGCCACCGTCGTGATCGTCGCCGCCGCGGCCACGGCGTTTCATATGCACGGGTCAAGTGCCGCGCCCGTTGCCGCTTCGCCTCCTCCATCAGTGAGCATCAGCGCGCCACTCCAGCGAAATATCGAGGGCCGGCTCGGGTTTCTCGGCCAGTTTTCAGCGGTCAATCGCGTTGAATTGCGTGCCCAGGTCGGCGGCACGCTCACACGGATCAACTTCAAGGACGGCGACATCGTCCACCAAGGCGATCTGCTTTTCGAAATCGACCCGGAGCCCTATCAGATCAAGTTGAGCGAAGCGATGGCCGAACTCGAATCCGCAAACGCCCGGTTGGCACTCGCCACGCGGGAACTGGCCCGAGCGCAGGAACTGCAGCGTTCGGAAGCGGGAACGGCCGAGAACGTCGACCAGAAAGTCGCCGAGCAGCGCGCGGCACAGGCGGCCGTCGACAACGCGAACGCCCTCGTTCGCGACGCAAGGTTCGACCTCGACCGCTGCAAGATTACGGCGCCGTTCACCGGCCGCATCGGCACGCACCTCGTGTCGACGGGCAATCTGGTATCCGGCAGCCGCGCCGGCACGGGCCCGACAACGCTGCTTGCGACCATCGTTTCGCTGGACCCGATCTACCTCGATTTCGATATCAGCGAAAGCGACTACGCCGCCTTCCAGCGCTCACGCGAAAACCAGAGCGGCCCCCTGGCCGACACCGTGACGCTTTCGCCGACAGGCGACAGCGGGTACACGCGTACGGGCACACTCAACTTTATCGACAACACGCTCGATCGGGCCAGCGGCACGATCCATGCGCGCGCAACGATCCCGAATGGCGACCTCTCATTGACGCCCGGCGGCTTCGCCCGCCTGCGCCTCGCGACCACTGCGCCGCAACCGGCGCTGCTCGTTCCCGATGCCGCCGTGCTCGAGGATCAAACGGACCACATGGTGTACGTCGTGGGAGAAGACAACGTGGCCACGCCCAGAAAGGTGGAGGTCGGCGACCTGCGAGGCGGTCTGCGCGTCATCCGGTCCGGGCTTGCGCCGACCGACCGGATCGTGATCGACGGCATTCCCGCGGTCCACCCCGGCTCGAAGATTTCCCCGCACGCAGGATCGATCCGGTTCTCGGCAAAGCACGGCGACGAAGGAGCAAAATCATGAAACTGACTCACTTCTTTATTGAGCACCCGCGCTTTGCCGCGGTGCTCAACATATTCGCTGTACTCATTGGACTGGCGACCATGGTGAAGCTGCCTGTGGCCCAGTATCCGAACATCGTGCCCACGACCATTCAGATCACGACCTCATATCCGGGTGCGTCGGCCGACACCATTGCGCGCACCGTCGCGACGCCGCTCGAGCAGTCCGTCAATGGCGTCGAGAACATGGATTACATTTCGAGCCAATCGACCAGCAACGGTCAGTTGACGATCACGGTGATCTTCAAGGTCGGCACCGACCCGAACACAGCCCTCTTGCTCACACGCAGCCGTGTGGAAGACACGCTGTCGCGCCTGCCTGTGGAAGTGCAGTTGCAGGGAGTCCAGGTGAAGAAGACCATCCAGGCGCTGCTGCTTGGCGTGCACGTCTATTCGCCCGACGGTTCCCGCAGTCCCGAATACCTGTCGAACTACATGCTCAAGGTACGCGATCAGATCGCGCGCTTGCCGGGCGTGTCGGACTTTCAGCTGTTCGGCGAGCGGCAGTACGCAATGCGAATCTGGATCGATCCGGACAAAGCCGCTTCGTACAACATCAGCGCCAGCGAAATACTCGCCGCGCTTCGCGCGCAGAACGCCGCCGTTTCCGCCGGGGTGCTCAATCAGCCTCCGGTGTCGAACAACGGGACGGGCGCGTATCAGATCAACATCGACGCGCTCGGCCGTCTCTCGACCCCCGAGCAGTTCGGCGACGTCGTCGTCAAGTCCGATGCACAGGGACGCGTCACACGCATTCGCGATATCGGCCGTGTCGAACTCGGCTCCGTGGACTATGGTTCCAGGGCGTATGCCGACCGGTACGCCGCCACGCCGTGGTTCGTCATCGCCACGCCCGACGCGAACGTCGTGCAGGTCGAGCATGACGTGTGGGCCAAAATGGCCGAGCTGAAAAAGCGCTTTCCGCCCGGCGTCGACTACATCAAGATCTACGACCCGACTACTTTCGTTTCCCAGTCGATTCACGAGGTAGCCAAAACCATCGGCATCGCCATTTTGCTGGTAGTCGGTGTGGTGTATCTGTTCCTGCAGAACTGGCGCGCCACGATCATCCCCGTTGTCGCGATCCCGGTTTCGCTGGTCGGCACGTTCACCGTCCTTTCGTTGTTCGGCGCGTCGATCAACAACCTTTCGCTGTTCGGACTGGTGCTCGCGGTTGGGATTGTCGTGGACGACGCCATCGTGGTGGTCGAGAACGTCGAACGCAACATGGCGCTCGGCATGTCGCCGAAAGAAGCCGCCCATCGAACGATGGACGAGGTCTCGACAGCGATCATCGCCATTGCGCTCACGCTGTGTGCGGTGTTCGGGCCCACTGCGTTGATGTCCGGCATCTCGGGGCTGTTCTTCAAGCAGTTCGCGATCACGATCGCCGCCTCCACCGTCATCTCGTGCTTCGTCTCGCTTACGCTGAGCCCTGCCCTGTGCGCGGTGCTGCTCAAGCCGCACGAGATGGAGAAGCCGCACGGCGGCTCGACTGTGCTGAGCCGCCTCCATCATGCGGTGTTTGGCCGGTTCAATCGCTCGTTCGACTGGCTGTCGTCGCGGTACGGAAAGATGACGAGCCGCTTCGTTCGCGCGACCACCGTCATGCTGATCGTCTATGCCGGTCTGATTGGCGCGACGGCCTTGCAGATGTCGAGAATGCCCACCGGCTTCATTCCCGAGCAGGACATCGGCTATCAGGCTGTGATCGCGTTCCTGCCTCCGGGCGCGAGTCTCGACCGCACCGACAAGGTGATCCGCGAGATCAACGACATCGTGCTCGAAACGCCGGGACTCAAGGGCGTCACTCACACGTCGCCCGTGTCGGGCTTCGACGTTACGACGGGCACGATCGCGCCCAACGTGGGCACGCTGTTCTACGGATTGCCTTCGCTGTACGGCAAGCATGTTCCCGGCGTGAATGCCGCGTCGACACTGATCGAACTGCGCAAGCGCGTCGCGGGTGTCAAGGACGCGGTGGTCGTCGTGGTCAATCCGCCGCCCGTGCAGGGGCTGGGCGCGGCGGGCGGCTTCAAGCTGATGCTGGAAGACCGTGGCGGACTGGGGCCGCAGGCGCTCGCCGACGCCGCGCACGCCCTCGTGGCCGCGGCCAACAAGGACAAGGTGTTCGGCGGCGTGTTCACGCTTTACAACGCGGGCGCACCGTCTGTCTACGCCGACATCGATCGCCTCAAGGCAGAAAAGCTCGGCCTTACCCCCACGGATGTGTTTTCCACGATGGATCTTTACTTAGGTTCGCAGTACGTGAACGACTTCAACTTCATGGGACGTACGTATCAAGTGCGGGTTCAGGGCGATGAAGCGTTCCGGAGGACACCTGACGACATCGGCAGACTCAAGGTGCGCAACGCGATGGGAGACATGGTGCCGATCAGCAGTGTGGCGACGTTCAGGAATACCACCCAGCCGTATCGCGTGCCGCGCTACAACATGTACCCCGCAGCGGAAATCATGGGGGCCGCCGCCCCCGGATTCTCGTCGGGCGAAGCCATCGAACACATGGAACAACTCGCCGGACAGGTCCTGCCCAACGGCATCACGTACGAGTGGACCGATCTCGCCCACCAGCAAAAAGAGCAGACCATGTCGCCGCTCGTGATCTTCGCGGCGTCGGCGCTGTTCGTCTTCCTCGTGCTCGCCGCGCAATATGAAAGCTGGAAAACGCCGCTTGCGATCGTCCTGATCGTGCCGATGTGTCTGCTCGCAGCGGCCATCGGTCTGAACATGCGAGGCATGCCCATCGACATTCTTGCGCAGATTGGCTTCGTGGTGCTCGTTGGACTGGCCGCCAAGAACGCCATCCTCATCGTCGAGTTCGCGAGACAGCGCCAGGAGGAAGACGGGGTCGATGCCGAGGACGCCGCCACCCATGCGGCCCATGTGCGGCTGCGCCCGATCCTGATGACGTCGTTTGCCTTTATCGCGGGCGTGGCGCCGCTCGCCATTGCCAGCGGCGCAGGCTCGGAAATGCGGCAATCGCTCGGCACAACGGTGTTCTTCGGCATGCTCGGCGTGACGATCTTCGGGCTCGCCTTCACCCCGGCGTTTTACGCCTTCGTTCGCAAGCTCGGCATGAAAGGCACGGCTGCCTTGCGGCAACTTCGCAGTGGAGAAGTGAAATGAACGGCTTCGTATCCAGGACTTCGAAAGCGCTCGTGGGTAGTCTGATCGTCAGCGCGTTTCTTGCGGGCTGTGCTGTCGGGCCGAACTATGTTGCGCCCACTACGGAGATGGCGCCGTTTCACAACGCGAAGATCGTGGCCGACCGGCAAACGACGTTGCCGGCCCCGAGCCTCGATAGCTGGTGGACCGGGTTCAATGACCCCGAACTGCTCAAGGTGGTGCAACGGGCGCTCGATCAAAACCTCGATATTCAGGCCGCGATGGCGCGCGTCGTCCAGTCGCGCGCCGCGGCCCAGGCAGCGGGTGCCCAGCTGCTGCCGACGGTGGATGCCAACGCGTCGTACACGGCGTTACACCAGAGCGTGCAGAGCCCGCTTGGCGCCCTTGCGAGCGCATTCCCCAACTACAGCCGCGATCAGAAGGAGTACATCGCGGGCGCAACGGCCAGCTGGGAAATCGACCTCGCCGGTGGACTGCGGCGCGCGCACGCGGCAGCCACCGACGAAGAGCAGGCCGCCGAAGCCGCGCAACTCGGAACGCGCGTGACGGTTGCCGCCGACGCGGCCGACGCCTACCTGCAAATCAGAGGGCTGCAGGCGGAGCTGGCCGTTACCCAGGATCAGGTGGATACCGACGCGCGCCTGCTGGAACTCGTGAAAGCGCGCAAACAAGCAGGTGCGTCCGACGAACGCGAAGTCGCTCAGGCTGAAGCGTTGCTGCGTGGCGCACGTGCCACCGTGCCGACCTTGCGCGTGGCGCTCGAAGCGCAATTGAACCGGCTCGATGTGCTGATGGGCGCGCAGCCTGGGACCTATGCGGCGGAACTCGCCACCAACCCTGGTGCCATTCCCGACGTGCCTGCCATTGGCAGCGCGGATCAGCCCGTGGACGTTCTGCGGCGTCGACCTGACATCATCGCCGCGGAGCGCCATCTGGCGGCGTCGAACGAAGCCATCGGCGTCGCAATCGCCGATTACTATCCGAAGATTTCGCTCTCTGGCGCATTGGGATTCGACAGCATCTCGGCCAGCCACTTCCTGAGCGCGAAGTCGTTCCAACCGGTCGGGACCGGCGCGCTGCAATGGCGTCTGTTCGATTTCGGCAAGGTGGACGCAGAAGTCAAGAATGCGCGCGGCGCGTACGCGCAAGCCCTGGCGCAGTATCGCGAGGCCGCGCTCAAAGCGACCGAAGACGTCGAAGACGCCTTGATGACGCTCTCGCAAACGGAGATTCGCGCGCAGGAAATTCAACAGGAAGTCGATGCATTGACGAAGGCGCGCGACCTTTCGGAGAAAGCGTATCGCGCGGGCTCGATCACGCTGACCGATGTGCTCGACGCCGACCGGCAACTTCTCGACGCGCGCGACGATCTCGACGCAACGAAGGCCGACGCCGCCCGCGCGGCAGTACGAACGTTCCGCTCGCTGGGAGGCGGATGGGATGCCCCGCACCAGCAGATGGCTCAGGCCAACTAAGCCGCAGACACCACTTAACCGGTTTATGGGGAACAGCTTCCTGCTTGCGGCCCGTAGTGCGATCCAGGCGGCTTCCCTATAGTTTCGTCACAAGACTAACGTTCTCATTTTTCTGGAGAAGTCGACATGGATCGCCGTCTTCTAACACTCTCACTCGGCATGTTCGCGCTCGGCACCGATAGCTTCGTCTTCGCGGGCATCCTGCCTGAAATCGCGCACTCGTTTGGCGTCAGCATCGGCGCTGCGGGCCAGCTCATCAGTGTCTATGCACTGAGCTATGCGCTGCTCGGCCCAACCATTGCAGCGCTCGCCGCGAACGTCGCACGAAAGCGTCTGCTGCTCAGCGGCATCGGCTTGTTCGTGATCGCCAATCTCGGCACCATCGTGGCGCCGAATCTCGGCATCGCATTGGCCACACGCGCTCTCGCGGGTCTGGGCGCTGCCATGTTCTCGCCCACTGCCAGCGGAACGGGCGCATCGCTCGTGCCGCCGGAGCGTCGTGGCTATGCGTTGTCCATCATCGTGGCGGGTTTGACGACCGCTACCGCGCTGGGCTCGCCCATCGGCGCCGTGATCGGCGGCCTCGCCAGCTGGCACTGGACGCTCGTACTCGTCGCCGCACTCGGCGCGGCCGCATTCGCCGGCATCCTGGCGTTCTTGCCTGAAGTGCCGCTGCCGCCGGCCATCTCCCTCAGCAAGCGCCTGTCTCCGCTCACCGACTCCCGCGTGGGACTCACGCTCACGACGACGGTGCTGGCCCAGATCGGCACCTTCATCATCTTCAGCTACTTCTCCGTCGTGTTCGACCGTGCCACTGGTCACAGCGCCACGGTGCTCGGTGGACTGCTGGTGCTTTGGGGCCTGGCGGGAACCTGCTCGAATCTGCTGACGGGGCGAATTCTCGACAGGATCGGTTCGCACAAGGTCGTCATGATCAAGCTGGCCATTGTTGCAATCGTCATTCTCACCATGCCGATCACCGGAGCACACCTCTGGAGCGCAGCGATCGCTGTCACGATCTGGGGCGCCTGTGCATGGGGCGTGCTGGTGCCGCAGCAGTTCCGCCTTGCGAGCCTGAATCCGCCGATGACCGCCGTGCTGGTAGGCCTGAATACTTCGGCGACTTATGTGGGTGTCTCCATCGCGGGCGCGCTCGGCGCCGCCGTGATCCCGGTCATCGGCAGTCACAACCTGGGCTACCTCTCGAGCATTCCCGTGGTCATCGCGATTCTCGTTTCCGAACTCGCAACGCGGCGCATTGCAGCGTCTGCGAACCCGGCAAAGCGCGCAGTAGCGGCTTGAGCTTCCATCCCGATACAAGGAAAGAGCCATGTCTAACGCAAACACATTCCGTCAGTTGCACGACAATACCTCGCCGCTGCGGCTGCCGAATGCCTGGGATGCCGGCAGTGCACGTCTCATCGAGGCGTTGGGGTCCCCCGCAATCGCCACGACCAGCGCGGGCTTTGCATGGGCATTGGGATACCCGGACGGCCGCATGCTGCCGTTCGACGAGGTCGCGGCTTGCGTTCGACGCATGATTCGCGTGCTGAACGTGCCTTTGTCGGTCGATATCGAACATGGCTATTCAGACGATCCCAAAACCGTTGCAGGCCATGTCATGCGGCTAGTGGATCTTGGCGTCGCCGGGATCAATATCGAAGACGGTACAGACCCGGCATCGCTTCTCGCCTTGAAGATCGAGGCGATCAGGAATGCCGTTGCGAAATCGGGCTCGGATCTCTTCGTCAACGCGCGCAGCGACGTATTTCTTGCACGGCTCGCTGAACCATCGAAGCAGCCGGAAGAGTCGATCGCTCGCGGCAACCTGTATGCGTCAGCCGGCGCGGACGGTCTTTTCCTTCCGGCGCTCGCGCGGTCATCCGATATCGAAACGATTGTCGGCGCCATTCGCTTGCCACTTAACGTCATGGCCGTACCAGGACTCGCCGACGCAACGACGCTCGGAAAACTGGGCGTGCGGCGCTTAAGTGCGGGTAGCGCCATTTCGCAAGCCGTGCTCGCGAAGGCGAAGACCCTCGCACAAGACTTTCTGGAAAGCGGCCGTTTTGAAGCTCTCGAGAGCCATCCCCTGCCGTATTCCGAGATCCAAGGTCTTTTCGCATAACTGACTGTATCAACCATCACGCAATGGAGATTGAAATGACACTCAATGGCAAACGCGCTCTGGTCACCGGAGCAAGCCGCGGTATCGGTGCTGCAATCGCAAAGGCACTAGCGGCCGCGGGCGCAGATGTGGCGATCACCTATGAAAAGTCGGCAGAGCAGGCCGCGCGCGTTGTAAAGGCGATCGAGGCGGAAGGCCGGCGCGGTGTCGCCATCCAGGCGGATAGCGCCAATGCGTCGGCAGTCCAGGCGTCCGTGCAGAAGACCGTCGAAGCATTAGGTGGGCTCGATATCCTCGTGAACAACGCCGGTATTCTTCGGATGGGCGATGTCAAGGATATTTCCCTCGAAGACATCGACGCGACGCTCAACGTCAATGTGCGCGCGCCTATCGTGGCCGCGAAGGCCGCAATCCCCCACCTGGGGGCGGGAGGGCGGATTATTTCAATCGGCAGTTACTTCGCCGACCGGGTCCCGGCCTCGCTGCTCGGCGTATACGCGAGTTCCAAGTCCGCGCTTGTTGCGTTCACCCAGGGGCTGGCGAGAGAACTGGGCCCGCAAGGCATTACCGCAAATCTCGTCCAGCCCGGCTCCATCAATACCGACATGAACCCGGTGGAAGGTCCGTTCGGACCGACGCTGAAATCGCTGACGGCTACCGGCGACTACGGCAAGGGCGAAGACATTGCGCAAGCCGTGGTCTTCCTCGCGAGCGCCAACGCCAGTTACGTGACGGGCGCCACGCTCACCGTTGACGGCGGCGCCAACGCTTGAGCGGCCACACAGGCTTCGGTATGGGCGGCATGCGTGCAACGGGTCTTCAAGCTCGAAAGCGCATGCCGCACAGACGCACGAGATGCCGGTGTTGCCGGCATCGTGTCACGCATGGCGTCACGCCACGCTGGCCGCCTCGGCCGACTCCTCAAACGGCAAGCGCGCGAATGCGTCCATGTGGTGATCGGCGTCGCCGAACAGCTGCCCCGCGGCCATCAGGAACTTGAAGTAGTCGCCGACCACGAGTTCCGCCGTCACGCCAATGCCGCCATGCAGCTGGATCGCGTGCTGGCCCACGAAGCGCCCCGCCTTCGCGACGATCACTTTCGCCGCCGAGATCATCTTGCGCCGTTCCGATGGCGCCGATTCCATCGCCGCGGCCGCAAGGTGCGCCATCGAGAGTGCAAGCTCCTTCTGCACCAGCATTTCCGCAAGACGGTGACGCAGCGCCTGGAATGCCGCGAGCGGTTGTCCGAACTGTTTGCGAGTGCGCAGATACTCGGCCGTCGCCTCGATCAGCTTGTCCATCGCGCCCACTGAAGCCGCGCACAGCGCCGCGATGCCGCGATCGAGCCCAGCCTGCAGCATCTCGACGCCCGCGCGCGGGTCGCCGAGGACATCTCCGGGCACGACGAACACCGACTCGAACGTGACTTCGGCTGCGCTCTGGCCGTCCACGGTCGGATACGTGCGAACCGTCACGCCCGCCGCGCTGGCCCGTACGACGAACAGCGTGACGGCCTCCACCGCCGCATTCCATGCGGGAACGATGAAAGCATCCGCCACGCCGCCATGCCAGACGTGGAGCTTGCAACCGTCGAGCCGGTAGCCGCCCTCCACGGCCGAAGCCCTGGTTTGCGGAGCATCGAAACCGTAGCGCGCGTTGCGCTCCTGCCAGGCCGGCGTGACGATCTTGCTGCCGTCGGCGAGTGCGGGCAGCCAGGCCTCCTTCATCGCATCGCCGCCGTATTGCGCGAAGAGATCCGCGCTCACCACGCTGCTCGCGATGATCGGCTCCAGCAGCAGCGCGCGACCGGCCTCGTACTGCACGACAAAGGTGTCGGTCGCCTTGCCGTCGAAGCCGCCGTAGGCCTCCGGTATGGTCAACCCGAGCACGCCGAACTCGGCGTACGAGCGCCACGCGTCCCGGCAAAAGCTGTCGTGCTCTCGCGCGATCTTGCGACGATGCTCGACGGTATAGCGGCTTTCGACAAAGCGTCGCAGGCTATCGGACAGCTGGCGCTGTTCTTCGGTATAGGAAAAGTCCATGTGGATGCCTCACTGTTCGAGGATCGCCTTCGCGATGATCTCTCGTTGCACTTCATTCGTGCCGCCATAAATGGTCGGCTTGCGCATTTCCAGATAGCTGCTTGCCGCCCCCGGGCCGTGGAGCGTCGAGGGCGTCCAGCCGTCAAAGTCGCCCGTGAGCCACGCGGGCGCATACGGCCACGCGTCGGGGCCCATGACGTCGAGCTGAAGCGCCGAAATCTCCTGCTGAAGTTCCGAGCCGCGAATCTTGAGGATCGAAGCCTCCGGCCCCGCAGTCCGGCTGCGCGCCTCGGTGGCGACGCGCAACAGCAGCATCTCGAGCGCCATGATTTCCATTTCGATTCGCGCAATTTTTTCCCGCACGCGGATATCGGAAATCAACGGCTCGCCGCCCTGCTGCACCCGGCTCGCAAACGCTTTCAGCAAGCCAAGCTCGCGACGGCAATTGCCAAGACCCGCAATCGCGGTGCGCTCATGGCCGAGCAGATATTTCGCGTAGGTCCAGCCAGCGTTCTCTTCGCCAACCAGGTTTTCGAGCGGCACCTTGACGTCGTCGAACCAGACCTCGTTGACGTCGCTTGCCCCTTCTAACGTCGTGATCGGGCGCACGGTAATGCCCGGTGTGTTCATGTCGATCAGCAGCAGCGAAATTCCGGACTGCGGCTTGGCCTGCGGATCGGTTCGCACCAGACAGAAAATCCAGTTCGCGTGCTGCGCAAACGAAGTCCAGGTCTTCTGGCCGTTGACGACATAGTGGTCGCCCGAGCGGACCGCCCGCGTTTTCAGCGAGGCCAGGTCCGAACCCGCGCCGGGCTCCGAGTAGCCCTGGCACCACCAGTCGTCGCACGAAACGATGCGCGGCAAAAAGCGCTTCTGTTGCGCCTCGTTGCCGAACTTGATCAAAACAGGGCCGATCATGCTCAGGCCGAACGGCAACTGCCGCGGCGCTCCCGCAATCGCGCATTCCACTTCGAACAGGTGCCGCTGCAACGTCGTCCATCCGGTGCCCCCAAGCGACGTTGGCCAGCCCGGCGCGCCCCAGCCGCGCTGATGCAGGATTTTCTGCCACTGCACCTGCTCGTCGCGCCCGAGATGATGGTGCCCCAGCACCTTGTTGCGAAGCGAATCCGGCAAGTTTGCTCGGACAAAACGTCTGACCTCGTCGCGAAACGCAAGGTCTTCCGCCGAATAATTCAGTCTCATTTGCACTCCTCTTTTCATTGCGCGCCGACACTCGACACTTGCGCTCGCTTGTCGGGCGGCCTGCCTTGCGCTAGCGCGCGTTTTTCGGCGCGCGCACTGGGATCTCGTTGCGCGGGTCCTGGTTCAGAATGAGATCCCACAGCGACTGCCCGACCGGATTCTGCCGCTCTTCATAGAGGTGGCCGATCAACCCTGCCGCGCGCCCCACGAGCATGAAGCCGCGCGCCAGCAGCGGATCGAGGCCCATGTCGCCGATGATCGCGCCGATCGCACCGACCGCGTTGATCGGCAGCGACTTGCCCAGCTCCTCGCGGAACACGCTTTCGATGGCGTACATGAGCCGCCAGTGCTTGCCGAAGAAGCCGTTCTCGCGCGACACCGCAGCAAGCGTCGGCACACGCGGGTCGCCGTTCACGTGGATCGGATGTCCCACGCCATAGATCGGCTGCTTCTTTTCCTTTGCCCGCTGCACGGTTGCGCGTGCGCACTCGAGAATCGCCTCGTCGCTCGCATTGTCGGCCAGATGCCTCGCCGCTTCGATCAGCAGTTCGGCTGAATTCTGCGTAGTGCCGAGAAACACGCTGCCCGCGCCGAGCAGGCCTGCCGCAACAGCCGCCTGCATCGCCTCGGGCGCACCGAGGTAGGTCAGGCGTGCGCTCATCGCGCTAGGCGTGAGGCCGTGGTCACAAGCGGTCACGAGGATGAGATTGATCATCCGCTTCTCCTCTACGCTCGGCACGCGGTTCAGGATCGTCAGCATCATCGTGTCGACGAAGTCCATCGTCGGGAGAATCTCGTTCGACAGGTCGCGTCCGCGCACGGTGATCTTGTCGATCGTGGTGTAGCCAATTTCCGTCTTGATCATGATGCGTTCCGTATTCAATTGGCGGCCGGCCGCCTGCCGACCATCATCTTCACCTGGCACTCGCACACGGCGTCGCCGTGCTGGTTGATGGCCACGCGGCGAAATTCGACGATCCCATGCGCAGGGTTCGACGTTTCGCGCCGTCCTGTCACTTCGATCCGCGCCTTGATGGTGTCGCCGATCAGCGTGGGCTTAGGGAAGCGATAGCTCACCTCCAGCATGCCGATGAGCGAGGGCTCGAGCAGCTGGTTGACGATCGTGCGCGTATTGAGCCCGGACATGATCGAGGCGACCAGCATGCCGTGCGCGATACGCTTGCCCCATGAAGTGCCTGCCGCATACTCGGCGTCCACGTGCACGCGGTTATAGTCGGCGCTCAGCGCGGCGAAGCTCACGACATCCGCTTCTGTCACGGTCCGGCTCGATGTCTCGAACTGCAGGCCCGGCTCCATGTCTTCCCAGTAGTAGCGCATGGCGCCAAGCGAGCCGGGATGCACGCTGTTCATCGTTGTCATCGCGGCTCCTCAGGTGATCGCCGACATGCCGAGCACTTCGCGGCCCACGATGAGCGTCTGCACTTCGGCTGTTCCTTCCGGAATGACACCGCCGCTCGTGTCGCGGAAAATCCGCTCGAGCGGGTACTCGGTCGAGTAGCCGAGACCACCGTGCACGGCGATCGCGATGCGCGCAACTTCGTGCGCCGCCTCCGCCGCGTAGAGCTTCGCGATCGAACACTCGACTCGCGACGGCAGCCCTTTTTGCAGCGAGACCGCCGCCTTGTAGCCGAGCGCGCGCGCCGCTTCGGTGCGAACCATCATGTCGACGATATGCTTCTGCACGAGCTGGAATTGCCCGATGGGCTTGCCGAACTGCTTGCGTGTTTTCGCGTATTCGATCGACAGATCGAGCGCCGCCTGTGCCGCGCCGACCGCACCCATGGCGATATTCATGCGGCCGTAGTTGAGGCCGATCGCCATCGACTTGAGCGCGCTTCCTTCGTCGCCTAGCCTGTTTTCCTTTGGAATGCGAACATTTTCCAGAAAGAGTTCGGACGTACCGGAAGCCTTGAGCACCATCTTGTCGACCAGGCGCGCGTCGATCGGGGTGACCGACTTGTCGAGCAGGAACAGCGTGTGGCCGCCGTCCGACGTCGCGCTGTATGTCCGCGCGAGCACGATGACGTAGTCGGCCGCGACGCCGTTGGTGATCCAGAGCTTGCTGCCGTTGAGCAGGTAGTGGTCACCCTTGTCTTGCGCCCGCGTTTCGACGCCGGCCGGGTTCGAGCCGTGATTCGGCTCGCTGAACGCCACGCACACGGCCTTTTGCGAAGCGAGAACGGGCTCGAGAAAGCGGGTCTTCTGTTCCGGCGTGCCGTATTCGCTCACGAGCCGCAGGAACACGTTCGTGATGTTGACGATCGTGCGCAACGAGCCCCAGAAGTAACCGGCCTCCTCCAGCATCATCGCCCACGTGACGAAGTCGAGGCCCATTCCGCCCGCCTCTTCCGGCAACAATCCGCCGATATAGCCAAACTGGCTGACGCCTGCAAGGAGGTCGAGCGGGATGCCGCGCGCTTTCTCGCACGCGTCGATCCTCGGCGCCACTTCCTTGCGCATGTAACGGCGAATGCTGTCACGCAGCGTGATCTGATCCGCGTCGAATTCGAAGTCCATCGGTAGTCATCCTGTTCAATAGCTTGATGCGCGCGTGGCGTATCACGAAGAGAAGCGTCCGCCTGTCACGTACAGCGTGACGCCGGTGATGTAGCGTGCACGCTCGGAGGCCATGAACGCGGTGGCCGAGGCGATATCGTCGGGCGCGCCGAGGAAGCCGACGGGATTCTTTGCGACCGCCGTATCGCGCAGCGTTTCGTAGGTCGGGTTGGCGCGCATCAATTCGGTTTCAACGAAGCCCGGTGCAATGGCGTTCACCGTGATGCCGAATTTGGCCTGCTCGAGCGAGAGCGCCCGCGTGAAGCCGACCAGCCCGAGCTTGGCCGTGCTGTAGTTTGTCTGCCCAGGATTGCCGAACACAGAGCGTGACGAGATATTGACGATACGCCCCCACTTGCGCGCCATCATGCCTGGCAACACGGCGCGGCTGCAGTGAAACGCGCCCTTGAGGATCGTATCGACGACGGCATCCCACTCGGTCTCGTCCATCTTCGTCAGATAGCGGTCCTTATTGAATCCGGCGTTGTTGACGAGAATATCCACACCGCCGAAGGCTTCGGTGGCGTTCGCGACCATCTTCGCCACCTCGTCCTTGCTGCACACGTCACAGCGCGCCGCGATGGCTTGCGCGCCGCCTGCGTTCAGCGCGGCGGCCACCTGCCCGGCGGCAGCGAGGTCGATATCCGAAACCACGACACGTGCGCCTTCGCGCGCAAACGTGCGCGCGATTTCAGCCCCGATCCCCCGGCCGCTGCCCGTGACGAGCGCCACCTTTCCGGCTAATCCGAGATCCATGTTGTCTGCTCCTCCCTATTTGTCTGCTGCCGGCCGCCGAAACTCGATGGCGGGCTCGTTTTGTCGTCGCGAATGCGAACGGGATGACGTCGCGTCGGCGTTGCGCACATGCCGCCCTTGTTCATGCGCCGCGTTGGCGATCCCAGTCGTAGGCGGGCGGTTGGCCTTCGAGAAACGCGGTGACCGCCGCGGTGTGATAAGCAAGGCTGGAAGCGAGGGCCTGAGTCGCCCCCTCCAGTTCGGCGAGCAACGGGTACGGCGATTCGAAACTCATGTTGAGCAAGCGCTTGCTGAACCCCATCGCTTCGCGTGGTCCCGCGACGAATCTGCGCGCAAAAGCGTGGGCTTCCTCGGCGAGTGCTTCGGGGGAGTGAATCGCATGCACGATGCCGAGCTGCTTTGCCTCGTTTGCATCGACCCGGCGCGCGGTCAGGACCAGTTCCTTCGCGACAGCCAGGCCCACGAGGCGCGGCAGGATATAGGCCGCGCCCAGGTCGGGCACGAGCCCCACTCTGGCGAACGACAAGGAAAAGAGCGCCCGCGACGACGCCAGGATGAAGTCCGCAGCCAGCGCGATGGAAAAGCCGGCCCCAATGGCCGCGCCGTCCACCGCGGCAATCACCGGCATTTCGAGGTTGCGCAGCCGCTGCAGCCAGCCGTGCGCGTTCATCACACGACGGCGAATGGCGTCTGGCGGCTGGGCGCGCGCCGCCTTGAGCGACTTAAGATCGCCGCCCGCACAAAAGCTGCCGCCAGAGCCCGTCAAAACCAGTACGCGCACGCCGCTGTCGCCCTCTACGGCGTCGAGCATGTCCGAATAGTCTTCAAGCAACTCCGCCGACAACGCATTGCGGGCCTCGGGGCGCTGATGCGTGAAGACGGCTACGCCGTCGTCGATAACGAGCGTTGCGTGTCGAAGCGGTGTTGGTCGAGCGTTCATAAGGCATCCTGGGCTGCAGCGATACGCGATGAGCCCATTATTGGCGTGCGTCCCGCCGCGCTCCCCACCCGCGAATGGGGGCCCTCCATTGCGAACGCCACGCAGCACGAAACGTGGTGCGCGGCTTGCACGCCGGCCCACCGCAGGCGGGTGGGAACCGCGCAGCCGCTCGCTGCTACGCTCATTGCAGTGGAGGGGCGCGCACTCGACGTGTCTCATCAGTCCGATTACGAAATGAGGGAGACAGACGGTGAAAACCAGAATATCGGAACGGCTCGGCATCCAATATCCGATCGTCCAGGGCGGCATGCAGTGGGTTGGCCGCGCCGAGCTTGCTGCGGCGGTCTCGAATGCCGGCGCCCTCGGCATGGTCACTGCACGCACCCAGCCTTCTCCCGATGCATTGCGTCACGAGATCGACCGGACCCGCGCACTCACCGGCAAGCCATTCGGCGTGAACCTCACGCTCTCGTTCTCAGCCAAAGACGTAACGTACGACGACTGGATTCGCGCGATCATCGACAGCGGCGTCAAAATCGTCGAGACCGCGGGCAATAATCCACGCGCACTGATCGAAGCATTCAAGGAACATGGGATCACGATCATCCACAAGTGCACGTCCATTCGACATGCCCTTTCCGCGGAGCGCTATGGCGCCGATATCGTTTCGATCGACGGGTTCGAGGCAGCCGGCCACCCAGGCGAGGACGACGTGCCGGGACTGGTCCTGCTGCCGCTTGCGGCCGACCGGCTGAAGGCCCCCATCCTCGCGTCTGGCGGCATTTGCGATGGCCGCGGCATCGCGGCCGCGCTGACTCTGGGCGCAGACGGCGTGAATATCGGCACGCGCTTCATGATGACGAAGGAGTCGCCGATCCACGAAAACGTGAAGCAGGCGCTACTGGCGGCAAACGAACGCGACACCATCCTCATCAAGAGAACGTTGAAGCATACGGGCCGTTTCTACCGGAACGCCGTGGCTCAGGAGATCGTCGCGATGGAGCATCGCCCCGGCGGCGCCACCTACGAAGATCTCCAGCACCTGCTGGCCGGCAGCCGGGGGCGCGCGGCCATGGGTTCCGGCGATGTTCACGGCGGCCTGATTTGCGCCAGCCAGGCGATCGCCTTGATTGACGATATTCCGTCCTGCGAGGACCTGGTGTCGCGCATGGTCAGGGAGTGCCGCACCGTACTCGGGGCAGCACACAAGGCGGCGGACATCTTGTCGGATAGCTACGCCTGATCTCTGTCGCGCCGCTAACCTGATACCGGGACTTTCCATGACCGAATCCCCCAGCTATGAGCCGCGCTCAGCCTGGACCATGACGCTTTTGCTGACTGCCCTCGCGCTGATCAATTTTCTCGACAAGATCGTGCTCGGCATGATCGCCGTGCCGCTGGTCGCCGATCTGCATCTGTCGCCGCAGCAGTTCGGCGTGATTGCCGGCAGCTTCTTCTGGCTGTTCTCGGCCTCGACGATTGGTGTCGGCTTTCTCGCCAATCGCGTACGCACCCGCTGGCTGCTGCTCGCCATGGGCATCAGTTGGGCCGTGATGCAGATTCCGCAGGCGCTCACGACCAGCGCTTCGGCCTTGCTCGCGTGCCGCGTGATCCTTGGCGCCGCCGAAGGCCCGTCCTTCCCGACATCGGTCCACGCGCTCTTCAAGTGGTTCCCCGACTCCAAGCGCGGACTGCCGGTGGCCGTCGTCAATCAGGGCGCCGTGCTTGGGCTGCTGGTGGCCGGGCTCGGCATTCCGGCGATCACCCGGATGTGGGGCTGGCGCAGCAATTTCCTGCTGCTCGCGGCAATCGGCGCGGCGTGGAGCGTGCTGTGGCTCTGCTTCGGACGAGAAGGGCCGCTCGACGCACAGCGTCGCGCGGGCCATGCAGCGGCTCAGGGCGAACGCCTTCCGTACCGGCGCATCCTGACCGACCCCTCTGTGCTGTCGATTCTTCTGCTCGGATTTGCGGCTTACTGGTCGCTTGGCCAGGGGATTGCGTGGTTGCCCACCTACCTCGAAAAAGGCCTGGGATTCTCCAGCCTCGCCTCCGGGCGCTGGTTCGCGCTGATCATCGGCACGGCTTCGCCCATCAACATCGGCTTGAGCTGGATGTCGCAAAGGATGGTGGAACGCGGCATCTCCACGCGCCGCGCGCGGGCTCAACTGGTTGCGGGCGCATTTGTTGCGGGCAGCCTGCTTTACGCGGTGTTGTTGCTCGTTGCGCTTTCGCCGGTTCAGAAGGTGATGCTCTACGCGATCGCAGCCGCGTTGCCTACGCTTTGTTTTTCGCTCGCACCGCCCCTGCTCGCCGAAGTCGTGCCCGCAGGGCAGCGCGGCGCACTGGTTGCGATCCAGACCGCCATTTCCAGCCTGGGCGCGGCCATCGCACCCGTGGTCATGGGCCACCTCGTGCAGACGCGCAGCGGCAGCGCAGCACAGGCTTACGAGCTTGGCTTCGCCCTCGGCGCCGTGCTGCTCGTGGTCGCCGCGCTCGTGTCGTTGCGCTGGCTGCATCCCGATCGTTCGAGGCAAGCCCTCGATTCGGTCGCCGTCGCTGCGGCGGTCTGACTCGCCGGCCGCGCACCGCACGCGCCCCTTCTTTGAACGTGTCGATCGCTTGCGGGCGATCGACACGCCTGCACTTCGCGTCCTGTCCTTGCATCCGCGCAAAGCGGCGGCGCATGCCCTCTTTTCTCAAACCACAAGGAAGTACGCCTTGAATACGCTCAAGCAGTTTTATATCGGCGGCGCATGGGTCGAGCCGCTCGACGGCGCGACGCCGTTGCAACGAGTCGACCCCGTGACGGAGGAACCGGCAGGCTATCTCGCCATGGGCGCGAGCGCCGACGCCGATCGCGCCGTCAGTGCGGCACGGGCGGCGTTCCCCGCCTGGTCCGCCACGAGCCGCGAGACACGCATTACGTTGCTCGAGCGCATCGCCGGGATTTATCAGACCCGTCTCGAAGACATGGCACAGGCGGTACGCAAGGAGATCGGCGCGCCCATCACGCTCGCACGCACTCTGCAAGCGCCGCTCGGCCTCGCCCACCTGAACGCGGCCATCGACACGTTGCGCAATTTCGCGTTCAGCACCGACCATGGCAGGAGCGTCGTCGTGCGCGAGCCTATCGGCGTCGCCGCACTGATCACGCCGTGGAACTGGCCGCTGAACCAGATCATGGCCAAGGTCGCGCCCGCCCTCGCCGCGGGCTGCACGGTCGTCCTGAAGCCTTCGGAAATCGCCCCGCTCGACGCGATCATGCTCGCGGAAGTCATGCATGAAGCGGACACGCCGCCCGGGGTCTTCAACATGATCTTCGGCGAAGGGAGCGTCGTTGGTGCGCGGCTCGCCTCGCATCCGTCGGTCGACGTCGTGTCGATTACCGGCTCGACGCGCGCCGGCGTCGAAGTCGCGATCAACGCCGCGCCGACGGTCAAGCGCGTAACACAGGAACTTGGCGGCAAGTCGCCGCTCGTGATTCTCGACGACGCCGATCTCAAGACGGCCGTGGCGACGGGTGTCATGCAATGCATGATGAACGCTGGCCAGACCTGCATCGCGCCGACCCGCATGCTGGTGCCAGCGGGCCTCTACGAGCAGGCTGTCGCGATTGCGGCGGGTGTGGCAAACGCGATTGCGGTCGGCAACCCCGACGACCCGGCAACGAAACTCGGGCCGATCTCGAACCGCTCGCACTACGAAAAAGTCCAGCGCATGATTCAGACCGGCATCGACGAAGGCGCGCGCCTCGTGGCAGGCGGACCCGGCCGCCCGCAGGGCATCGAACGGGGTTTCTTCGCGAAGCCAACCGTGTTCGCGGATGTGCGCAACGACATGCAGATCGCCCGTGAGGAAATCTTCGGGCCGGTTCTCTCGATCATTCCCTACACGAGCGAAGCGCAGGCTATCGAAATCGCAAACGACACCGAATATGGCCTTGCCGCCTACGTCGCATCGGGCGATCCGGCCCGCGCGCAGCGCGTCGCTGCAAGGCTGCGCGCCGGTACGGTGCTGATCAACGGCGCGTCGTTCGACCTTGCTGCGCCATTCGGCGGCTACAAGCGCTCGGGTAACGGGCGCGAGTTCGGCGCAGCCGGTCTCGCGGAATTCCTCGAGTGCAAGTCGATTACGTCGGCGTGACTCATCAGGATCACTGATCATGAAAAACGGGACCTCGCGGTCCCGTTCGTCGTTTCGCCCTTCGCTGCGTCAGCGCATGACGCACGCACCGATCAGAATGTCGACAGCGTCAACTCGTTCTTCACCGCTGTCACGCCAGGCACGCTCTGCGCGATGTCAGCGGCCCGCTCGATCTGTGCCTGTTCCGGCACCCATCCTTGTAGTGTGACGGCGCCATTGTTCACCCGCACCGTCACGCCGCTGGCACGGAGTCCCTTTGCCTTGCCGAGCGCAGTCAGCACGCGCTTTCGCAATGCCCTGTCTGCGGCCTTCGCCTGCACCGGCGTAGACGCGCCCGCCGACGCAACGACAGCCGGCGCGGCGCCACTGCTCTGCGCGTGAGCGTGAAGCGACGCGGCGACGATCAACGCACCCACGACGCACCCGCCAATTCGATGGAATTTCATGTAGGTCTCTTCTTGTGGTTGGCTCTGGAATTTCCCCCGCCGCGCAAAGCGGCAGAAGTCCTCACTTGCCCGAATCAGAAACGATGGGTCATGCCGAGCACGACGAGCGTCTGATTCGTGCCTGCAGTCGTCACCGAAATGCCCGGCCAGCTCATCGTCGCCTGGCCATTGTTCTTCAGGTAGCCCGCGCGCATATACAGCGACGTGCGCTTGGAGAGACTGTGGTCCGCGCCGATCTGGACGCCGATCGTGTTGTCGTGCACGCCGCGCACGTCGCGCTCGATTCCGGCAATCTCGATGGTGTCGGCCGCGCTCGCCTGGATCGTCGCGCCAAACTCGATGATGCTGTTCGACCTGGCCGTTCCCAGCAGCGCGACCAAAGAATGCGCAGCGGGGTCTTTCGGTTTGCTGTACGAATAGTTGAACTGCAGATTCACAATGCCGATGCGGTAGCCGAGCGCGCCGAGGAAGTGCTCGGTACCGACGAGGTTCAGCGCGGCAGGCAGGCCTGGCACGGTCTCCGTGCCCGGATGCTGGAACTGATACCCGATGGCGGCGTAGAGCCCATAGCCCGAATAGGTCGCGGCCAGATCGAGCGTGTTGCCAATGCTCTCAGGCACAGGCTGCGTGACCGTCGCGGCCAGCCCGTACATGCCGTAGAACTGGAATCCTCCGACATTTGGCGACTTGTAGAGCACTGAGTTGCTCGTGCGCCCGGTCGGGGACTGCGTCGAAAGCGTGTTGCGGTCGACCGCCAGCACCGCTGCGGACAGCGGAGAAAGGATCTCGTTGGCGCGGAACGGATCGGTCGGATAGACGGCCCAGAACGTCGGCTGATACTGGCGGCCGAAAGTGAGCGAACCATATTTGTCAGCGGCGAGGCCGACCCACGCCTGCCGGTAGAACAACGCGGTCGAGTCCGCGAAGAAAGTACCGTTGTTGACGTTGAAACCATTCTCGAGATCGAATACGGCCTTCACGCCGTTGCCGAGATCCTCGTTGCCCTTCAGGCCCACCATCGATCCCGTGTTGCCGCCGCTGCGCATCGAATACGAATGCTTGCCGCCGTTGTCGAGGTACTGGTAAAACGTGTCCGCCACGCCATACAGCGTGACGCTCGACTGCGCCGCCGCACTGCCTGCCACCAGGGCCAGCGTAACGCCGCAAATGCCTTTGCCCTTGCTGAAACCTCGCATGCATGTCTCCTCTTTATGTTTGCCGCATCGAATGGAATCGGGTAAAGCGGACGCCTCCGGCGCGCCCCTTTTACGGCGCACCGGCCCCGTCTGACAGCAGTGTTTCAGGGAGCACTCGGCAAAAACCTACCTGATGTGAGGGGGCTGGAATACCCGCGGGACGCGACCGTTGCACGGATCGCCAACCCTGTCGGCGCGGCGCTGGCCGCCCGAGCCAGCTTTTCTGACACGATTTCCTCCGCCCCAGCGCCAAGGGCAGGCCAAGCGCTCGACGCCGCCCCCCCAAAAAGCGGTGGTGTTTGCGCACCGCTAGCCGGCCTATTCTCGGAAACGGCGGCGCCGATTATTCGGGCCGGTCACGCAGGCGCTCCGCCGCTCGCAACGACCGTCCGCAAGGCCCGTCCCGCCGCGTTCGCACGCCCGCCCCGGGACCTCGCACGCGACCCGCGCCTTCACCCAGGCCGCGCGAAGCCTGGTCTTCAAAGCTGTCCGGATATGCTAGATTTGCTTTCTCAGAATGACCCGCGCCGCGACGACCGGCGCCCCTCGCGCATGCCTGAGAGTCCACCTGGCGCCTGGTCTGCCGCAAACGACGCGCCGCTCAAATCCGTCATCGACACGAAGCTCGTGCCGCCGCGTATCGTGCGCGGTGTCGTCACGCGCGAGTCGATGCTCAAAAGGCTGACCGAAGCGCGCCGTCAGCGCTGCTTCGTGCTTCAGGGGCCCGCCGGCTACGGCAAGACGACCACGCTCGCCGCCTGGTGCCGCTCGCTCATGCCGCTCGGCTACGACGTGGCATGGCTGTCTCTCGCGCCGGAGGACGACAGCCTGCCTGTCTGGCTGCGCTATGTGACGAAGAGCATCGCTGCTGTCTCGCCCACGATGACGCTCGAAGCGGAAGAACTCGAAGAAACGGGCGACAGCGAAGCCGCGGCGGAACGTGCCGTCATCGCGCTCGTGCGCGGTATCGCGCGGCATAAACGCGAACTCGTGCTCGTGCTCGACGATCTTCACTACGTGAAGGACCGCGCGATACACACTGCATTGCAGTGGTTGCTGGAATACGCGCCGGACAACCTGCATCTCGTCCTGGCCTCCCGCTCGTCCGTGCCCGTTTCGCTCGACCGCCTGCGTGTCGAAGCCCAGGTCGTCGAATTCGGCCCCGCCGATCTGCGATTTTCAGAAGAAGAGTCCGTGCTCTTTCTCAACCGGCAACTCGGCTCGATTGACGACGCGAGCGCGCGGCACCTGCACGAACTGACCGACGGCTGGGCCGCGGGGCTCCAGTTGTTTTCCGTCGCGTGGAAGCGTCGGCGCCGCGGTGCACCGAAGCCCGGCGCCACGAGCAAGTTCTTCCACAACCAGTTGCGCGACACGCGCGCATTCGCCCAGTACTTCGACGAGGAAGTGCTCGACCGTCTCGCCCCCCAGGATCTGGGTCTTCTGATTCGCGCCAGCGCCTGCAACCGCTTTTGTGCCTCGCTGTGCGCCGCGTTGCTCCACGAAACGAATGCGGGCGCAAACGTCAACGAAACCCTCGAGCGCCTGGAAGCCGACAACCTGTTCGTATCGACGGTCGATCGCAGCGAATGGGAAACGTGGTACGCGCTGCACCCACTGCTGCGCGACTCGCTGACCGAGCGCTTCAACGGCTGGGACGAAGCCGCGCGGCACGAAGTCCACGCGAAGGCGTCCCAGTGGTTCCACGAGCACGGCCACCTCGACGAAGCGATTCGCCACGCGCTGAGCGCCGGCGAGCCAGCGCGTGCCGCAGCCATGCTCGAGCAATGCGCGCAGACTTTGTTCCTCTGCGGCGACCGCGCGAAATTGATGCGCCTGATGCGCGAATTGCCAGCCGAGTACGTGCAGGCCAGTCTGCCGCTGCGCACGTGGATGGCGCACGTGCAAATCTACTGGCGGGAATTCGACGCGTGCGCCGCCACGCTCGACGCGCTGGACGCCGCGCTGCCGCCCGGCAATGCGCGGGCGCGATTCTCGGCGACCGTGCTGCGCGCCGGGCTCGAAATACATCGCGACGACGTACACGCAGTGCAGGCGCTCGAAGCAGCGCTCAAGGCGATGCCGGAGTCCGCTGAAAAGGTCATCGCAACGATGGCGCGGCACGTGTTCACGTGGCTCTATTTGCAACGTGGCGAATATCAACGCGCCCGCGATGTGCAGTTCGATACACCCGTGGCAACGGTCGAAGGTGCGCCGCTCATAGGCAGCATCGCCGGCTCACTGTTCGGACGCTGCTTCGTAGGCCTGACCTATGCATACGAAGGCGACTTCGCGCAGGCCGAACCCATCTACCGCTCCGTGCTGCGCGACGCGGAACTCAGGGGGAAAGCCTGTTACGAGTCGGCAAACCTCGCTGCCGCGCTGCTTGGCGAAATACTCGTCGAACGCAACGAATATCGAGCCGCGCGCGACCTGCTCGAACAGCGCGTGGATATGCTCGAACGCGTTTCGCTTCCCGATGCCGTGTTGCGCGTCATGATGACGCTCGCCGCCGCGCACTGGGGAAGCGGCCACCGGCTCGACGCGCTTGGCTATCTGGAACGGCTCGAAGAATACGCCACCCAACTCGGACTCGATCGTCTGATCGCGCACAGCCTGGCCGCTCAGGCCAGTTGCCGGCTCGCAATTGGCGAATCCAACGCGGCACTGGCGGCGCTCGAGCGCCTCGGCGCGCTCGAGGCGGCCCACCATGGCAACGCACATCCTGCGTTCAGCGAAATTCATTTCGTCGCGCAAAACGCGAAGATTCAACGGTGCCTCACGACGGGCGACCTCGAACACGCCACGCAGCAGCTCGCCCCGCTAATCGACTATTGCAAAACGCACGGCCGCCAGCGCGAACTGGTCAGCCTGTTGATGCAGCGCGCCGTCACGCTCGCGAGACTGGGAAGGCACCCCGCCGCGCGTGTCGACACGCTGGACGCGCTGCAACGCGGCCACCGTCTGGGGCTCTACCGCACGCTGATCGAAGCGGCGCCCGACGCGCTGGCCCTGATCGTCGCCGTGAATCAGGAAAGCGCGGACGATCCCGTCGTGGCGTTCTATGTCGAGCGGCTGGAAGCGCGAGCCGCGCAAGGCGCGACGCGCGAGCAACCCGTGCCCAACGCAAGCGCGCAGTCGTCGAGCATCGCGAAGCTGAGCCAGCGCGAGACGGATGTCGTGCGCCTGCTCGCAGAAGGCTTCACGGCCAAGAAGATCGCTCGCACGCTCGGCCTCTCGCCCGAAACGGTGAAATGGCACCTCGCGAACATCTACGGCAAGCTCGGCGTTTGCGGGCGGGACGAGGCGCTCGACCGCATTCGCGATATTCAGTGGGGTTCAGGGCCCGGTCTCGTGCGCGCGAAGCCGCAAGAGTGACCCGGCGAAGCTGACACCCCGACTTGCGCGCTGCCGGTGATACGGCTCCGGCTACGGCGTCCTCCGAAAGCGCAAACCCATCCGGCCGCCGCGCGGCCGACAACGCCTCCCTCCCGCAACAACCACTCGCACCCGCACGCGCGCCAAAGCCCCCTGTTTTTCGGGTGGGCCCAGCGCACGCAGGGCGATGGTCTACTTGTTCATCGCCCTACGGGGCGCAACGGCGCCTCACTCAATCGTGCGTTGCGGCACGCTCAACGTTGCGGAAGCTGAATGGACACTAGTTACGACTACATCGTGATCGGCGGCGGCTCGGCTGGCTGCGCGATCGCTGGCCGCCTCGCACAAGGCTCGACGCACACGGTTGCACTGCTGGAAGCCGGTACGCACGACCACCATCCGAAAGTCACCACGCCGCTCGGCTTCGCGTTGACGGCGCCGAAGCGCGGGCCATTCAATTACGGCTTCCGCACACCGCCGCAGCCGCATTTCGACGGCCGCCAGGTGCGCGTGCCGCGGGGCCGGGGCCTCGGCGGCAGTTCGTCGATCAATGCCATGGTGTATGTCCGCGGCAATGCCGCCGACTACGACTCGTGGGCCGCGCAAGGCTGCAGCGGATGGGCGTGGCAAGACGTGCTGCCCTACTTCAAGCGGGCCGAATGCAACGAGCGCCTAGCCGGCCATAGCGAAGACGAGCTGCATGGCGGCGCGGGCCCGCTGTCGGTGGTCGACCTGCGCTCGCCGGGGCCATTCTCGCGCTACTTCATCGAAGCGGCGCTCGCGGCTGGGCACCCCTACAACTCCGATTTCAACGGCGCGACGCAACTGGGCGCTGGCTATTACCAGGTCACGCAGCGCGACGGCGAACGCTGGAACGCGGCGCGCGCGTATCTTCATCGCGGCGAAACCAGCAACACCGCAACCGGAAACAGCCGCTGGCCAAACCTGAACGTGCTGATCGATACGCAGGTCATGCGTGTTCTGGTCGAGGACGGTCGCGCGACGGGTGTCATCATCTTGCGCGACGGTCAGGAAGTGCGGCTCACGGCACGCCGCGAAGTAGTGCTGAGCGCGGGATCGATCGGCACACCTCAACTGCTGATGGCCTCCGGCATCGGGCCTGCGGCGCATCTTCGGGAACTCGGCATCGATGTGGTTCGCGACGCGCCTGCCGTCGGGCAGAATCTCCAGGAACACGCCGACGTGCTGCTCGTGCAACGCAACGTGCCGAGCCGCGATCTGCTCGGTGTTTCGCTTCGCGGCGGCCTGCGTATGTGGCAGGAGTTCAGGCGTTACCGTCGAGAACGATCAGGCATGCTAACGAGCAATGTCGCCGAAGCGGGTGGCTTCTTCAAGAGTCGTCCCGACTTGGCGGAGCCCGATCTGCAGGTCCACTTTGCCAACGCAGCCATCACCGTGCCGATGAAATTCGGCCATGGCTACTCCGCACACGTCTGCCTGCTGCGCCCTCATAGCCGCGGCCAGGTGACGCTGCGCTCGGGCGACTGCCGCGAGGCGCCGGTGATCGACCTGAACATGCTCACCGACGAGCGCGACATGGATACGCTCGTGCGCGGCGTGCGTCTGCTCAAAGAGATTCTCGATCAGCCCGCGCTGCGGCGCTTTGGCGGCGATCCGGTCGACGCCTGGCTGCATGCAAACGACAGCGGCGACGAGGCAATCCGCGCGCTGATCCGTTCGCGCGCCGAGACCGCATTCCATCCCGTCGGCACGTGCCGGATGGGCAACGATCCGGAATCCGTGGTCGATACGCAGTTGCGCGTGCGCGGCGTGGCGGGTTTGCGCGTCGTCGACGCGTCGATCATGCCGACGCTCGTGAGCGGCAACACGAACGCGCCCACCATCATGATCGCGGAGAAAGCCGCCGATCTGATGCTCGGCAAAGCGCCGCCAGTCGCCGCGAACGTCAACGCACTCGCGCAAGCCGCGCTAACCCTCCCCGATCCGGAGCATTTTTGATGACCACGCTGCTTACGTCGGGCTCGCTCGCAACGCCCGCGCGCGCCGACACATTGTCCTGTTCCGTACCGGAGGGCTTCGAACCGCTGCGCGTGTCGACGGGCTTTATTCCCTCCTGCGGCGGATTTTTTCTGCACCGCGAGCGGCCGGTTCTGGCGGTGCGGGTGCAGCCTGAACACCTCAACGTGCTCGGCATCGCCCACGGCGGATTCCTCGCGACGTTCGCCGACACGGCGTTCGGCGCCATTATTCGCCGCGAGACAAACTGCATGGCGACGCCGACCGTTCACCTCGGCGTCGACTACATCGCTGCGGTACGGCCCGGCACCTGGCTCGAAGCGCACGTTACCCTGGTGAAGGCAGGCAGACGGCTCACGAACGCCACATGTGTCGCGACCGCCAATGGCCGCACCATCTTGCACGCGAACGGCGTCTTCTATATGGGCGCGCCGCATCAGGCGGCGCTGGCTTCTACAGACGCCTGATACCACCGCGCGAAAAGCACAGACACACAGGAGACGGGTCGCCCATGCCGCACTACCTGGCGCAATTGCGACCGCGAGCGCTCTGTGCCCCCTGGCATGCCTAACTGGCAGCGCACCGTCAACTCATTCAACCCAGCGGAAGGCGCGTCGCGACCGCTCGCTGCCTCCTCGCTCCATGCCTCGCGATACCGACATGCAAACCCTCTCCAACGCCCCGCAATCCGACTGCGCGCCCGATACGCTCCCGCGCGGTGCGGCAACTGCAGCCACCCTTCTCGCCCACCAGAAAGCGCTTGCTGAATTGCCGCACGAAGATGGCCTCGATGAAGCAGAAGCCACACGCGGCTTCATCGGGACGATACCCGACGCCGAAGTGCGTGACGCCTATGGCCGCCTCGTCTGGAGTCTTGCCGACTACGGCTTTCTCGACGCGACGGATGCGCCGTCGACAGCGCATCCATCGCTTTGGCGGCAAGCGAGACTGAACCGGTATCACGGCCTGTTCGAAGTGACCTCGCGCATCTACCAGGTGCGCGGCTTCGATCTTGCGAACATGACGATCATCGAAGGCGACACGGGCCTGATCATTATCGACCCGCTCACCTGCAAGGAAACCGCGCACGCCGCGCTCGACCTCTACCTCGCACACCGTCCCGCAAAGCCCGTCGTCGCCGTCATTTACAGTCACAGTCATACGGACCACTTCGGCGGCGTGAAGGGCGTCGTCGACGAGGCGGATGTGAAGGCCGGCAAGGTGGCCATCATCGCGCCAGATGGCTTCATGGAAGAGACCGTCTCCGAACAGATCATGGTCGGCACGGCGATGGCGCGACGCGCCCAGTTCCAGTTCGGCCATACGCTGGCGAAAAGCGCCTGCTGCCAGATCGATTCGGGCCTCGGCAAGAACATCCCGCGGGGGACACTCACGCTCATCGCACCGACGATGTTGATCCGCGAGCAAAGCGAGACACATGTGGTCGACGGCGTGGAGATCGTTTTTCAGCTGACGCCGGAGAGCGAAGCGCCCGCGGAGATGCACTTCTTCTTTCCGCAGTTTCGCGCGCTGAATCTCGCGGAAAACGGCACACGCACGCTGCATAATCTCTGCCCGCTTCGCGGCGCACAGGTGCGCAATGCAAAGCTCTGGTCGCACTATCTGGCCCAGGCGCTCGAACGCTATGCTCCGCAGGCCGACGTCGTGTTCGCCCAGCACCACTGGCCGACCTGGGGCAACGCACGCTTGAGCGCGTTCATCGAGCAGCAGCGCGACCTGTACAAGTACCTGCACGATCAGACGGTGCGCCTGATGAATCATGGCTTCACCGCGTCTGAAATCGCGGAGCATATGCGCTTGCCCGACAGCCTCGCCGCGCAGTGGCACGCGCATGGCTATTACGGCACCGTCTCGCACAACGTCAAGGCGATTTACCAGCACTACCTGAGCTGGTATGACGGCAATCCGAGCAACCTCAATTCGCTGCCGCCCGAAATGGCCAGTGCGCGTTACGTCGAATACATGGGCGGCGCCGATGCGATGCTGGAACGGGCGCGCCGCGACTTCGAGCGCGGAGAGTATCGCTGGGTGGCGCAGGTCATGAATCATCTCGTGTTCGCGCAGCCAACGTTACGCGAAGCGCGGGAGCTTGGCGCGGCAGCGCTCGAACAAATGGGCTTTCAGGCGGAATCCGCGACATGGCGCAACGCCTTTCTGCTCGGCGCGCGCGAATTGCGTGAAGGGAACCCGCGCGACAAGGCCTATGGTTCGCGAAGCGCCGACATGGTTCGCGCGATGACCGACGCGATGTTCTTCGACTATCTGGCGATCCGCCTGGACGGGTTGAAGGTGCAGACGATGCATGCCCGCATCGACTGGCATTTCACGGACACGGGCCGGCGCTATACGCTGAACGTTCAGCACGGAGCACTGACCTGTTCAGGCGCGACCTCGACCGATACGCGCCAGGTGCAGGCTCAAGTGTCGATGTCGCGGCAAACGCTCGACCGCATCCTGCTGGGAGAGACGAATTTCGCCGAAGCGATCGGGCAAGGCCAACTGACGATCAACGGCGACGCCAGCGTGTTTCATTCGCTTCTTGGATCGCTGGACACGTTTAGCGGGCAGTTCAATGTTGTCGAGCCTTGATTCGCTTTCGTGCGAGTTCTGGCCGATATGGGGCGCTGCGGAGTTCAGGAATTAACTCCGCGGTTTGACAATCAATTTTTGTCGCATTGAAGTGCACAGCGCGCCCTGATCTTCGCTCGAAGCCGTCCAAGGCAATTCAGATGCCGTCGTCAGGTTGCCGTCCATCCGTGTCTTCCGAAGGGAGGCGCCGTGTGCATCCCGGTACGAGCCACCGGGACATGCGCTGTCGCCGCAAGGCGGTCTGGTATGATTAGTTAACAATTCCCATCGGTGATTATGGGGACCAAGCGATTGGAATTGTAATAATAGATTCGTAAACTACATTGACCAACAACGTGCCGCCGGAATTGCCTTCGAGTGGTATTGCACATAGCCATTTCGATGTCATGTCGCTCCCTCCCAGCCGCCAATTGCTTGCCTGGCGGGAAAGGGTCAGCCACGTCATCGACGTTCTCCCCTCCCGATCCGATGTCAAGATGCCATTCCGCGCATCCATTGACCGATACGGCGTCGGCGACGACCTTTCATTCACCGACTGCCGCTCCGAGACGATGATTCTCGAGCGCTCACTGGCGCGTATCTCGACCGACAACAAGCGAGATTTCATGTTCCATGTTTTTCTGGAAGGAGACGTGGACAACGTGACGGCACGCCCATCTGCGCGCACTGGAGCGGCCACTCGAGCAACGTTCCTCGCGCTTGACCTGGGCCAACCGGTGCGAATGCGCAGAAATACCTGTCATGTGCTCTCGTTTTTCGTGCCGGGCACGCTCACGGCGAAGATCTTTCCCGATCCCGAGGCTGTCCACGGACGGATGATGCGCAATGAAACGCCCTTCACCCAACTGGTCGTCGAGCACGCAGCCACGCTAAGCAGGGAAATCCCGTTCATGGACCCGAGCGCAGCGAGAAGTGCCATTCTTGCTGGCGCCGAACTTCTGGTCACCGCCTTTGGCAAAGACGCTGGATTAACCGGAAACGCGAGATCGGCAGTGCGGGCGGCGATGTTTGGTCGTGTGCGCAGGTACATTCAGGCGAATCTTCGCAGCGACGCACTGTCCCCCGAAAGCGTGGTGCAAGCATTGCAGCTTGCACGACCGAGCGTGTACCGACTGTTCCAGCACGAGGGTGGACTGAACGCTTATATCCGGCACCTTCGACTGAAGCAGGCGGCAGAGGAACTCGCCCGCTGCCAGCATCTTTCGGTGACGGAAATCGCTTTTGGGCTCGGCTTTACCAGTTCCTCCGACTTCACGCGCGCTTTTCGACGCGCTTTTGACATGGCTCCGCGCGATTTTCGGGAGGCTTCCCTGAACAAAGCGGCTTGAGCATGCCGGTCAAGTCGAACGCCAGTTCCACCTGCTGCTGCTTCCCCGCTTTCAAGTACGCGAAACGCAACGATAGCCCTCGTCGGAGAACCCGTTCCCGGTGTGGCTCGCAAATCATGCTTCGACGCCCGAAAAGCCGAAATCAGTTGATCCCCTTTCCAGAATGACCAGCCATTTGCCTTCACCAGCCCTCGCCTCTCGTCGCCTTGTGAGGGTCGTCATCGCGACATCCTTTGTCAGTTGCCTCGAAATCTTCAATTTCACTGCCTTTGGGCTCTTCGCGGGCTGGATCGGCGGTCAAATCTTTCCATCAACGAATTCGATGTCCTCCCTGTTGATGGCAGTCGGCACATTCGGAGTCGGCTTTTTGTTTCGCCCCCTCGGCTCGATCGTCATCGGCGCCTACGCCGACCGTTCCGGCCGCCGGGCCGCCATGACCTTGACCATCTGGCTAATGGCGGCAGGCACGGCGGCGATTGCAGCTTGCCCGAGTTATTCACAAGTCGGCATCGTGGCACCCGTCATCATGCTGTTGAGCCGTCTGGTTCAAGGGCTCGCCGCTGGGGGTGAAGTCGGCAGCGCGGCGTCTTATGTCATGGAAGCGAGCCCGTTCGGGCGGCGCAATTATCTGGTGAGCTGGCAACTGGTCGGCCAGGCGAGCTCGGCAATCCTGGGGGCGTCGCTAGGCGTCGTCATGTCCAGCAGCCTGTCTGCCGCGAATCTGGCCGCGTGGGGTTGGCGCGTCCCTTTCCTGATTGGCCTGCTAATCGTTCCGTTCGGCTTTTATGTCCGGCGGCGGCTACCCGACGACATGGTTGGTCGGGCATCGCCGAATCGCAAGCTGGTTCCTCTCGCGGAACTCTCCAGGAGCCATGGAAAGACACTCGCTTTGGCAACGCTCATGATCGCTGGCCGCACGATACCGGCTTACGCGATTGCCTTTTATATGCCGAGTTACCTGACACATGTGATGCATTGGCCAGCTATCGCCGGGTTTCTTGCCTCGGTCGTTTTTGGTCTCGTGTTTATGCTATTCGCCCCGCTTACCGGTCTGCTGGCTGACAGACTTCAGAATCGCAAACCCTTATTGCTGTGTGCAGCTGGCGCGACCACCCTTCTCATTTTCCCTGTATTCCATATCATCACCCATGCACATGACTTAACCACGGTGCTGGCCGGTGTGGCGCTAATCAGCGTGTTTGTCGCACCGTTGAGCAGCGTGGGCAGTGTGTTGGTCCTGGAATCCTTTCCGGTCCAGGTGCGTGCCAGCGGCTTTTCAATTTCATACGCATTCGGGGTGGCACTGTTCGGAGGCACAGTTCAACTGATCATCACTTCATTGATCAAGTGGACCGGCAATCCCATGGCGGCCGCCTGGTATGCCGCGCCTGCATGCCTTGTTAGTTTTATTGCACTCTTGTTCTTCCCCGAGCGAGACCGGGAAATGGCCATGAAAACCCATTGACGACGTTTGAGTGTTGGGCTGTCACGCGTCCCATCGGCGCATTGCGCGCTCTAGCTGGGAAAATCCCGCCATAGTGGCGGCAAAGGTGAACGGCTCTGGCGTAAGCCGCCCTGTGCCCCCGAACAATAACGATATCTGACCCAATGTCCAGTCTTTCCAGCCTCGGCAAACTGCCTGTCACTCCCGCGCAACCGTGCGGCAGTGATGTCCGCGACGAACCCGAGTTCGAGTTGCTGCAGAACGAAATCGGCAAACTCTCGAATCCCTCCGCAACGAGCAGCGTCGACTGGAACCGCGTGAGCGACCTGTCCACAACGCTGCTGGCGAACAAGGGCAAAGACGTGCTCGTCGCGTCCTATCTGGCGACCAGCCTGCTCAAGACCCAAGGCCTGACGGGTTTCGCGGACGGCGTGCAGGTGGTGGCCGACCTGCTGCAGACCTACTGGGACGAACTGTATCCGCCGTTGCAACGCATGCGTGCGAGGCGCAACGCCATGCAATGGCTGATCGACCGGGTGAAGGCCGACGGTGCGGAACGCGACTGGTCGAGCTGGCCGCCGCAGAATCCCGCCCTGCTCGATGACGTGCGCACTGCGCTCGCGAGTATCGACCGCGTGCTAGCCGAAAAGGACGACGACGCGCCGTCGATGCAGCCGCTGCGCGCACTCGTGGACACCATGCAGGTTGCCGTGGAAGAGCCTGTGGCGCCGCAACCGATCGTCGCCGCTGCGCCGCCACCGGCACCCGAGCCTGAGTACAAGCCTGCCCCCACGCCTTTGGCCGCACCAGCGGCCGCGCCTGCGCCCGCGTTGCAGGCCGGAGCGCTCACGCCACTCGCCGTCGATTCAATCGACAGTGCAAGCCGTGCGATCGACGAAGCACTCGATCGCCTTGCGACTATCGGCTCATGGTACGCGCAGAACCAACCTTCTAGCGCACCTGGCTTCCGGCTACGGCGCGTCGCCGCTTGGACGGGCATCGAGCGTGCGCCGGCCGCCAACGGTTCGGAGACTCAGCTTGCCGGCCCGATTGCACCATTGCAGGATGCGCTGCGTGGGCTGCTGTCGCGCGCGGCGTATGCGGACATCGTTGCATTTGCCGAGACACAGATTCTGCAATACCCATTCTGGCTCGATCTGAATCACGCGGCGGCAATGGCACTCGCGCAACTCGGTGACGCCTGGCATAGCGCGCACCGCGAAGTTTGCAATGAGACCGCGAAGTTCGTCGCCCGCATGGAAGGCATCGAGCGTCTGAAATTCGCCAACGGGGTGCCATTCGCCAATGCCGACACCGTGGAGTGGCTGGGCACGCTCACATCGTCGGCAGGAGAAACGCAGACGGCCGCCGCGCCGGACCCGCTCGCCGCAGTGCTTGCGCGCGCGCGTGCGCTCGCCGCTGACAACGATCTGCACGCCGCCTCGCAATGCCTGCAAGACGGGATTGCCCAGAGCACGGCAGTCGGCACTCGCCTGCGGCTACGTACGGCGTTGTGCGACCTGCTGCTGGAGAACCGCCCGGGCGCGCGGCTTGATGCGTTCGCTCGCGCGCTCGTGGAGGAAATCGATCGCTACGGCGCGGCGGCGTGGGAACCGGAGCTCACCGCCGACGCACTGCGCGCCGCCTATGCGATCCTCAGCCGCAACGAGCAGAACGAAGCGGAGACGGCGGCCCTGCTCGCGCGCATCGCACCGCTGAATGCCGCCATCGCGGTGCGCCTGATTACCTGACCAGCCGGGCTCGACCGGCTCAGAAGCCGGTCGTCATCTGGGGCGCCTGGGCGCTCCAGCAAGCACCGATCGTCTTCGGCAACCCCAACTCCGCCAAACTTACCGGATTGCCAGCCACCGTCGGCAGGTTCGCGGGAAGCGGCGGATTCGTCGCGGCGAGCTGATCCGCGATATTGAGTTGCTGACGCTGCAGCAGCGCGTCCTGAATCTGCTGCTTTTGCTGCGCCGTGGTCTTCAGCAGAGCCTCGTAGCGCTCGATCTTCTGGGCGGCGTCGCTCACCTGGTCCCCACCTGTCACTGCAAAGCTCACCCTCAGCGACTGCACGTTGAGCGTCTTGAGCGCGCTTTCACTCGCCGGAAAATCGCCAGGTCCGAACTGATGCTGGCCGTTCGCGAAATCTTGCAGGAATAGCGCGACGCCAAGCGGCCCCGCATAGCTGCGGGTCAAGGTCAGGTTGCCGATCTTGATCTGCAGGCGTGTGTCGCCGCACTGCCCAGCCGTCCACGCGAAGCTCGTGCTGACCGGGAAATTGAAGTTATTCAGTGTCTGTTGGCCCGACGCACATTGCACGGTAAGGATCGTCGCGTACGGCTTCGCCTGCGCGTCGGCATTGACGTTCGTCGGCTGCGCGGTGAGCGTGAGCGGCACCGTCAACGCACGCGCCGCGTCAGCCTGTTGTTTCGCTGTCGCAAGTGCCCGGTCGAGCTGGTCGAGTGACGCCTGCGCGTCCAGTTGGGCGCGCTGCGCCTGAAGTTGCTGCGCCTGTTTGTCCGCAGCGCTGCGCGCGGCCGACCGCTGCTGCGCGGCCTGGCGTGCGTACGCGCCGTTGAGCGTCGAGACGAATGCCGTCGTGAACGGCACACTGAGCCCTTGCGTCTGCACGACGTCATAGCGGCTCGCGTTGCGCGTGAGGAACGGCTTGGCCGGCCCCTCGGCAAATGCCCAGACCGCACCTTTCGCACCGAACAGCTGATCGTTCGCCGCGCTCTCGTCAGTGGCGCCCTGCAACGGAAACACGACGCTCGACTCCCAGCTGTGCTGCAGTTCGCACGATGCCTGCCGCTCGATATAAGCCGCGAGGAAATCGAACGGCCCGCGGATCAGTCGCCAGGTCAGCGCGTCAGAGCCATCGCCATCACCCGCGCCCGCGCCCGCGAGCGAGTGAAGCTGCGTAAACGATTGCAAGACACTGATCATCTCCGACGGCTGTGCTTGCGGACTGACGGCGAACTGATGGAAATCGGCCGCAAGCTGGTAGTCCTTGCCGCTGCCCACGCCGCTGTCGATGGCGAGCTTGTTCAGGTTTGCGAAGTAGTTGGCCAGCGCATCGACTGCACCGAGGTTGTTGGCCACCGCCTGGCTACCGCGCATGGGAGCACCGGCGAGCACGTCCTTGATCGCCGAACCGCCGACCGCGTTGATGGCGCCAGCCACCCTGACCATGTGGTTGGCCGCGCCGACGCGCGTCGCCTGCTCGCGCAGTTGCTGGAATTGCCGTGCGAGAGCCAGCCAGCCGGGCAGCGGCGCAGAAGCGTCCTCACCGGCAAATTCCTCGTCGAGTCGCGCGATGAGGCGGAAATACGGACTCGCAGGCCCGCTCACCGTGCCGAGCGCGGCGCGCCAGTCGGCCTCGCCCATGTAGCCGCCAGGATTGTCCGAAAACGCTTCGACGAAGTTCCGCCACGCGATCACGCGCTGCGTGCGATACCAGCCGTCGAACGCCGCGCGCTGTCTGTCGAATTGCGCCGGGTCGCTAATGGCCGCGCGAATCTGCGCCGCAAGTTCGTCAAGCGCTCTACGGCCCGCGAGGGTAAAGGCCGCGGGCACCGCGGCTTCGGGCACGCTTGCGCTGCTCGTACCGCCAGCGCCAATTACGCCGCCCGTTACCGTGTGCTGGCCAGGACCGTACAGCGCGTTCACGGGCTGGGCGTCGCCCCCCCAGAACTCCGCCGCGCGCACTGGCGCCAGCTCGCCCCCGTCCGGCACGAGCCCGACGAGCCAGGTCAGCTGAGGGTCGGCCGCGACTGCCTGATTCAGAAGTGCGCGCCGCTGCTTCAGGCGCTCGCGCAGATAGCCGGCATCCTTCGGCGACCAGGCGAGGTAGGACAGCCTGAGCGAATCGAGTTCCTCGTTGAGCTGCGCAGGATAGAGCGAACTGCCGCCAGGCTGCGGCATCGCTTCGAGCGCGGCCCGATCCGCACCATCGATACGCGCTTGCAGCAGGGCGACCGAGCGGGCAAGGCTCAAGATCTGCTGCGCCTGCTCTGCCGATTGCACGGCTTGCCCCGCTTGCCCCGCCAAACCGGATAGCGCCGCCAGCGTCGCCTCCTGCGTCTGGTCCGTGGCGGACTGAATCCCCTGCTGATACTGCTGCACGAACACGGCATGCAGACGCGCTTGAACAGCGGCGACTCCGGCGCCGTTGCCGAGCAGCCCCGAGAGCCAGCGCTGGTCATTCTGTTCGGCCTGCGTCAAGACGTTGGCGGAATACGTCAGCGCGGCTGCATCGTGAAACAGGGTTCCATTGAGGGCGACTTTGTCGGGCCGCGCGCTTCGGAGCAGATCGAGCGTCTGTTTGTTACCCGCGTAGGAAACCGAGATCAGAATCCCGAACGTCGCAAGCAGCAGCATCCACGCGACCACGCCCACGCGCTGCGTGACACGCCGCCACTGATGCACGAGCACGGTCGGCTTGGCGGCGTGACGATCCTGCGGCAGGATGAGGCCGAAAAAATCGTGCAGAAAGACGCCTGCCGTGCTGGCCTCGTGCGATGGCGATGGTGGCAGAGCCGCCCCCAACAGCGCCGACATTGCGCCGCCCTCCTGTCGCCCGCTGCTGAAGAAGATGCCGCGCAACAGCGGCCTCTCGAGATAAGGGCTGTCGGCGAGACAGGTGCCGAGAAACATCGTCAGACCGCTGCGCAATTGCTCCAGTTCGCTCGGAAACATCAGCAATTCGGGTGACGGCTTCGCCTCGCGCGACACCAAAGCCAGGCGCAGCGCCTGCAAACGCGCACCGATGGAGTCGAACGCGCGAGTGACGAACGCGGTTTCGCCCGTCTCGCTCTCCGTCGCGAGATAGCCCATCGCCTGACTGAGCGCGTCGGCGGGCAGAGACTTCGCCCACTCCTCGAAGCCATAAAGGCGATCGCATTTGGTGACGAGCACGTAGACCGGAAAGCGCTTGCCGAACATGCGGATCAGCTGCTCGATGCGTGCGCGCACGATGCGCCCTTCATCGGCAAAGGTATCGGCATTCGGCGCGTTCAACCGGTCCGCGCTGATCGCGAGCACGAGCCCGTCGAGCCCTTCACGCGGCCGGTAGCGCCCCAGCAGATCGAGGCCGACCTCCCATTCGCGCCGATCCTGCTCGATGTCCTCCGCCTGCACGTAGCGACCGGCGCAATCGATCACTACGGCACGGTCGAAATACCACCAGTCACAGTTGGCTGTCTGGCCAATGCTGGCTTGCTGGTTGACCTTCTGGATCGGCGACGCAAGACGGGCACGCGTGAGGGCCGTGGTTTTGCCCGTGCCAGACTGACCGATCACCATGAACCACGGCAGCGCGTACAGCGGGTCGCCCTGGCCGCGCAGACTGGATTGCCGCAACGTGGCGACGGCAGCTTTCCATTTGCGCCGCAGCAGCGTTTCCGGGGAAGCAGCGGCCGCCTCGCTGTTGAGAGCCGCCGCCTGGGCCGCGAGACGGCTGCGCGAGCGCATCATCACGATCATGCGGCGAACGTAGGTCACCAGAAAGTACAGTGCGAATACGCCGACGAATATCGCAAGCGCGACCCACAGCGGCCAGCCGAAATAGAGGACGACGCCCCAGCTGGCGAGCGCCAGCAGGATCAGCGTCAACAACCACAGCAATGCGATGCCCAGCAGTTTCATAGATGGATCTGCGCAAGAAGCGTATCGGCGGACTGCGCGACGACGGTGTGATACACGCCGTACAGCAACGCCAGCAGGAAAAGCGGAAGGAGGTACGCGGTCAGCTTGCGGCCCGAGAAGCGCGAAAAACGTGCGGCGAGACGCGTGCGCGCAGTTTGCGCGTGCGCCGCCCCCTCAACGCCAGCGAGCGGATAGCCGTCGGGAAACAGAAATGCGCGCGCGGACGCACTGAGCAGATCGGCGTCCGGCAGCAGCATCGCAAGATTGGTGCGGCGAATGTCGGTGAGCGTCTTCTGGTTGCGGTCGTAGGCGTAACGGCCGCCAAAACCCAGCGCGAGACACAGATAGAACACCTCGCGCACCGGCAACTGCGCAGGGGTGAGCTTGGCGAGTCGCTCGTAGAACACGACGCCGGCATTGCTCACGTCCGAGTAGCGACGCTGGAGCAGATGACGCTGCCATTGCGCGGCGCCGTCCCACTGCGTGGTGAGCAGTAGCTCGTCGGCCCACGCGTTGAAGGCGAACAGCGCCTCGTCGATGTCGGTTTCCTGAAAACCGGCGTCGTGCGCGCCGCGCCGCGTCGACGCGATCGCGCCATCGAGCCGCACGGTCAGGCTTTCGGCATCGCACGAGGGCGACAGCGCGAATGCACGCATCTGCGCGAAAAGGGGGATGAAGATGTCGGCGAGTTTCACGCTATCTCCGCAGCACGACAATTTCGGCACGCAGATCTTGCGGCGCATCGGGCCACTGCAGCGCGATGTTCTCGTCGCGTTCGACGGCATCCCACAGCTCGCTCACCTGCTCGATCCGGAAGTAGTTCGACGACGCGCGACGCGGCATGCCTTGAGGCGCGTTCGGCAGATGGATGAGTTCGAGCCCCGGCAACGCATGGGCGACGAGGCGCGTGACGTCGGCGGCATTGGCGAGGCGTGCATCGTGCAACGCGCCATCGACAACCTGGGCTGCCAGTTGCTCTGTGCGCAGCACGAGATAGAAGCGGTTGCGCCGGTCGAAGAACGAGCGCGGCAGATCGCCCGCGAACATGCCACCGCGGTAGTCGAGCACCGTGAGATGCTCGGGTCCGGTTGCGATCTCCGCGAGCAAAAAGCCGATCAACACCTGCGCGCGCGAGAAGCACGTGTAGAGATCGGTGTGATCGTAAGACGGCAGACCGGGCGTGCCGTCCTGCGCCTCGCCGAGCATGTCGAAGCGCTCGGAAAACGCGCTGAGTTCGCCCACCAGGCGGCGCAATTCGCCGTACAGGTGCCACGGATGGACTGTTGCCGTCTGCGCAAGATGCACGAGGCTCGGGGCGGCGCGAGAGAGCGTACGCATGGCGAGCAGCAGCATCATGTAGCCTGGATCGAACTCGGCCTTCTGCAGCTCGCGCGGATTTTTCAGCTCCTGCAACTGGTGCGCGCGCCCGACCACGTCATCGCGAATCTCGCGAACGATGCGCAGCAGCGTATCGGACCCGGACAATGCATGGCACGGCGGAACAAAGCGGTCCGATAGCGTCACGGTATCGCCCATTCGCGCAAGCTGCGCGATCGGAATGAGATCGTACTGGCCGAGATTGGCGGTCTCGCCTTCGAAGAAAATCTTGAGCACGTGCAGGAGCGTATGCACCGGCGCGGCGGGACCGTTCGAGTGCAGATCGGGCACCTCGGGCGGGTGCTGGAGACTCGCATAGCGCGTCTGCACGGCGGCAGCGGCGTCGAGTGATTCGCACAACGTGACGTTGTTGCCCTCGGCAGCGAGTTTGCGTACACCGAGATAGACGGTCAGCGTGCGCCCTTCGCCGATCGAGCTTGCGTCGAACGAGCGCGGCGCCAGCACCCCGTTACCGGGAAATTCGACATACGTGTGATCCGGAAAGATCAGCCGCGCCGATCGCACTTCGATGGTCTGGCGTGCAATCGCGCCCGCCGCGATGTCGAGCGCGCCCACGCCCCAAAAGTGCGGCAAGCCTGTCTCGAAGACAGGCTTGTTACGGGACTGTTCGTGCAGCGCCGCCAGCTGGAAGTGCTGGGGCTGCATGAACATGCCCTGGTGCCAATAGATACCCTTGTTATGGTCCATGTGATGGGATCGATATGCTAGTTAGCGAGCTTGCGAAACGACATGTCTTGCGCACTCGCGGCGCCCAGAATGCCTGTCGTGGCGCCTGTTGCATCCGGATTAGCCGGAGCGGCGCCACTCAAACGAATTTGCTTGCCGCCGCCTTCGAGCGGCTGCGCGTGCTGAAACGCTGCGGGGTCTGGCCCGTCGGACTGGACTTCGGCGTTCAGGATGCCCTGCGTGCCCAGGTTGAGCCGCACGACGAGCGGTCCGGGCAACTGGCTGTGCGTACGGAAAATGAAACCTGAAGTTTTGGTGACAACTGGCACGTCGAATTGCCGAGCCGCATTGGCCACGCCGAACTGCGCATAACCCGCGGCCACGCCGATCGCGCGTGTGTTCTGCGCTCGATCGAGAATGAGCCAGGAGTGCTGACCTGGTGAGACCACGTAGCGCGAAAACTGGCTGAAGGCCTGTGGCACCTTGCCGGATGCCATCGTATCCGCCAGCGAACTGGGCTCGGCGGTGAGATTGCGGAAGGCTTGTGCATCGCCTGATTCGTAGATCCCGAGCAGCAGCGTGTGCGACTGGCCGTCGTACTGGTTGAGCGCCGGATCGGCACTTATCTCCAGAATGATCGAGTCGGCGGCATAGCTCCAGTTCACGTCGGCGAGCGGATCTTTCGGCGGCGTGCTTCCACATGCGGCGAGCGCGAGCACACCCGCGATGCTGGCCAACCCGGCTAGCGGCCGCGCAACCCGCGCGCAAGCTTCAAGGCGCTTTGCGGCCCTGCTCTTCTTTACAGACTCGGCCATTGTCAGTGCCTCATTTTTTTGCAGTGGAGCGTTGCCCGCCGCCACGAATTTTGCAGATATTCTGGTGTACTGAAGCAGTGAAGAAAGACCAATATGCGGCATTATTCAAAACTGAATCGAAAGCGATCTGGGGAACGCCGCGTCAAACCAGCGGCAGAATCGTTGCGCTGGCCTCGCTGTCCTCGGTGTAGGGCAGGAAAAGAATGCTTTCCGGCGATCCCTTGACCCGGGCGTAGTAAGCATCGCCATCGCCAAGCCGGTTGCGCACCGCCCAAGCCGTGTACTCTCGCTCTCCGACCTGCAACGTCAGACCTTCCTGCGCGTATTCGAGCACAGTCTTTTCCGGCAGTTTGCCGCGCGGGCCCACCGCCTGGAAATCGATCTTCGCATCACCGCCGTGTACGCCGAACACGACGCCGTGCCACTCGCCGCTACGCGGCCCGATGGCGAACCACTGGCCGAGCTGCTCTTCGCCGACCACCTCGAAGCGATGGTCTTGCGGCTCGCCCGCCTTCGCGAGATTCGCGCGCGCGACGATTTTCGCCGGCCACGCGGCATGGCTTTCTACGAGCACGGTCGCGTCGCCGAGTAGCTTGGGCATGTCCTCAATAGCCTTCACCGCTGACACCACAACGGGAAAGCCCGAACCGCGCGCGGCGCGCAGGCTCGCAGCGAACACCGATAGTCCGTAGCGGACTGAAGGCTTGGCGAGCGTGTCGTCGTCGGCGAGGATCAGCCAGAGGTCGGCGCGCGCGGCATTGAGCGCATCGAGCCCCGCTCGCCACGCGAGCTTGTCGGGTTCGTCGACCCAGAAGTGGCCTTGCGTGGCGAGGCCGTATTGCTTTAGCAACTGCGACAATGCGGCGACGCGGGTGGCGTCTTTTTCTTTGTCGAATGCTGTAATCCAGATAGTCTTCATTGCCCCTTCCTAACTATCAACTCATGACCATAACGACGTTCTGACTCGGGACGAGGACCGCGCCCACCGCGTTGCCCCCGTTGTGCTGAGTCGGATCGTTCAGGCGCACAGCCGCATTGCCTTCGAACTTGACTGTCATGCTGCCCGCAGTGAATTTCATCTCGGCCATCACCTTGCCCGACACCACACCACCTGCGACGCCGGGTTCGTCGCCGGACGAGTTCGGGATTTGAGACGCCTTCGTGAGTGCCGGCTTGCCCACGATCAGTACCTTCTGCGTCAGCTGATAGCCCATCTGCGGCATCGCGATGTTCGGGTACGGCACTGGCACGGGTGGCCCCGGCGGCGCGGGCGTCTTGCAAACGTCCGGTGTGCTCATGCACTGACCGGCTTCCACGGTAACTGCAAACATGATGGCGTCCTATCCGAGGTCGATTTTCGAGGCGTCGATCTTGACCTGGCCTTCCGCCAGTACCGTTGCGTGCCGCGCCGACATGTGGAAACGCTCGTCCACATGCATGCGTATGCGCCCAGCTCGAGTTTCATCGGTGTCCTCGACCCAGCGCAGGCTGTCGCGAGCGCGCAGGATCAGCCGCCCTACGGTATTCGTCATCGTGTGAGCCAGAGTGCGCACGGAACCCAGACTGGCTTGCAACTGCTGTACGGTGGCGTCGAACCGGGCAAACTTGAACTCGCCACGCAACCCCGACATGCCGATCTCCGGCGCATCCAGTTCCACCCGCCGGCGTGCGTGCATGTCGATCTGGTCTGCCTCGACCCTCAAGACGCCGTCGTCCGTGTGCAGGGAAACCTCGCCGGGCAGCACGATTGCGGCGGCACCCTGAACTGCGCCCGAAAGGACGGCGAGAATGTACGAAGCGGTATGCGAACCGCCCGTGCAAACCAGCACCCGATCTCCGCAGTCTGGGTCGATCAGGCAACTGTCGGCGCGCAGGGCGCGAGTCGAGACGACATCAGCCGTCTGCAGGAAATACCACTGACCGGCACGACCAGTTACCGTTGCGTATGTCATCGAGACAGCTTGATCGCTGCCAGGGCGCGTTATTGATACGAGTGCGGGATTCATAAAGGACTCTCCCTCTTTAGCGTTTATCGGTGTGGGGCGGCTGCCACGCTTCGGCGCGCGCCAATACTGGATCGGTTTGCCGCGCGCCATCCAGCTTCGCCCCGCTCCAGAGCGTGTTTTTCTGCACAAGCGAGTGAAGATTGGCACCGCTGAAATCCGCGCCCGAGCAGTCGGCGTCGGACAGATCGGCGTGCGATAGATCGCAATGAATGAATCTTGCGCCGTGAAGCGATGCTGCGCGCCAGACGCTGTGGCGCAGCACGGATTTCGACCAGCATGCACCGCCCGATTGCACGCCGCCGAAGTCGGCTTCACTCGCATTCGCACCGTCGAAATGCGTGTCGCCAATGTCGGCCTGCGTTAGCACGGCGAGGATCAGCCCAACATACTGGCCGCGCGCACCGCGAAGATCCGCGCCCTGGAGTTGCGCGCCGAGGAAACTGGTTCTATCGAGCGTCATCCCGGCCAGATTCGCCCTCTGAAGGGAGGCCCCATCAAGACTCGTCATGGTCAGGTCGCAGCTGCGCAAGTCCTGACCGTTCAGGTTGGCGCCGCGCAAAAAGGCTTTGACGAGCGATGCCCCACCCAGTTGCGCCCGGCTCAGATCCGCTTGCGACGCCGACCAGCGGAACAGATCAGCTTTCGTGTAATCCGTCTCGACGTGAACGCAGCTATTCGTGTCGCAGCGCGCGAGACGTGCGCCTGCAAACGACGTCCGCGTAAAGTTGCAGTCGTCGAAAGAGGCGAAGCTCATGTCCGCAGCGCTCGCGACAGCGCCACTCCAGTCCACATCTTCAAAGCGGGCCTGCTGAGCCGTCGCGCCTTCGAGCTGTGCGCCCGCAAAACTGACTTGCCGCAAGTCCGCGTTGTCGAGTCTCGCTTGCCGCAGATTTGCGCCTTCGAGCGTCACGTTAGAAAGGCGACACCCGGACAGGTCGCAACCCGACAGATCTGCGCCGGAGAGGTCCGCATCGTCAATCCGTTGGGTGCGCGCGAGTGCCGCTCGTGCCTCGTTCGCATCCATGCGCGTCCGTGTACCTGGATTCGTAGGGCTCATATGACGGGCGGGCGGTATTGAAGAATGGTGCGCTCGATGTTTGCTCGCTCGACGCTTGCGAACATCGGCTGAGTGCCGCCGAAGTCCACGCCATACAGGTTGGCGTCCTGCATGCGGGTGCCGCTCAGGTTGGCTTTGCGCAGCGAGCCGCCGAACATGTTAATGGCGCTCATTTCCGCGCCGCTCAGGTCGGCGTGCTCAAAGCGGGTACCTTTGGCCGAGGCCAGGCGGAACTGCGCGCCTCTTGCCTGCACGCCGCTGAAGTCGGCATGGTCGAGCCGCGCACTTTCGAACGAAGCTTTGCGCAGTTGTGTACCGTCCCAGCACGCGTGCGCGATCTGCGCGCTCGCAAAGTCCGCTTCATCAAAGCAGGTCTTCTCGTCAGCACGCGACTTGCGCAGGTCTGCGCCGGTGAAATCGGCCTGGTGGCCTTCGGCACCATAGAACTCGGCGTGCTCGCAAAGCGCGCCGCAGAAGCGGCTTTGAGCAAGGCGACTTTCGTTGAAGCTCGCGCTCTGCAGCGTTGCGTTGCTGAAGTTCGCACCGCTCAAATCACACTCGGTAAAGCTCGTTTGCTGCGCTCGACAAGAGGCGGCATTCACACCAGGCAGCCTGGCCTTGTCGAATATTGCCCGATCCAGTTCAGTCTTCGCGAGGCAAGCCTCCGAAAAGTCACTGCTGCTGAAATCGCCCCCGACAAGTTGCGCGGCTTGCAGATTGGCCTTTGCGAATGTGCTGCCCTCGGCGCTAGCGCCATCGAGCCTCGCGCGCTCAAGCGTCGCTTCGCTGAAATCGGCTCCGCGTAGCAACGCGCGCGCAAAAACGGCATCGTCAAGCCGGCTCTTTGCAAACGAGACTCTATCTAGCGTCGCGCCCGAGAAGTCCGCACCCGTGAGGTCGAGTTCGGAAAGGTCCAGCCCCGTCAGGTCATAGCCCGCAAAGCTGCCACGCGTTGCATGGCGGGCTGCAACGTCTTCGCGCGTCAGTGCAGCGGCGGCGGCATCTTCCGCGGCTGCACGCGCCGGAGGAACTGCCCCTGATCGGAGTTCCGACTCAGGTGCTGGAGGCGGCTGCCTCATATCGAGCGCAGCGAAATCGACATCGGGCGGTTCCAAAAGCGAACCTTCACGCAGGCTTTCCACGACTTCTGGCGGCAGCGTGCGTTTAAGATCCTCCTCGGTCAGGTTGTACTTTTGCATGAGCGCGCGGGTCTCGGCGCTCAGTTCTGCCATCATTTTTCCCATTGCAGCAAATGAGGGCGTGTCCTCCTGTTCCGGTTCGGGTATGAATTTCTTCACGTCCTCATCGGTCAGGTTGTACTTTTCCATCAACGACCGAAGCTCATCACCCAACTGGTCAGCCTGCTTCTGCAGTTCCTCGAACGTGGGCGCAGGCCCAACCGGTTCCGGCTGGGGCATGAACTTCTCGAGGTCAACGTCGCTGACGTTGTGCTGCCGCATCAGTGCACGCATCTCCGCGTCCAATTGTTCAGCCATTGCATGGATGCCTGCAAACTGTGCGTCGCGCTCCACGTCTACCGTGGCCGACGCCTCCGTATCCGTGTTCACGGCTGCATTACCGGGCGGCTGCGCCTCAGCGGTGGCCTGCTCCGCTTGTATCTCACCGGTTCCCGCTAGCGGCTGGGCGGATGCCGCTTCAGCATTCACAGTGCCGATTTCCCGCTCGAACTCGGCCCGGTAGTGCTCAAAAGGCAGCGGCACTTCGTTCAACGTCTCCCATACGGCCTTGATATGCTTCACGTCGCTCGCTTCGTCGTCCGCGCAATGGAAAATCGCGCGATAGACTACGACCCCGCATTCGAGTTCGGGGAACAGGCAGACCGTCTCTGCATGGGCGGTGACTTCGTTCAGCAAATCGCCAGTGGACGTTTTCTGGTTGACAAAGCATCGTGCGCGGAGCCCCGGCAGAGCCCCTCTCTGCGTTTGCCGGAGCGGGTGCATGTTGGCGATTTCGAAGGACTCGTTGCCCGAGAAATAGCCGGTCCGCAGCCGCTGGTCGGGAGCGGCACTCATAAACAATTCGGAGCGCGTGTCGGCTGGCATTTGCGGCCAATCATGCTTGAGCCAGTGATCGTCGCACGTACCAAGGTACTGCTGGCGTGTCGGCGACGCGATGTCGAACCCCCAGAAACCAGCGGGTGCAATGCGTTCACCACGGCTTGCAATACGAGCGGATTCATATTCGATATTCGGCAACGGCCAGACTGTTGCGCCGTCGGCGTCTCCCGTTTCGCCATAACCCTTCCCGCGCGGGTTGTCCGCAAAGCCGTCGCCGCCGAATGCTGTCTCGGGAACGATCGGCATGCGAATGAACGGCTTCGGCCGCGACATGAGCCCGATGGCATTGAATTGGCGATTGCCGGTCACGATGAGCGATTTTTTCAACGAACCGAGGCAAACACTGACGCGAAGTTGTTCGACAGCCCGGCCCTCCGGCGCGTACGCTGCCCCGTAGACCGCGTACTCTCCCGCGGGCTTCGGATATACCTCATCCAATAGGCCGGCCTCGCCCAACACCTGCGTGACGAGCGGCCACATCTCATTGCCAGGGATCAACGCATTCCGGCCGGTTTGTTCGAACCGGAAGCACGCCATCATGCCGATCACGAGTGCGTTACGCTGAGCGAACTGCAGGCTGCGATAATGCATCGCGAGATCATTGGAGCAGAGGATCTTCATCTTTAGCCTAGCTGTATCAGTCTGCCATTCACGGTTACATTGCCACCTGCTTTGAAATCCAGGGTGCCGTCACATGTTATGGACGCTGCCTTATCCGCGAACTCCAGTGAACTCATGAGAGGAGAGCCATAATTAAGAGACTTAGGCTTGATACCCAGTGATATGTTGTGTTCTTTAAGCTCAAGAATGCTCTTAAATTTAGATTCTTCCGCTCTATGAACCAGAGAAATGTTGCTTTTTTCAAACGTCAGCTTCCCACGCGAATTCTCTTCATCACTTCTAAAGCTCAAAGACGTTTTCTTGCCGTCAATCTTCAGCTCCCCACGCGAATTCTCCTCACCACTTGTGAAATCCAAAGACGTTTCTCTGGTGGTAATCGACAGCTCCCCCAGTGATTCATTATTGTCACGGAGTTCTTTCAGCTTCTTACTGCCATCCGGAGATATTTCTCTTAAATAATCCGCCAAAGTCTTTTGTGGTGGAATCCCTTTGACAGACAAAATCGCTTTTTCTTTGTTCAGCAATAGGCTGCTACGATAGTCGGCGTAGCTAGTTGTCACCACCCTCTCGCTAGAACTTTTAAAAAGTTGATATAAGGTTTGAACACGCGCCAGAACGAACTTCGTCCAACCGATAGCCAATTTGCTGTTTGCTCCAACCTTGTCGCCTTTTCCCCATTGGACAGACTCCGTCGTCGCGTACTCGCCTACCGAAGCCTCAGCCATTGCCAAATCAAAGGCTGAAAAAGCAAGGGAGACACTTTTAAACCACGACCGGATGGAACTATTTTCTTTCGCTACGGCACTCTTCTTAAGGCCGCCCATAATGAACACGGCTTCCTCACCCTTCAAATATTTCACGCCGCAGGCCTCATAGGATTGCCCCTCAACCACCGTCTGGCTGGTGTTGGTTACCCACCTTGTATAGGTTCGGCTGATGGCACTCTCGGCAAACGAGCTGCGACTGATTGATCCGGCCGTCACACTACTGCTAACGCCCGCCACTACGGAGTTAGCGATTCCGCTGATAGATGAGGTCGTGGTTGCGGCCAAGCTTCCGGAACTACCGGCCGTACCAAACCACAGACTTCCGTCTCCTCCCTCCGCAGTCGTTGAGCCGATGCCGATCGAGCTTTTCCCCGCTGGCGAATGAAGCCAGATACTCTCGTCGCCCTTTGCGTCATCCAGTTGGACCCGATTCCCGCCGGCCGTCTCGATGACGTTCTGACTTTCATTTGCCTGCGTCACCACATTCGGATTTTCCGAATTCGGCAAACTGCCCACAATCACGGGCTGATCCGGATCACCGTCGATGAATGACAGCAGCACCTCGGCATCCTTATGCAGAGGAAAATGCATGCCATGGTTGGTACCAGAATACGGCGTTGCCATACGCAAGCGTGCCGATCCCTTGTTGGGGTCCTTGTCAGTCTTGTCGAACAGCAACTGCACCTTGTACTGTCCAAACTCGTCGAGATCCGCGTACTCTCCCTTCCCCTCACTGTCGATCTTTGCATTCATCGTGCCGGCAACACGGGGTTTGGCCGTCACCCGTTCCGCGCGAAACTGGACGTCGAGGGGAATCGCCCGAAAGCTGTTCCGGTACACGATTTCATTGCTGCGTCCGCTTGAACTGGACGGATTGCTCACACCATTGAGCTGGGCGCCGGCCTGCGAACCCTCGTGATGGACTTCGGTCACGAGATAGCGGCCGTTGAAGCTGCCGCGGTAATGTCCCGTCAGTTCTATCGCGTACCCGCTGCGCAATCCCACCGCTACTCCCTCACCGGAAAAAACCTTCGCGCCGCAAATGATCTCCTCAGCGCGCAGGCTCGCATAGCGACCGCCTTCGTCCGCGTCGAGGAAGTTTTCTCCATATATGGTCACTTCACCGAACCCATCCGCCGACACTTCTTTTCTCGCGGTGAGATCCACATTAGCCTTGCAGTAGTTGTAATCCTGCAGCACAACGGCTTCTGGAAGAGGCTTTTGCCGGCAGACCAGGTTGCGCACGGAATCAGCCGCGACACCTGTATCCAGCGTGTCGTCGGGCCGATAGCCGACCTTCAGCGCGCCCGGCGCTTGCTTGATCTTGTCGTCGATCAGGAGCAGTTTCTCCGCTTTGCCGGAGTGATCGAAGTAGTAGTAGATGCCTTCCTTCTCCATCCACCGCGAGATGAAGTCGAGATCAGTCTCCTCATACTGGCAGACGAAGCTGCGCTGCCGATAGCTTCCTTTCAGATTGAACTCGAAGTCGTCAGGCCCGCCTGTTTTCGCCTTCTTCAGGATGCTCTCGATCAACTCCGGAATGGTCTGCTCCTGCAGATAAACTTCCGAGAGCCGGTACAGCGACAAGCGCCACAGACGCGGCACGAGAACCGCCCTGTAAAACACGTACCCATCCGCACGGTGCAACTGTTCGAACTCCGCGAGCACGCCGTGATAGGGCGTGCTCATCGTTCCCTCCGGCCCGTAGATCGTGAAGGTCGCGGGATTGCTGAGCATCACGTCGAAATCGATTGCCGCGTCGCCGGACACCAGAGTCAGCGTAAATCGAAAGGGGCGCGATATCGACTCGAACCCCTCCATCTCGACCACTGCGAACTTGTCGTTGTCCTTGGCGAATGCGCTCGATCTGAAATCGAAACGCCTGTTGGCGATGATCTGATTGGCGGCTGAGTCCATGTTGATTTTCCGTCCTGTTCTTCTTCGGTGTTGGCGGCGTTGAGTCGCCGACCAACATCAATGGCGTCGGGTTGACAACGCCTGATTGCGCGCGGCGACTAGCCCGGAAAACTCACAACAAAATCGCCGCTCTCGTCCACGCCGAGCGCCACTTCCGGCAACGCCGCGCCCTCGCCCATACGCGTGAGGATCTCTTGCGACATCAACGGCAGCACGGTGCCGCGCAGGATGAAATCGATATTGCGAGCGCCCGTTTCGACTTCCGTACAGCGCGCCGTGATCTGCTCGACCACCGCTTCGCTGTAGGTGAAGCGCATCTTGTTGTTGCGCGCAACGCGCCGCACGATCTTGTCGAGCTTGAGCCGCACGATGCCCGCCAGCGCCTCGCCCTGCAGCGTGAAGTACGGAATCACCGTCATGCGCGCAAGCAGCGCCGGCTTGAAATGATTCGACAGGATCGGCCGCACGGCGGAGAGCAGCGTCGCCGCATCGGGCTTGTCTTCACCGGCGGTCATCTCGGTGATCACATCGGTCGCGAGATTCGACGTGAGGAAGATCACCGTGTTCGAGAAGTCGATCTCCTTGCCCTCGCCATCCGAAAGCATGCCCTTGTCGAACACCTGGTAGAACAGATTCATCACATCGAGGTGGGCCTTCTCCACCTCGTCGAGCAGCACGACCGAATACGGCCGCTGGCGCACCGCCTCCGTCAGCACACCGCCTTCGCCGTAGCCCACGTAGCCCGGCGGCGAGCCGATCAGGCGGCTCACGTTGTGCTTCTCCTGGAACTCGCTCATGTTGATGACCGTGGTCGATTTTTCGTCGCCGAACAGGATGTCCGCCACCGACAGCGCCGTCTCCGTCTTGCCGACGCCCGACGGTCCGGCGAGCAGGAACACGCCCAGCGGCTGATCGGGATCCTTCAGGCCCGACTTGGCGGTCTTGAGCACTTCGGCGATCTGGTCCATCGCATGATCCTGCCCGCGAATGCGCGCCTTCAGCGTGTCGGCCATGCGCATGACGCTCTGTGCCTGATCGCGCAGCATCTTGCCGACCGGAATGCCGGTCCAGTCCGAAATCACGCGCGCCACCACGTCCGGATCGACGTCGACGTGGACCAACGGCTGACTGCCCTGCGCGGCCTTGAACGCTTCGGCAGCGGCGGTAATCGTCACCGAGAGCGCTTGCAGCGTATCGGCCGGTGCATCGCTTGCCTTTGCCGCGTGACGTGCCGCACGCGCTTCCAGCAGCGCGCGTGCCGCGTCACGCTGCTGCTCCCAGAAGACGCGCAATTCGTCCGCCTGCGCCGTGAGCGTCGCAAGCTCGGTATCGATCTCTTCCAGGCGCGCGAGGTTGACAGGCTGCTGATTGTCCGCGTCGCGCTCAAGTCCGTGCTTCTCGCGCTGCAACGCCTGAATGCGGCGCTCCGTGTTCTCCAGCACATCCGGTTTGGCGCGTTGCAGCACCTTGACGCGAGCGCAGGCGGTGTCGAGCAGGTCGACCGCCTTGTCCGGCAGCTGACGTCCCATGATGTAGCGGCTCGACAGCTCGGCGGCCGCGACTATCGCATCGTCACGCAGCACGACCCCATGCACGTCTTCATATTTCGCTTTCAAGCCGCGCAGAATCAGCACGGCGGTGTCGACGTCCGGCTCGTCGAGCTTGACGAGCTGGAAGCGCCGCGCGAGCGCCGCGTCCTTTTCGAAGTACTTCTTGTACTCGGCCCACGTGGTGGCGGCGATCGTACGCAGCTCGCCGCGCGCAAGCGCCGGCTTGAGCAGGTTGGCCGCGTCGGAAGTGCCCGCCTGCCCCCCTGCGCCGATCAGCGTGTGCGCCTCGTCGATGAACAGGATGATCGGCCTGGCCGACGCCTTGATCTCGGTGATCACGCCTTTCAGGCGGCTCTCGAACTCGCCCTTCACACTCGCGCCAGCCTGCAGCAGGCCCATGTCGAGACCGAGGATCGTCACGTCCTTCAGCGAATCGGGTACGTCGCCTTCGATCACACGCAGCGCCAGCCCTTCGACCACCGCCGTCTTGCCGACCCCCGGGTCGCCCACGCAGATCGGATTGTTCTTGCGGCGGCGTGCAAGGATGTCGACCATCTGGCGAATCTCGGCGTCGCGACCGAACACCGGATCGAGCTTGCCGGAGCGTGCCTTTTCGGTGAAGTTCTCACAGAACCGCGCAATCGCGCTGCCGTCGCCGCTCGCGGGCGCCGAACCATCGCTTGGGTTGTCACCCGACGCCCCACGCGCGCCGGCCTCGACCGAGCCGCCGCAGATAGCGTCGAACGCACGGATCAGCGTTTCGCGATTCAACGCACGCAGCGGCGCGGCGTAGTCGCCGGTCGCGTAGTAGGTCGGGCGCGCGAGGAAGGCGAGCAAGACCGCTCCGGAACGGATAAGCGGTTCCTGCAGGTCCACCGATGCGATGAGCCAGGCGTCCTGCAGCAGTTCGAGCAGGAGCGGCGAGAACGCGGGCCGCCCCGCGTTGCCCGTCTTCATCTGTTCGAGCGACAAGTTGACGGCGCGCTGCATCAGTGCAACGTCGACATCGTTCTGGCGCAACAGCAACGCGATATCGGCCTGATGATCGTCGAAGAGCTTCACCAGCAGATGCTCGACGGTGATCTCGTAATGACCGCGCGACACGCACAGCCCGACACCATCTTCGAGCGCCTGTTTGCAAAAGCCGTTCAGGCGGCCCACCAGCGGCTTCAGTTCAACGAGCAACATCGTTTGTCCTTTTTTTAGTCTTTCGAGCAATAGCCAGCAAAGGGAATGGAATCCTGTCTGAAGCCCGGTTTAAAGGCGGTACTGCACGCGGGTCGCAAGCTCCGCCTCGCCTGGATTGAGCCAGGTGTCGAAGCCGAGCCGCGACCACGGGCCACGCCCCGTGCGCGCAGCGGCCACTTCGTCGCGACGCAGCTGAAGGTCCACTTCCACATCGAGCGGATCCGTCAGGTAGTGGCGCGTGAAAAAGCCAAGCCGCGCATGCGCGGTTCCGCCGGGCAGCATCTGCTGAAATAGCGCTTGCGGCAGATCGCTGAACTCGACCCTGATCGTGCTTTCGTAGTCGTCGACCTCGGAGCCGAGCCAGGCGTCCTCGCCGAGGCTACTCTGCCTCTCCCCAAGCCGCCAACGCTGGTCGTCGGGAATCGGCACTGGGCGCATCACGCCGCACACGACCTCGACGCGGGCAGGCGCGAACGCATCGGCAAGCAGCGTTTTCAGGCCAAGCGCGGAGCGCGGCCGCTGGTTGAACAGGCCCGCGTAGCGCAGCAGCTCCGCGCTCCCCGGCAGCAGATCGGCGCGCAGGTCTGGATCGTGCAGGCCAACGAACGCATACAACTGATTGAGCGACGCCTCGTGACGATCCTCGACAACGCGCTGCTCGACCCGGTACTTCGCCCACGCGTCGAAGAGCAGCGGGTACATCGCGTAATGCACGATGTCGAGGAACTCACGCGTAACGTGACGACCCTCGCGCGCCTCTTCGAGCAGATCTTCGGTGTAATAGGTCGGCAGCGGCGAGGCCACGCCGTACAGGCCGAAGAAGTTCGCCGTAATGCGATACCCGCCTTCCGCCGTCGGCTCGATGCGATCGATGTCGTTCTCGGGAAAGCCGAGCGCGAGCCGCGGCCGGATGCGCAGGTTCTCCTGACGAAGCCCCGTGTGACGGTCGTACAACCGTAGCAGCCGGATCGCCTGAAAGTAGGAGTACTTTTCACCATTGGTGAGAAGCAGCGCCTTCACAGCATCGCTTGTTGTCCGAGTCTCGGTGGCCATTTGAATACGGTCCCTGAAAGCGTGTCTTCGAGCTCGACGCGTGTATACGAATTGATGCCGGCGTGGTCGCCGAGAAATCGTTCGAGCACGCAGCCAAAGAGATACAGATCACCAATCCCGGCGTAATGGTCCTCCCGGCAACGAATGCGGATCAGCTGGCCGCGCCGGGTTCCGCCACGGCCCACGAGACGCGTTTCTGCAGTCGCAGCCACATCGACGATACCTTCGATGCGACGGCGATTCGCCAATTCCTGGCCTTGCGTTCCGGCAAATACATAAAGTCCGAGCAGCTTGCGCAAACTATCGGCGTTCGCCAGCGACGCCAGATTCAGCGACACGTGCGAAAGCAGGCACCACAGCAGCTCTTCACCCGCCGGCGGATCCTGCGCAGGTGTGATCGCGCGAATATTGGCGAAACTCATCCGATCGGGCGACGTGCTGGTCGCGACGTTGATGTCGCCCGCTTTCAGACCCTCCGGCAGTGAGCGGTTCGTACAGGTAACGCGGATCGACAGCGTCTCGGGCAGCGGCGTTTCGGACGGCGGATAGTTCAACGACAGATACACGTCGCTGCCCCGCTCGACGTTGGAGCTTTTCTGCGTCGTTCGATAACTGAGTTGCGTGCCGCGTCCGTCGTGGCGGAACATGCTGAAGGGCTGGTAGACGCGCTCCCGCGCGTTGCCCTGCTGATACCCGAGCACCTGATCGACCGAATAGATCTGAAAGTGGCGACGGTCCCGTCCTTCCGGATTCACGCGATATTCCGCGACGCGATGATCGTGTGTGATCGGGTCTGCGGCGTGCGAGAACAGGTTGATTGCCGGAACCACGTTGAGCAGAAAGCTTTCGGCGTTGATCTCCGGCATCCACCCATGCAGCGCATCGAGGGTCATGACGATGCTGAAGCTCGTGCCTTTCGCATTTGCCGACCAGTTTTTGAGCCCGACGATATCGACGAAAAGACATTTCTCGGGCTGCGTGAAGAATTCCTGGATCGTGCGGTAGCCGCTCATCGCGTGACTCGGCCAGGCGAGCAGTTCGGTGTCGAATCCGCTCGCGCGCAAGCTCTTTGCGCCTACCGAGATCCGCTCGCCTCCATGGCTCGATATACGCACATCAGTGACGTGGTTCATCAACAGCAGCAGCAAGCGGGACGCCGCGACATAGCCGCCGTTCAGGAACAGACGGATGGAGTCGCCGTTCCACTGCGCGATGCTGAGACCGTCGTCCATTTCGAAGTCGATCATCAGCACCGGCGCCGCGCCGGCGTGGCTCAACAGATTCACTTCGGCGATCTGCAACGGCTCGACATCGAGATCGCGGGTGGTGCGAAAGCGGCACGACGTGCCGTCCACTGGCACGGACGCGAGCTCGCTGCCAGCCGCAACCCGCGCTGCCCCCGAGCGTCGGCCTTTGGCCGAAAACCCGATCAGGGTCGACGCCGGCACTGGCCGCAGATAGTGCGGAAACAGCAGATTCGTGAGTTCCTGGATGAACTCGGGAAACTGGTCGTCCAGCTTCTGGCGCGTGAGACCCGTGAGAAAAGCAACCCCTTCCAGCAGGCGCTCGACATCGGGGTCCGCGGAGCTGCCCGACAGCATCGGAGCGATGCCCGGATTCGCGCGTGCGAACTCAGCTGCCAGCCCCTTCAGCTTGTTCAGCTCATCCTGGTAGTATCGATTGAACATGCGTGACTGCTTCAGCTGGATCGAAAAGACAGAGTGCAAACGGGATGAAATCAGCCGACACTGACGCGGCCGTTGGCGCCAACGGTAGTCGACAAACGCAGCGGAATCTCCCGATCCGCGACTTCGAGCGTGCCCTCGAGAGCGAAACGGATCGACAGCACATCGGTTTCCTCGCGATTGAGCGTCACGCGCGGCGACTTGATACGGGGTTCGTAGCGCACGATCATGCGGCGAATCTCTTCTTCGATCTCGCGCGTCGAGCCCATCGAAGTCGTCCCGGCAAGGTTGGTGAAGTCGGGCACACCGAATAGCGGGTCGATCGGCACGCTGCCTTGCCGGGTATTGAGCAAACGGCTGAGGTGGCTCATCACCGAGTCAATGAGCGCGTCAACCTTCGTTTCGTTGGTACGCTCTTGATCCGGGCCCCACCTCGCGATTCGCTCCAACAGCCGCTGCTCTCTCACCGTCGCTCCAGCTCAGGTTGGGTTCAGGACTTCGGCGCGAGCCAGGAATCTTCGGCTTCGATGCCGTCCGGATCGAACGTCCAGGTGATCTTCTCGTAGGTGAACGAGATATCTTCCATGTGACCCAGTTGCTTGTTTTCCGGCGACAGGCAGTTCGGCGTCCACGACCGCATATTGGTCAGGATCGCATTCGACAGTTTCACGGTGTAGTACTTCTCCTCCGTACCCTTCGGCGAAATGCGATAGAACTCCAGCGTGACGTTCTTCATCTGTTCGCCCGACGTCAGCGCCTGAAACAGCTTGGGCGAGGACTTGTCGATTTCCTTGGTCAGCGTCATCGGCAGATGAACACGCTTGCCGGTCGGCAGCCCCGTTTGCGGACTCTTCGGAATTTCGATGGAGTGGTCGACGGCCTGGAGGAGAATCTTTCCTTCGTGGCCCTGAACCTTGGTCGAGCCCTCGATCTTGCCCTGGTTCTGGCCTTCGAGAGTGAGATAGCACGGCATTGGCATAGTAATCCCCGTTTTACGGCAGTAAATAATTAGTGGTACGGAATTGAACTGCGAGTCGCGTTCGACGTCTCGCACTGACTTCCATTTCGCCACGGCGGCCAGCCGACCGCCGTGGTTTTGCTCAACTGCTGTTCGTGTGGCTCATGTTTCACCTGTTGCAAGACGCGACGACCGGACTGTCGCTGTCTTTCCAGGTTGCGTTATCGATGAAACATGGCCTGTTTCACGGCAATTTTCCGCCTACTTTTTTTCCAGCTTGCCCACCAGGGACAACGTGAACGATGCGCCCATGTATTTGAAATGAGGACGCACTTTCATATCCACGCGATACCAGCCCGGATCGCCTTCAACATCGGCCACGACGATCTCCGCCTGACGCAGCGGACGGCGGCTGCGCACTCCCTCCGCGGGATTGTCCATATCCGCAACATACTGGCGAATCCACATGTTGAGCTCGCCTTCGAGATCGACGCGCTCTTTCCACGTGCCAATGTTCTCGCGCTGGATCACCTTGATGTAGTGCGCAAGACGGCTCACAACGAACATGTAGGGCAGTTGGGTGCTGAGCTTGTAATTGAGTTCGGCTTCCTTGCCTTCCTTGGTATTGCCGAAAAACTTCGGCTTTTGCGCCGAGTTGGCAGAGAAGAATGCCGCATTGTCGCTATTCTTACGCATCGTAAGCGCGATAAAACCCTGCTCCGCCAGTTCGAACTCACGACGCTCGGAAATCAGCACTTCCGTCGGAATCTTGTTCTGCAACTCGCCCATCGATTCATACGTGTACACGGGGAGGTCGCCCACCGTGCCACCGCCTTGAGGTCCGATCACGTTTGCGCACCAGCGGTAATCGGCGAAACTCGCCGTCAGGCGCGAAGCGAACGCAAAGGCCGCGTTACCCCACAGGAACTGGCTGTTACCGCCCGAAACGTCTTCCTTGTAATTGAACTTCTTGGCCGGTACCGTATCCGCTCCATAGGGCACGCGCAGCAAAAAGTGCGGCAAGGTGAGGCCGACGTAGCGGGCATCTTCCGATTCACGGAACGCATTCCACTTGACGAACTGTGGGCCTTCGAAAATCGATGAAAGATCCTTCAGATTCGGCAGCTGATCATAGCTGTCGACACCGAAGAATTGCGGCCCCGCTGCTGCGATAAAGGGCGCGTGGCTCATGGCAGAGACATTTGCCGCATACTGCAGCAACTTCACGTCCTGCGTGCCCGGCCCGAACTCGTAGTTCGCCACGATGGCGCCGAACGGCTGGCCGCCGAACTGCCCGTATTCAGCGGTGTAGAGATTCTTGTAGAGACCCGACTTGGTGATGTCCGCTGCGTCTTCGAAGTCTTCGAGCAGTTTGCCCTTGCTGACGCTCAGCACCTGAATCTTGACGTTCTCGCGAAAGTTCGTGCGGTCCACCAGGAACTTCAGCGAACGCCATGCCGATTCCATCTTCTGAAAGTCGGCGTGGTGCAAAATCGCGTCAACTTGCGCGCACAGCTTTTGATCGAGGTCCGCGATCATGCTGTCGACGGTCGCCTGCGTGATGCGCTCGACCGCGAGGTTCGGCTCCAGCAGTTGCGAAATAAAGGCCTGGATGCCCTGGCGCGTAATCGAATAGGCTTCGTCGCCTGGCTTGATCCGTGCCGACTCGATCAGTTGATCGAGCAGCGAAACGGTTGATTCCGATTCCGTCGTGACCGCGCTTCCCGGTCCTTTTTCCAAATCACTCATGTGCGGTCCCCGCTGCGTCCACCGATAAATACGAAAGTCACTTGTCTTCGATGCCGAGTTCGCTCATCAAGCGAGCGCGCACGCCTTGATCTTCGATCAGTTCCTGAACGCGCTTTCGGAAATCCGGAATGTTGCCGAGCGGCCCCTTCAGTGCCTTGAGCGCATCGCGCAAAGCGATCATCTGGCGCAATTCCGGCACCTTCTCGACGATCGCATCGGGAGAAAAGTCGTCAATGGAGTCGAACTTCAGACTCGTTGCGAGTTGTTCGCGCCCCTCGGCGTTCGCCTCCAGTCGGTTCGGCACCACGAGATCGAGCGAAAGCTTTTGCCCCTTGAGCACTTCGTTGAAGTTGTCCTTGTCCACGCTGGTCGGCTTCATCTCTTCGAGCGGCGTGTCGTCATCGCGCAACGTGAAGTCGCCGAGCACGAGCAATTTCAGCGGCAACTCGACTTCCGCTTTTGCATCGCCGGTGGCCGGACGATACACAATATTGACTCGCTCCTTAGGAGCGACTGAACCGTCGGATGCCATGCTTACTCCCAATTCAAAAACAACGAAAGTTGAAAACCCAAGCTATCTTTATGATCTTTTTGATACGTTCCGCGAAAAATCTGCTACAGCCAGTGCTCGCTAGTGGAATCGCTCATCTGCCGTTCGAGCGCTGTATGTGCGTGGGCGTCAAGGTCGGATAGCTTCGCCTGCGACAAGCGCCAGCGGTCTTCCGAACGAAGCCATTGCCCCCTTCTGCGGGGCAGCGCACAGTCCTTACAAGTCATCCAGGGAAAAATCGTCCTGCAGGTGTCACAAATACCCTCCTGAAAGACCGCCAAAATTCGACCCGGCGCAAGCGCACCATGCCACCTGAACGTACTGGCACATCATTTCTCGAGCAACACAATCTCAACTCGAGTTCAGCTTTCTTCGGTTGTCGCATTGAGGCTGATTTCAAGCGTTGAGGTTCGTTTGCCGCCACTTTCGACGGCTTCTCCTCTGGCGTTGACGCCTGCCTCCAGCCTTTCACAACCTGTCCGATAAGCAGGACGTGATCGGCGAAAATCGTAGCACCGGCCCGAAAAATTCACTTGACCGTGCGTCTCAGTTTTTCAGCGATCACGCCTCAAATGGCCAAGCCAGGACTCGCCCCGGAAAGCCATCGTTGCTTACAAACGCCGTACGGACTTTCGTGGGCGTTGCAGTCGCTCCCGCATCGGATACAATCGGCCAACCCGCGGCGTCACGTTACGCACGGCCGGAGTCAAAATAATGGACCATTACGCTACCCGGGCCGCCAACCGGCCATCGCAACCATCGTCGAGGGCTATTGCCCATAGCCACGTTGATGTCGCCTCGCTCCCCGCAGCCAACCGCTCGCGGGTGCGCTTCTCGACCGATAAGCACCGCGCCTTCTTTTTTCGTTTTTTTCTGGAAGGAGAGCTTGCGCGACCGCAGTAGAGAAAGCGATTTCAGCCCAATCGTTCGCTTTAGCGTAAATGATTATCAGAAATCCTGACGATTCAATAGCGAAACTGACTTTAACACCACCGTTTGAGCACGTGCTTCAGACGTGTAGCAGTCGAAATTGATCTGTTCAATCTTAAAATGCAATACCTGAGACTAAAATGGCCAACCAATTCGAAATGATCGGCACCGTCCTCGTAGCCTGTTTGCAGGGGAAGCTAAACAGCACGAATGCGGAGCAAACGGAGGCGCAAATCCTGCAGCACATCAACCGGGGCACAAACCAGTTGGTGATTGATCTTGGGGAGTTGGACTATATTTCCAGCGCCGGGCTGCGGGTCGTACTTGTGACCGCGAAACGGCTCAAACAGTCGGCCGGCCAGATGGCACTTTGCGGCATCAGCGACCCGATACGGGAAGTTTTTGAAATCAGCGGATTCTTCAATATTCTCGATGTGGCGGAAACGCGCGAGCAGGCGCTCTCACGCTTCAACCAGACCGCTTGAGCTAAGGCTAATCTCGCCGCAACCAGACCAGAAGTGAGAGCGAGCTCGACAATATTGCTCGCCTCATTCGGGCGTCGGCGTATCTATGCGCTTTGAAAGGCTGATTCGGTTACGCAGCTCGTCGCGCTCATAAGTCATCCTGTCCATCATTTTCCGGGCGATATAAATGCCAACGCCGCCGACAGGTCGTTCTTCGACGCCGCTCGTCACGTCCGGATCAGGCAAACTTAACGGGTCGAACGGCACACCGTCATCGATTATCCACGCACTGACCTCACTGTCAGTGATGCTTAGATGAACCTGGATGGGCTCGCGCGCAGCACCGTACATGACAATATTGCTAATCAGTTCGTCAAATGTAAGCGCAAAGCACTGCACTAGTGAACTGTGCAGGCTATGGTCCGCAAAAAATTGCTGCAGTTTATCGAGCAATCCGTTGATGTCTGGATCGGCAGGGGCGAGAGTCGCGTCGAATGTGTGCTTCACTGCTACTCCATAACGAGCGACATCGCCCCAAAGCGCACCGCGAAACAGGTAATATCGTCAGACTGAGGCGCGTCGATCGCGAACGCGACAACGTCATTGACCAATTGGCTCAGCAACGCCTCCACAGTCAATTCCTCCCCTCCGGTAAGACAAGACGCGAGGCGTGCCTCGCCGTATTGCTCGTTGACCGGATTGAACGCCTCTGTAATACCGTCGGTATAGAGTAGCAGCGTGGAGTCGGGCTCCAGCCGCATGCGCCCCTGCTCGTAAACAATACCATCCATTACACCGAGCGCCATACCTGACGTTCGCTGAACCGCTGATACCTTGCCGTCCGCGGTGATCACATATGGCGAATTATGGCCCGCATTCGCATATTCGAGTTCACCCGTGCGGATATCCAGAATGCCGTAAAACAACGTCACGAACATCGTCGCTTCATTATCCTGGCTCAAAAGGTCGTTAGCGAGGGCAAGACAAGCTGCAGGGCCGCTAGCACCGGGCGCGATCGCGCGCAGCAGCGTTCTCGCCACTGCCATGAAAAGCGCTGCGGGCACACCCTTGCCTGATACATCCGCGATGACCATACCGATCTTGTTGTCGGAGAGCCAAAAATAATCGTAAAAGTCGCCGCCCACCTCTTTTGCCGGAATCATGCGCGCGAACATCTGCAGATCGGGGCGCGACGGAAAGCGCGTAGGGACAATGGATTGCTGCATACGCCGCGCAACATCCAGTTCCTGCTGGATCGACACGAGTTGCGTATGAGCGTTGAAGACATGTTGAATGGTGAGAAACCAAGGGCGCCAAGGCCGGGGAATATCCGGAATCGACTTCACCGAGCCGCGTTGTTCATCCTGAATGTAGCGCACGAGCTTTTGCGCGGGAACGATCACGTCGCGATACGCAAACCGGCTTGCAGTAACCAGCATGATGGCCAAGCTGATCAACAGCAGGAACATGCTCGGCAAACCGGTTTGCAGCGCCGTACTGACAAGGGCCCACTGCGGCGCAAGCAAGACAAGTCGAAACGGCGAGTTCTGGATGGCTACGGTCTCGACGTAATAACCGTGCAGCAGCACCAGGCGTCCGGTCGACGCTTCCAGCGTCGCGTTCATGTCTTGCGCCAGAGAACGTGGAAAGGCCACGGCCGCTGACTCGACCCCGAGCGCGCCATCATGGACCAGCGTTGGATGCGCGATCAGTTGCCCGCGGTCGTTGATGATGAACAGTGTCCCGAACGGGCTGCGCCAATTCCGCAGGAATTGATTAAGCCAATTCAGCGTGACATCTATCGAGACTGCGCCGAGAAAGGCGCCGTCCCCATAGACGCCGGCCGAAGCCGTGATCATCACCCCCCGCCCCGCCTGGTCCAGGTACGCGGGCGACCACACCACGGCTCGCTTGGGATCGGGAGCGCGTTCGACGCTGTCCAGAAACTCACGCTGTGCCGCCGTATCGGTGTAAAAGAATTCTTTTGACGAGGCCCACGGATACGCGTTGCTGAAGCGGCGCCTGGATGAGTAGTAGGCCCACGTCACACCCGCCAGGTTCGCCTTGATCGCCTTGAATACGTCATTCAGACTCAACGCCATTTCGAGCTCCTTGTCGAGCGGCGGCGCGGGCGAATCTATCAGACCGGTAAGGTTTCCGGCATCTGCTGTCGTCCAGGGTGGCGGCAAACGGTCGAGGCACACGCGGCCCGAGTCGGGGCAAGGCTGAAGCGCCCGCCGCAACTGGGAAGGCCGCGCCCCCTCCGGATGCAGACGATACCAGCTCTGCGCGTGAATACGCATCTCGTTGACTGCGTCAGCGTTGCTTTTGACTATCGCATCGAGCACGACGGCTTGCTCCTGCACGCTTTGCACCAAGCTTGCCGTTTCCGCGCCAAGTATCAGCTTGAACCGAAAATAGACGAGTGCACAAGCAACGAGGAGAACGCCGACAAACGTGCCCCACATAACACGGTTGTAGCGCTTGAATAGCACAGCTGTAAGGTCGACCATATGTCCTGCTACTCGCTCACGTACCACGCATCCGATAAACCGTTTCCATCCGACCTCACTTTCGCTGACTCCGTGATTCTCGCAGGCTTCTATATAGGTTCGTTTCGCGTCGTGAAGCGCGAAATCGTGTGAACTTTCACTGCACAGAAAAAACGACGGTATCAGACCGCCTCTATATAGTCTTTACCGTGCGTCTCAGAAGTCGGCCCTAAAGAATTCGTCTTGCCGCCTCGGCGGCATTACGCCTGCGCCAGCGCAACTGAACCGCCCCGGGAATCATGGAGGCTGGCTGGTTTAAGTTAATGCTGGCTCTGCGGTGGCAACTGTTTCAAGTGGCCACCAATAGCGTGCGCGAATTGCTCATCCCGACGTAAAGCTCTCTGCGCTGCAAACCCCTCCCAAAGGTCCCACTCCGGAGCGCGCATGGTCCAGGTTTCCCGTAAATCGACATATAACGGAGCTATTGCAATAAGTATTCTTGCATTGATAGCGGCGTTTGCCGAAAACGAGCTTTCGGCCGTGGCATAGCCGCCCTGCCCACGGTGACTTCCTGAAGACGTTTGGTGGATTTTGCGAACGGCCGCCTCAATGTGGCCACGATCTGTCTTGAGCGAACGAGAATCCTGCTGTTGGAACGACTACAGGACACTGGAACCTAACGTGCGAGCTATGCTCACAATTCGACCATAGCCGCCCTCAGGTATCACCGTGAATGGCGAGCAGCTTTAGGACCCACAGCGTGAACTGGCGGAAGGCAGCCGGAGTCGAACCGACCCGGGAGCGGCTGACGCCCCCAACCAGGTTTGAAGCCTGGCCGTACCACCGGATACGAATGCCTTCCTTCGTCGAACCCAACCGCAACCGCAACTGCAATCGAAAGCACACATCGATGTGCCTACAACCACTCTCGCATCCGGCTATCGTGCCGTAACAGATGCGTGTCGCGCTGAAAGCGAGTATATCCAACGCGGTCGAAGTACTCCAGAATCTGGATCGCCCGTTTGCGGCCCAACGCCGTGGCGTCGCGAAACGCCGCAGCGTTGACGGCGCCGCCCTGCTCCGCCGCAATCTGCGCCACGGCGCGAGCGAGCGTCTGCACCACGTCCCGATCGTAAAAGAGATCGCGCACGACCTGATACACCACACCAAGGCGTGCGAGCTTGCGCAGCAACGCACGCACCTTCTCCTCCGGCTGACCCGTCTCGCGCGCGAGGTCCCGCACCCACGGCGGATCGAAACGCCCTTGCGCAAGCAAAGGCATGAGGCGTGCCGCGAGCGCTTCGTCGTCGGCGTCGAGCGTCACCGCATGCGAAGGCAAATGCAGCCACGGGCCACTGCGCGCCACGCGCCCCTCGCGTTCGAGCGCTTCGATCGCGGCGCGCCACACCGCATCGCTCACTAGCGGCGCCGCCATGCGCCGCAAACGCGCCGCGTCCGGCCCCTGTTCGTCGGGCGAGCGCGCATGAAACTCGCCGAGTGCTTCATCAATGCGCTCGGCGAGCTTCACCCAGTGCGCACGCGCGATCACCGCGCCTTCGTCGTCGCGCCCTTGCGGTGCGATTGAAATCGCATCGGCGGGCAATGCCAGCGCGGCATCGTCGTAGCCGGTCAACCGTACCAACGTCGCGCGCGCAATGCCGCGCGGCGCTTCTTCGATTAGCGGCGCGAGGTTCGCTTCGTCGAGCCACATGCGCAACGCGTCGAGCCATGCGCGTCGTTCTGCCGTTCTGCGCCGGCGCGACGGGCCGAATGGATCGAGCACGCGGCCGCCACCTATGGTGTGGTTTGCCTGCGCGTTGCGAACAATAAACCGATCTCCCGGCAACGCGTGCAACGGTGCGTCGAAAACGAGTTGCACGCGGGCGACTGCACCCGGTGCGAGCGTTTCGCCTTCGAGCAGCGCGACGTTTGCAACACGATGCGTCGTGCCCAGGTGCACATGAAGCGGCGACCAGTGCTGCAACGTCACGTCTGCGTCGTCGAGCAAGCGCAGTTCGACGTCGAGCCGCATGGCGGGCTCAGCGAGACGCGCATCGACGATCCAGTCGCCGCGCGTGATCTGTTCTTTGTCGATGCCCGCGAGATTGAGTGCGCAACGCTGGCCGGCGTGACCCGCGTCGCCAGCGTGGACCGCACGATTCTGCGCGTGCAGGCCACGTACGCGCGCGGGCGTGCCGGCGGGTGCAAGCATGAGCGTGTCGCCGGCTCGTACGCACCCGGCGAATACCGTGCCCGTCACCACCGTCCCTTGGCCCGCCAGCGTAAAGACGCGATCCACCGCCAGGCGAAAAAGGCCATCGTCTCGTCGCGCGCGCCACGTACTCGCGCGCTCGCGCAGCCAGGCGTCGAGGCGCGCGACGCCTTCGTCATGCGCCTGCGTTGCGTTCGTCTCGAAGACCGGTGCGCTCGCAAGCATCGTGTTAGCGAGCCATGCAGCGATTTCTGCACGCACGGCGTCGAGCCGCGCCGCCTCCACGCGATCTACCTTGGTCAACGCAATGGCGCCTTGCTGCACACCCAGCAGTTGCAGAATGGCGAGATGCTCGCGCGTTTGCGGCATCACGCCGTCGTCGGCGGCAATCACGAGCAAGGCGAAGTCGATGCCGCATGCACCCGCCGCCATCGTATGCACGAGCTTTTCGTGGCCAGGCACGTCGATGAAGCCAAGCACGTCGCCATTGGCGAGCGGCAGGTACGCGTAACCCAGCTCGATCGAAATGCCGCGCGCCTTCTCTTCCTTCAGGCGGTCGGTGTCGACGCCGGTCAAGGCGCGGACCAGCGTGGTCTTGCCGTGGTCGATGTGCCCCGCCGTGCCGACGATCACAGGCGCAGCTCCGCGAGTTGCGCAACGAACGCCGCTTCGTCCGCCGGTTCGAGGCAGCGCAGGTCCAGATGCAGGGCGTCGTCGGCAATGCGGCCGATCATGGGCCGAGGCAGTTCGCGCAAGGCGCGTTCGAGCTTGAGCAGCGCGCGGCCGCTGCCGCCCTTGCCCGCATGGCGCACGACGAGCCCGCTGCTCGGCAGCACGTCCACGGGCAACGCGCCGCTGCCGATCTGGCTGAACATCGGCTCGACGCTCGCGGCATACGCGTCGCCAACCGCACGCTGCAGCGCGGGCAGCGCGCGCTGCGCGGCCTCCTGCATTTGCGCGGCGGGACGTGTGAGCAGGCGCAGCGTAGTCAGCCGCTCCTGCAAGAATTCAGGCGCCTGATAGAGCCTCAAAACCGGTTCGAGCGCGGCGAGCGTGAGCTTGCCCACCCGCAACGCGCGCTTGAGCGGATGCTTCTTGATCTTCGCAATAAGCTCTTTGCGTCCGACGATCAGCCCCGCCTGAGGGCCGCCCAGCAGTTTGTCGCCGCTAAAGGTCACGAGGTCCGCGCCCGCTTCCACGGTCGCGCGCACGGTGGGCTCGGCGGGCAAGCCCCACTGTGCGAGATCGACGAGCGTCCCGCTGCCCAGGTCGACCGCTATCGGCAAGCCATGCTGCCGCGCCAGCGGCGCGAGTTCATCGAGTTCGACGCTTTTCGTAAAACCGCTGATCGCATAGTTACTGCAATGCACCTTCATCAGCAGCGCCGTGCGCGCGTTGATCGCTGCTTCATAGTCCTTGAGATGCGTCCGGTTCGTCGTGCCGATCTCGCGCAGCCGTGCGCCCGCCCGGCTCATGATGTCGGGAATGCGAAACGCACCGCCAATCTCGACCAGTTCGCCACGCGAAACGACGACCTCCTTGCGATTGGCGAGCGCGCTCAACAGCAACAGCACCGCCGCGGCGTTGTTGTTGACGACAGTCGCGGCCTCGGCGCCCGTCAGTTCACAGATGAGCGAGTCGATCAGATCGTCGCGGTCGCCGCGCTTGCCGCTCGCGAGATCGAATTCCAGGTTCGCGGGTTGCGTGAGCGCCTGCACGACGGCCTTTACAGCTTCGTCGGGGAGCAGTGCGCGGCCGAGATTCGTGTGGAGCACCGTGCCCGTAAGATTGAAGACCGGGCGCAGGCGGCTTTGCGTGCGTTCGGTTAGCCGTCGCGAGGTGGCCGCGATGATGCGCTCTAGCGAAAACGGTTCGGTGTCCTTGTCTTTATTCGTCAATACGCTGGCTCGTGCGTCAAGACGCCAGGCGTCCTGCGTGGCGCGTATCGCATCCAGCACCTGGGTGCGTCCGTATTGTGCGATCAGCGGCTGCGCCTGCTCCGAGGCAATCACCCGCTCGACCGCCGGCATGGTTGCGAGCAGCGCATTGAGGGTGCGTGCATCGTGCTCCGCTGCTTGTCCCACGGTTTCACTCATGGTGTGCGCGACTCCTTTACTGATCGGCAGGCACTTCGGGCCATAGCAGCGGATTCGGGCTCGCGCGGCGGTAGCCCGCGTCGCTCATCAGCAAATCGAGCGTGAGGCTCGCGAGGTCGTCGGCGAGCGGCTCGAAGTCGAGATCCTTCTCCTGATAGCCGATCTTGCGGTACGTCTGGCACTCGTCGCACGATTCGGCCTTGAGTGCGGCATTGCCGCCTTCGATACCGTGATACGCAATGCCCTTGGTCGAGTCGCAGTTGGTGCACTTCACGCGCACCACGTGCACCTCGGTGCCGCACAGGCCGCATTGCACATACCGATAGCCCTGATACGCGCCGCCAATGCGCACGATGCTGGCAACGGGCGGCGAGCCGCACACGGGGCAAACGCCCGGTGTGTCGACATAAGGAATGTCCCGCACGTCGATGCGGCTCGCGAGGTCGGTCCACAGCACCTGCAGCGCGGCCATGATGAACGGCGCGGTGGCAGGTGCGACTTCGGTGTAGCGCTGCGCGAGAATTGCGTCGGCCTGGGCGTCGAGTTGCGCGTCATTCATGGCGCGCAACTCAGCGAGCACTTTTGCGAGCGCGGGCGCGACGGCGCCCGCGGCTTCAACGCGATCGGCGAGACGGTATAGCACCGCGCGCCATTGCGGATCACGCTCGCCCGAAAGCGCCGGCAGAATCGGCATGCAATGATGCTGCGCGTTCGCAATGGCGTCGCGAGAAGGCATGGGCGCGCTGCACTGTTCGAGCGCCTCCTGCTGCGCGTCGACGAGCGCCGCCATCAATCGCACATAGCCGCCAATCGGATTGTGATCCGCGAGATGCCGCAGGCGCACGGCGCGCGTGCTGAAAAAGGCGAAGCGCTCGGGCAGACGGATGCGCGGAATGGCCGTTGGGTCGAGCGATTCGATTTGCTGCGGGTCGAGAATGCGTTGCGTCACGACGGGTCTGCTCCAGAACGGCTTCACCAAGAAAAAACCGCCGTGCCCTTGCGGGCGCCGGCGGTTTGCCGCTCGCGCCACCCCCGCCTTGACGGCAGGCGGCGCGCAGCCTGTGCGTTACTTGATGCTCTCGCGGAACCAGCGCGGATGATGCTTTCTCGCCCAGCCCCAGGTGACGTAGCCGCGCGTCATGGCGCCGATCGATCCCTTCACCCATAGCGCGGCATAAATATGGACGATGATGCCGCATATCAGCACGAACGCCGCGACCGCATGCACCACTGAAGAGAGCCGGATAATCTCGATCGGGAAATAGAACGAGAAATACCGCCGCCAGATCACGATGCCGCTCAAGAGCAACAGCACGAGGCAAACCACCATCGTAAAGAATAACAGCTTCTGTCCCGCATTGTATCGGCCGATCTCCGGCAGCCGGTCTTCGCGGTTGTTGAGCACGTCGCCCATCTGCTTCATCCACTGGATGTCGTCTTTGTCCAGATAGTTGTGGTGCCAGAAACGCAGCGCAAGGATCAGGAACGAGACGAACATCACGACGCCGATGAACGGATGCAAAATGCGCGTCCACTGGCCGCCGCCGAGCACCGCATAAAGCCACGACATGGCCGGATGAAACATCGCGAGCCCCGAGATCGCGAGCAAAATGAAGCAGATCGCGGTGATCCAGTGGTTGCTGCGCTCGTTGGGCGTGTAGCGCTCGATCAGTTGCGGTTCATCGTCTTTCATCGTTGCGCTCCTCGGGTGGTTCGCCACGGATGCGCCGCGCCTCGTCGCGCGCGGCGGCTTCGTCTTCCGCCGTCACTTCGTTCGGGCCGATGCGCGTGTAATGGAAGAAGCCGGCCAGCGCCGTGAGCGCCATGATGCCGAGTGCAACCGGCTTGGCGATACCCTTCCAAAGCCGCACCATCGGGCTGATGCGCGGGTTGTCGGGCAGGCCGTGATAGAGCGAGGGCTGGTCCGCGTGATGCAGCACGTACATCACGTGCGTGCCGCCCACGCCTTGCGGGTCGTAAAGCCCCGCGTTTTCGAAGCCCCGCTCCTTGAGATCGACGATGCGCTCGGCCGCGTGCTGCTTCATGTCTTCCTTGGTGCCGAACACGATCGCGCCGGTCGGGCAGGTCTTCACGCAGGCCGGCTCCTGCCCCACGGCCACGCGGTCCGAGCAAAGCGTGCATTTGTACACGCGATGCTCGGTCTTCGAGAGACGCGGAATATTGAACGGGCAGCCCGTGATGCAATAGCCGCAGCCGATGCAGTTTTCCTCGTGGAAATCGACGATGCCGTTCGTGTACTGCACGATCGCGCCCGGCGACGGGCATGCCTTCAAACAGCCCGGATCGTCGCAATGCATGCAGCCGTCCTTGCGGATCAGCCATTCGAGGTTGCCGTTCGGGTTCTCGTATTCCGCGAAGCGCATCACGGTCCACGAATGCTCGCTAAGGTCGTGCGGATTGTCGTAGACGCCGGTATTGACGCCGATCTCGTCGCGCAGGTCGTTCCACTCCATGCACGCGGTCTGGCACGCCTTGCAGCCGATGCACTTGGTCACGTCGATGAGCTTCGCGACCGTGCCCGTGACCGGCTCGCGCACGCCGGGCGGGGGCGTAGTCGTCGCGGAAATGCGTCTGACGTCGAGTGATTGAAATGCCATGGTTCGCGCCCCCTATGCCTTTTCGACCTTCACGAGGAACGACTTGAACTCGGGCGTCTGCGAATTGCCGTCGCCCACGGGTGGCGTAAGCGTATTCGTCAGATAGCCCGGTTTCGTGAGCCCCTTGAAGCCCCAGTGCAGCGGCACGCCAACGGTATGCACGGTCTTGCCCTCGATCGTGAGCGGCTTGATGCGCTTGGTCACCACGGCCACGGCGATCAGATAGCCCCGATTGCTCGACACTTTCACGCGGTCGCCCGCCACCACGCCCACCTCCTTCGCCAGCGCCTCGCCGATCTCGACGAACTGCTGCGGCTGGATGATCGCGTTCAACCGCGCATGCTTGGTCCAGAAGTGGAAGTGCTCGGTAAGCCGGTACGTGGTCGCCACATGCGGGAACTGCTGCACGGTCCCGAATGTCTTGCGGTCGTCGGGGAACACGCGCGCCGCCGGGTTGTTCGTGGCGAGCGGGTTGTTCGGATGGAACGGGTTATAGCCGAGCGGGTTCTCGAATGGTTCGTAGTGCTCGGGGAATGGACCCTCGTTCATACCGTCGCGAGCGAAGAAGCGCGCCACGCCCTCGGGGTTCATGATGAACGGCCCCATACCCTGGTCCGGCGATTCGTCGACCTTGAAGTCGGGGATGTCCGCGCCCGTCCAGGCGCTGCCGTTCCAGCCGATCAGCTTGCGGGTGGGATCGAAAGGCTTGCCCGCCGTATCGCACGAGGCGCGGTTGTAGAGCACGCGCCGGTTCACCGGCCACGCCCAGGCCCAGTTCAGCGTCTGGCCGATGCCCGTTGGGTCCGAGTTGTCGCGCCGGCCCATCTGGTTGCCCGCCTGGGTCCAGGCCCCGCAGAAGATCCAGCAGCCGCTCGACGTCGTGCCGTCGTCCTTCAACTGCGCGAAGCCCGCAAGCTGCTCGCCCTTCTTCACGAGCACCTTGGTCGGGTCCTTCGCGTCGGTCTGGTCGGCAAGCGCGCGTCCGTTGTACTCCTTCGCGAGTTCTTCCGGCGTGGGGCTGGCAGGATCCGAATACGGCCAGTCGAGCTTGACGATCGGATCGGGCAGCTTGCCGCCGTCCTTCTGGTACGCCGCGCGGATGCGCAGGAACAGGCCCGACATGATCTCGAGATCGCTGCGCGCCTCGCCCGGCGGCTCCGCGCCTTTCCAGTGCCACTGCAGCACGCGGCTCGAACTCACGAGCGAGCCGTTTTCTTCCGCGAAGCAAGTGGTGGGCAAACGGAACACCTCGGTCTGGATCGAAGCGGTATCGACATCGTTATAGTCGCCGAACTTCTTCCAGAACTCGGAAGTCTCGGTGGCGAGCGGGTCCATGATCACGAGCCACTTGAGCTTGCCGAGCGCCGAGAGCGTCTTGGCTTTGTCCGGGGCCGATGCGATGACGTTGAAGCCCTGGCAGATATAACCGTTGACCTTGCCCTGATTCATCAGCTCGATGGTCTGCAGCAGGTCGTAGGGCTTGTCGAGCTTCGGCAGCCAGTCGTAGCCCCAGTTGTTGTCCTTCGTGGCCGCGGCGCCCCACCACGACTTCATGAAGCTCACGAAGAACGCGCCGTAGTGCTGCCAGTAGCTGAGCTGGTTCGGCCGCATCGGCTGCGAAGCGCGCTTCTTGATGTAGTCGTCGTAGTCCTGCTCCGCTTCGAACGGCAGCGTCATGTAGCCCGGCAGCAGGTTCGACATCAGCCCGAGGTCCGTGAGCCCCTGGATATTCGAGTGGCCGCGCAGCGCATTCATGCCGCCGCCCGCAATGCCGATGTTGCCGAGCAGCAGCTGCACCATCGCGCCGGTGCGGATCATCTGCGCACCGATCGAGTGATGGGTCCAGCCGAGCGCGTACAGGATCGTGCACGCGCGGCCCGGCTCGGCCGTGCTCGCAAGCATTTCGCACACCTTGAGGAATTTGTCCTTCGGCGTGCCGCACACCTTCTCGACCATGTCGGCGGTGTAGCGCGAGTAATGCTGCTTGAGCAACTGGTACACGCAGCGCGGGTTCTGCAGCGTGTCGTCGGTCTTCACGAAGCCGTCGTCGCCGATCTCGTAGTTCCATGACGACTTGTCCGGGTACGCATGCTTCTGCGGATCGTAGCCCGAGAAAATGCCGTCGTTGAACGCGAAATCCTCGCGCACGATGAACGAGAAGTCGGTGTAGTTCTTCACGTACTCGTGCTGGATCTTGTCGTTCGTGAGCAAATAGTTGATCACAGCGCCAAGGAACGCGATGTCCGTGCCGGTGCGGATCGGCGCGTAGAAGTCCGCGACCGATGCCGTGCGATTGAAACGCGGGTCCACCACGATGAGCCGCGCCTTACGGTGCGCCTTCGCCTCCGTGACCCACTTGAAGCCGCACGGGTGCGCCTCGGCCGCATTGCCGCCCATCACCAGAATCACGTCCGCATTGCGAATGTCGACCCAATGGTTCGTCATCGCTCCACGGCCAAACGTCGGGGCAAGACCTGCCACCGTCGGGCCGTGTCAGACACGCGCCTGGTTGTCGAATGCGAGCAGGCCCATGCTGCGGGCCACTTTGTGCGTGAGATAGCCGACTTCGTTGCTGCCCGCCGATGCCGCCAGCATTCCGGTGGTCAGCCAGCGGTTCACGGTCTTGCCGTCCGCCGTTTTCTCGACGAAGTTCGCGTCGCGATCTTCCTTCAGCAGCTTCGCAACGCGGTCGAGCGCTTCGTCCCACGAGATACGTTTCCACTCGTTCGAACCCGCCGCTCGATACTCGGGGTACTTCAGGCGGCTCTCGCTGTGGATGAAGTCGATGAGGCTCGCGCCCTTCGGGCACAGTGTGCCGCGATTGACGGGGTGATCCGGATCGCCTTCGATGTGGATGATGCTCGCCGTCGCGTTCTTCGCGCCATCGCCGAGACCGTACATGAGGATCCCGCAACCGACCGAGCAGTACGGGCAGGTATTGCGGGTTTCAGTGGTGCGCGCCAGTTTGTATTGTCGAACCTCGGCAAGCGCGTTGTCGGGCGCGAAACCCATCAGCGCGAGGCTGGAACCCGCCAGCGACGTTGCCGTGACCTTGAGAAACTGACGCCGGGACATCTGCAGCATGATTCGTCCTCGGCCTGGTTGTGGGTTTTTTCAGTATAAGACGTTTTGGGCGACGGATCGCGCTGGATGTTCGCGAGCTTTGCACGCGTACAGCGCGAGGCCGCCCGGGAACCACGCTTGCTAATATTGGATGGCGAATGAGCCAGGTGTGTGACGAAACGAACCACGGAAGGACCACTTCGGGGCGCTCCCTCATGTCAACGCTTTCCTCCGAACGACTGCAGCATGCCGCACGCAAGGAAGCGTCGTGGGTGGTGGGCGCGCTGCGCCAGTTCATTGCCAACCGGTGCCCGTCGCTCGCGGCGAGCATCGCGTTTTATTCGGCGTTTTCGCTCGCGCCCACGCTCGTCATGGTGATTGCCGTAGCCGGCTGGTTCTTCGGCGACGACGCCGCACGCGGCGAACTCTTCCGCCAGGTCCACAATGTGCTCGGCAACGACGCGGCCGCCGGCATCACCACCATCGTGCAGAACGCGCACCGCGCGGGCGGCAAGGGCGGTGTCGCGGCGATCATTTCGCTCAGCTTGCTCGTGATCGGCGCGTCCGCAACCTTCTCGTCGCTCAATTCCGCGCTGAACATCGTCTGGCCGCCGGACGGGCAGCGCCCCTCCAGCGTGCTGGCGCTCGTGCGCGTGCGCCTCATTTCATTCAGCCTCGTGCTGGGCGTCGCGTTCCTGCTGATCGTCTCGCTCGTGCTCGACACGGCCATCACCTTTGTCGGCCAGTGGCTCTGGGGCAATTCTCCTTATGTGATCATCGGCAACCTGATGCAGCTGGGGGTGGGCCTCGTGGTGCTGGCCGTCGCATTCGGCGCCCTGCTGCGCTTCCTGCCCGACGCCGACGTGCGCTGGCGCGACGCGATGGTGGGCGGCATCGTCGCTGCCGTCCTGTTCTCGGCGGGCAAGAAGCTGTTTGCGCTCTATCTCGCGCACGCGGGCATGGCAACGGCGTTCGGCGCCGCCGGCTCGCTAGCGGTGCTGCTCATGTGGCTCTATTTTTCGGCGGCGGTGCTGCTGCTCGGCGCCGAATTCTCGGCGGCGCGCGGGCGCCTGCACGACCCGCGCGGCGCGTGGGGTTTCCTTGAGGAAACACCGCCTGGCAGCCGCGCCAAGCTGGCCTCGGTGCTCGCCGCCTCCACCATCGTCGCGCGTCACGACACGAAGCAGGCGGACCGTCCTCCCGCGGCCCCGCAGCCGTTGGCCGTGCCGATCGGAAACGGCAGTCCAGCAGCCACGGCAATGCCCGCGGCCCTGGCGGCGGCCGTTGCGGCAGACAAATCGACACTATCGGAAACTCCGCTCGGCGCGGTAGGGCTCGCGAGTGCGCGTGGCGGAGCGTTCGGGAGGATGAAGTCGGGGCTGCAGATTCGCCGTTCGGTCGTGCGCATGGAGGACAGCGCCACCTACGCGGCTGCGCTCACGTTGGTCCAGGCGGGCCGCACGGTGGCCGCCGCCGACCGCTATGTGAAGCGCCATCCGTGGAGTTCGGTGCTGTTCGCCGCGAGCGCGGCGCTCGCCATGACGGCCGTTGGCAGGCGCCGTCACCCTCACGAAGCCGGGCCAATCGAGGCTGCTTCCAATGGTCGCAGCAAGCCAAAAAAATAACAGTCGTTTACGGAACTTTTATCAAAAACGACAATAATGCTCGGTCAACAATCCAATATTTCTGAAATCGGCATAATCGACGCAGCCCCCGTCTGACAAGGGATTCTGGCTGGTGTCAGGTTTTTGCGACAAACTTTATTTTTTCAGTTCAGGTCGCCTGACCTGCTGCGTTATTCTCCATCGCGCAACAACTACACAATTTCTGCGTGGAGAAAACAGAATGAAACGAGTCGCTCTCTCGACCCTCTCGCTGGCCCTCTTGGCCGCTGCTGGCACCGCGCACGCTCAAAGCAGCGTGACCCTCTATGGTGTGATCGACGAATCGATCCAGTGGGCCCACAACACGGTCGACGCAAACGGCAACAATTCGAATCTGGTCGGCCTGGCCGGCGGCAACCTGTCGGGCAACCGCTTCGGCTTGAAGGGTACGGAAGATCTGGGCGGCGGCCTGAAGGCAATTTTCCAATTGGAAAACGGCTTTGACATCAACACCGGCAAGCTCGGTCAAGGCGGCAAGATGTTCGGCCGTCAAGCCTACGTCGGCCTGACGGCTGACCAGTACGGTACGGTTACGCTCGGCCGCCAGTACGACCCGCTGGTCGACATGGTTCAGCCGCTGACCGCCGACAACTACTTCGGCAGCACGTTCGCAACGCCGGGTGACGTCGACAACAACGACAACACCTCGCGTACGAACAGCGCAATCAAGTACGTTTCGCCGGTTCTGCAAGGCTTCCAGTTCGAAGGCATGTACGCACTGGGCGGCGTGGCTGGCGCAACGGGCTCGGGTCAAAGCTGGGGCGGCGCGGCAACGTACGGCATCGGCTCGTTCAACGTCGCTGCTGGCTACTTCCGTATGGACAACGCAGCGTCGGCAGTCGAGCGCGCAGGCTGGTCGTCGACGTCGACGTCGGACGGCATCTTCGGCGACAACCAGATCACCGCTGGCTACACCACGGCGAAGTCGGTCGGCATCGCTTCGGTTGCACTGCAATATGTTGCTGGTCCGTTCACGATGAGCGGCCGTTACAGCAACGTCCAGATGCGCCAGGACGCCGCTTCGGCATTCGCTTCGAACCAGCGCTACAACGTTGCTGCTGGCTTCCTCGGCTACCAGCTGAACCCGGCCCTCCTGCTCGGCCTCGGCTACACCTGGACGCACGGCGCTGGCGACACGTCGAACACGTACAACCAGGTTTCGCTCGGCGCGGACTACAACATCTCGAAGCGCACCGACTTCTACGCTGTGGCTGCCTACCAGCACGCCAACGGCACGCAGCGCAACGCGGACGGCACCACGACGACCGCTGGCGCAGCAATCGGTTCGTACAGCTTCGACTCGGCTTCGAGCTCGCAGACCCTGGTCAGCGTCGGCATCCGCCACAAGTTCTAAGCAACGCTTTAGTCCGGGCTTCGGCCCGGCGCCGGAACTGGCTGACGAGCCACCCCGGCGAAGCGAGCGAGACCGCGCAGCTAAAAACTACACGCTGCACAAACCAGCCTCGGGCGCAAGCCCTGGCTGGTTTTTTTATGCCCGCGCGCTTTTAGAGCAGATTTTCTACCTGCCTGTGATTCATGCCGCTCGTCGAGGCACGACACGGCAGGTCCAACGCCGTTCTATGTCGTCGGCTCATTGCGCACCCTCGCTGGCAGGCGCCTCGGCGTCATATCCGCCGCCCAAAACCTTGATCAGGGCGATCTGCTGATTGACCCACTGTCCGTCGACAGACAGCAAGCTGGCCTGCTCCTCAATAATGGGCAAGCGAGCCTCCATGGCGGCAAGCCGGCTCCCCAATCCCTGCTCATACCGCGCTTCGGCGGCACTTTGGGAATAGCGCGTGGCTTCCAGTTTGTCCGCCTGCAACTTGCGCTTGTCGGCCAGCGTCTGCAATTGACTGCCGTTCACCGCGACGTCACGTACCGCGTCGAGTACGGCCTGGTTGTACTGTTCGATCTTGATGTCGCTCGACGCCCGAGCGCTATGCAATTGCGCATTCAGACTGCCGCTGTCGAAGATCGGCAGATAGAGTCCGGGAATCAGATTGACCTGCTGGCTCGCACTCTTGAACAGCTTGGACAGGGGAATGGCATTCAATCCATAAAACGCCGAGATATTCAGGCTCGGGTAGAAGGCCGCCTTGGCTGCCGCGACCTGATCGAGTGACGACTCCACCTCCCAACGCATGGCCTGCAGATCGGCGCGCCTTGCCAGCAACGCATAAGACAGCGTGCTCGGGACACCGGACAACACCGCTTCAGGCAACGGCGCTGGCTTGATCTCGGGCATGTCGTCCGCGCCGGCGCCAATCAGTGCCCGAATGCCCTCCCGCGTTTCCAGAATCTGGCTACGCGTGGCGGTTGCCTGCTGCTCGAGCGCCAGCAGCTGGGCGCGTGCGGACTGCAACGACGTTCGCGCCTCGACGCCGCGCGCGTACTTGTCCGCGTGCGCCTGCACGATGAACTCGAGGACTTGTTTCGACTGCTGGAGAAGATCGAGCTGCCGGTAGCTCATCTGCATCGAGTAGTAGGCTTGGGCGACGCCAGTGGCCAGGCCGAGCTGCGCAGAGGCCGCCTCAGCAACACTTGCGTTCTCCTCGCCAATCGCGGCCCGGACAGACGACCGATTCTTGCCCCACAGGTCGATAGTCCACGTACCGAATACGCCGAGCAAACCTGCGGTATACCAAGGGCTCATCGGCACCAGAAAGCCGCTGGCCGGGCCGCGTCCACGCATCACGACGCCCAGACCGCCGATCTGCGGGCCGCCTTCGGCCCTGACTTCATCAACCTGCGCCTGGGCTTGCGTCACACGCAATCGGGCCGTAGCCATGGTTGGCGAGCCCGCCAGCGCTCGTTCAATGAGGGCGTTGAGCTGCGGATCGTTGAAGCGTGTCCACCATTGCGCGTCGGGCCATCCGTCACTCGCGAGATGAATGTCGCTGGCCAGCTTGATGTCCTTTGCGGCGATTTGCGCGTGTGGCGCCGTGTCGTGATGGATTAACGCGCAACTCGACATCAGCCCCGTGATGAGGAAGGCGCCGGAAATGCGCAGAGCTTTTCTTTTAAACGTCATTACACGACACCTTTACTTACCCGGCATATAAATGAGCGGCGCGCCGGTTTGAGGTCCACCCCATTCCGGCAGATCGCGAATATCGTCCATGAGTCGCTCCGCTTTCGCGGCGAGAGGCGGAACCTCGATGGCGTCATCGCGGCCAAACAGGACATGCGTGGCTTCTGCCGGTTCGCCCGCCATCCCCTCGGCATAGCGCTGCAGCCGCGCCTGTACCCTCTCCTGCCAGGCTGTCGAATTGCGCTGGGTGGCATCCCCCTCCCGCTGCGCTGCAAGACCGTCTCGCAACGCGTCCCACGACTGGAGCATGGCGCGGCTTTGCTCGAGCACCTGGTCGCCGTTCTCCAGCAACGCTCGTCGCTCGCCATGCGGCCGCGTGTCCTCGAGAAACACGCGATTACGCGTCTCCTCGCAGGCCACGATCGCCATATGGCAAGCCTCCCTCTGCTGCAGATAGTGCAACTGTTCGTCGGCTGCGCCTTGAATGGGCTGGGCCACGAGCCGGCCGAGCTGCCTGACGAGATCGACCAGTTTCTGGCGGAGCGTGCCGGCTTCGCTTTCCGGCCAGAGCATGGTGTACACCACTGCCGAAACTGCCGTACCAATCCAGATGCCCATGGCACGGTCCCGAATTTCGGTGAGATCGACATTGGGACCTTGATCCGCCATGACCGCGATGCAGAACGTCGCCACCATCTGTATGCCGATGTATGACGAGCGCTCGGAACCCGCAGCGATCCACGCACCGACGAAGAACACAGGCGCCGCCATCAAAAGGAGGCTCACGATGTCGTCTATCCGCGGAAGAACGGTCACGCTGCACAGCAGCGCCAAAGCCCCGCCCATGAGCGCGCCACCGAAGCGCAGTATGAGCTTTCGGGAAGTCGCGCCTTGAGTAGGATTGGCGACCAGACCGCAGGTGATCATGCTGGTGTGAATACCGTCCCAATCAACGCTGTGATAGAACACATAGCAAATCAGGCTTGCGAGTAGCGTCTTCAGGGCAAAGCGAAGGTAAGCCGGATTGGTGAACGCATCGGGCACGAACATGCCGCCTTTCCTGGCTGGCGGCATGGTCAACTGCGCCGGGTCGAGACGCGCCAGCTCCTGCAGCGCTCTGCAGACGCCGCCCAAACCGAGTTGCTCGTACTGGTCGGCTTCCTCTGCCGTCGGCTTCCAGTCGGACCGATACGGCGTCAGGTCGATAAAGGATCGGTTCAAGGCCTCGACCTGATCGCGCAAACTGGCCAGCAAACGGCGAGCGTGATCGCCGGAACCCAGTTCACTCACTCCGGAAGCACTGCATATCACGCCGTGCATATAGGACACCGCATCAATGCAGACTTTCCAGTAAGCTTGCGCCGACCGATAGCGGGCACTGCGCATAGCGGCAAATCCATGCAGTTTCTGCAACCTCCCGGCTGCCGCGTCCAGATTGCCTTGAGTCAGCGCGGTCGTGCCGCCCTCCGGGGTAGCGCCCCGCTCAAGGCGTGCGGCGATATCCGATATCTGCCGACCAACCTCCTCCTGCAATTGGCGCAGGGGCTCCGCGGGAAAAAACCAGCCATAGACAATCCAGATGACGATCACCGGATAGAGGAACGACATGCCCATCCACATTGAGCTGCGAACGGCGATCTCCGGATAGTCGAGCGTGTCTGGAGTGGTCTGGCCGATGAGCACGGCCACCGCGACCGCAAAAAACACAATCCCCAGCTTGTGAACGCGCATCAGGTACATGCATGCCAGAAAGATGAGCGACGACACGACAATGCGCACCATCGGATATCCGTATGCAAATTTGAGCACCAGAAGAATGGTCGCGACGACAACAAACGTCGATATCACGAACGTCATGCCGACAAGCCGCGTCAGCACGACGTTGGGCTGGACCACGTTGAAAGCGACAGCCCCAATCGACAAGACCAGATAGGGCACGCCCAATGTCATCGAGATCAGAACGAGAAGCAAGCCGATAAGCAGCAGGCGCAATGTCCACGCCATGCGACCGGGATAGTCGGCCAGCTCCAGCTTGAAAAAGCGCGTGATCGTCGATAACTCTCCGGAGAAAGGCCCGGTTGTCGTCATGGCAACTAACTCCCCTTCTTCGTCCCGGCGCTTTGCGCGTGCTCGAGCAGAGCGACCGCCGACGCGCCTATGCGAAACGCCTCCGGATCGGCATTGTCGACGCGGATCTTGACGGGAAAACGCTGCGCAACCCGCACCCAGTTGATCGTGCGCTGCACCTTGGGCAAGCCATCCACCACGCTACCGCCATCGTCGGGGAGTACACCGTAGCCAACCGAGTCGACTTCGCCGTGAAAACGCCTGGTCGAATCGTTCATCAAATAGACGGTTGCCGCCATGCCGGGACGAATGCCTTTCAGCTCTGTTTCGCGAAAATTCGCCATCACGTACCAGTGCCCCGTGTCGATGAGCGTGAAGATGGCCTTCTGAGCCGAGGCGAACTCCCCAACGGCGGTCTTCAGCGACACGACCCGGCCGTCGAACGGTGCGCGCACCGTCGCCTGATCCAGATGCAGTTGCGCGAGGGCAATTTCGGTGTGAACGACGTCACGCTGGGCCACCAGGGCCTCGACGCTCGTCACCGCGGCCTCAGCCTCGCGCGCCTGCTGTTCGGCCGACGCCAGATCGGCCTGGGCCGTACGCGTTGCTGTGCGCGCCTGGTCCAGGTCTTCGCTGGACACATAGCCGGGCGCCAGCAACGGCTCGGTACGCTTGAATGTCTGCGCGGCCTTGGCGGCGGTTGCTCGCGCGCTTTCCACCTTGGCGCGCGCGGATTCGGCCGCGTACTCCTGAGACTTCACCGTTTTGCGGGCCGTTTCGATTTGCTTGTCGAGCGCAACCAGCGAAGCGTTGGATCGCGCCAGATCATTCTCGAAGGTACGAGGATCGATGCGAAACAGCACATCGCCCTTTTTGACCCGTTGATTGTCCTTGACGGCGAGCTCGACAATACGGCCACTCACCTCGGGGGCTACGTCGATCGTATCGGCCGACACATAGGCGTCGTCCGTGCGCGGAGCCGTATCAAGGCGAAATATCACGTAAATGCCAAGGAGCAGCGCCAGGAGAGCAAGAGCGAGGGCTGGCCACTTCCTGTTCTGCTTTTCATTGGATGAACCGGCCATAACCGTATTCCTTTAAGAGATACTAAAAAAACGACACCCACAGGAGCAGGGAAAACAAGCCATACAATGCGGAATACAGGACGACAGGCGACCCAACGAGCCGCTCCAGATTCAGGCGCACCAGCAGCGCGCGCATCATGACCGTGAGCACGAGCGCCCCCACGAGGCAAAAGAGCCAACCGGGGAAATAGGCACCCAGAACCGGAATGGAAGGTGGCAACGAGCACCCTGCCAGCGATGCGGCGAGGAGCAACGCAACCCCACATCGGGATATGAGCAATTCGATTGATGTTTCTTTTCGCATAGATTTCGTCAGGGCTCGACTTTCCAATCTCCGGGCCTGCATAAGCCCATCAGGTTTCTATTCCCTTTGCCGACTGCCCCATGGTGAGCAGATAGGAAATAAAGCAAATGTTGTGTGCTGCGCCCAGGATGCCGACTACCATGGCAAAGGCGCGGCCGGGGCCGCTATGCGGCACCATGTCGCCGTACCCGATCGTCAGGAAGGTCACCAGGGTGAAATACGCGTTGTCCAGCGCATTGCGACTATCGATCAACGCGAACTTCTGGCAGATCAACCAGAGCGGCTGCTGAAACAACAACGTAGTGACGAGATAGGACACCCATAACGAGACGTATCCACCCCTCACGCCGAGATGGACAAACCAGCGGCGCAAAAGTCGAAGTCCCAGTGGATAGGTCAATATCATCAACGCCAGCGCAATCGACATCGCCACCACGGACCATCCGTGATGACTATCCTTGTCCGGCGCAATGGCAATCACAAACAAAGCCGAGAGGTAGGTGATTCCCACGGGCGTGCCTGCGACGAAGAGATCCTTCGCGATCTCGCGAACCGCCCGGCATGACCACCGCCCGCCTGAAACTGGCGAATCATTCAATCACGCTTCTCCGTTGTGAATGTTCGCCTCCGGCTTTCGCATTGGCAATGAAACGCTCGCCATGCAACCTGGAAACACTGAAATAAACTGACCTGACAACACTTAAGACTCTTAATCTTTATCAATACTCAGACGGCCGCCACCTTGACCTGCGAGAACCAGCAGGCCGCCCGCAACTGCAATGTTCTGGGCAAACATGATGACTTCCTGCATTCTCCGCGCGCCCGATATCGCCCAGAAAGGATGATAGAGAACCGAAGCCGCGACAGTGAACAGCATGAGCAGAGTCGCGGCAACACGCGTCTTGTAGCCCAACAGCAGCGCCAACCCGCCGCCGATTTCCAGAGCGATCGTCGCCGCCGCGCAGAAGACAGGCAAGGGCAGACCACCGGCGGCGACCTCATTGACCGTACCGGAAAAGTCGAAGAGCTTCGCCAGTCCGGCGGGGAGGAAAAACAAGGCGATCAGGACGCGTCCTATCAATGCGACAATTTCCTCACTCCGGGTACGCACGGATGCACTTGCAACACACTTTTCCAACTTTCCGCAATTTCGGTCCATGAACGATTTGATCCGCTGAAGAAAAAGATGGGTTTCGCGAGGCCCAAAACCAGGCCCGAGATTAGCTGCAGCAAACGATTGAATCGGCGGCTGACAAGTTATCCAAATTCCACGCCATTTCTAATAGGAGAATTCTTAAAGTTGTGTGGCGCACGGAGACCACCGTCGGCAAGTCGCGCCGGGAGAACGACGCGGCTACCGAGTAGCGGCTCACGGACCATCAACGCTCATGGGGTTGTGAACGGTGAGCGCTGTCTCTGCGCAAAGTGAAGGCGTTCGGCCGGAAGCGCGAGCGCGGCGTGCCGGAGAGAGCGGGAGCTGGCACGGGGCCAGGGAATCAAGCCGCGAAGGCGAGTGGTCCGGCGTAGGCAATGGACCATGTTCTGCGCGTCGCCACCGGCAGCACGTGGACGTTCAATCACGCTCTCCCGGACTTGGCGGTGAACGCAACTGCGCCCACGCGGCGGGCGGCGGCATGCACTCGTCCCGGCCGGCGTGGACACTTCCCTGCTTTCAAGGGACCTGCGATGGCAGGCCGTAGTGCCGCCGGCAACGCACAAGGCAGAAGTCGGCCTGAAATGAAAAATCCCCGCGGGCGTCTACGCCGACGGGGATTTTTGGGTACTGACGAATCGCCGCCACCCGAAGGGCGCGGCTACAGCGCGATCAGGCGGCTGCTGCGTCCTTCAGCTTCTTCAGGGCGCGCGCCTTGATGCGGACCGATGCGGGCTTGGCCGGGAACCAGCGCTCTTCACCCGTGAACGGATCCTTGCCGAAGCGCTTCTTCTTCGCCGGCACGGCCTGCACGACGATCTTCAGAAGGCCCGACAGCGTGAATTCGCCGGCGCCCTTCTTGTGGACCGAACCGAGGATCGTGTCTTCCAGCGCTGCGAGCACAGCCTTGGCAGCCTTCGGCTCGACGCCTGCGCGCTCAGCGACGTGGGTAGCCAGCGAGGCCTTCGTGAAGGTGTCCTTGATCGGCGTCGGTGCGCCGGACGCCTTCACGGCGACCTTCTTAGCTGCGGCCGTCTTGGTGGCGGGCGCTTTCTTTGCAACAACCTTCTTGGCCGGGGCAGCTGCCTTTTTGGCCACTTTCTTTGCGGAAGTCGGCATGTTTCTCCTACCAGTGTTGGTCAGTGAATCGAAGAAGCACTGCGGAATGCATGTGCTTCAACGGCGGATTCTACATACGCGCAAGCGTTTTGCGTGAAGCTTTTGCGTTGTCGTTACGATTTTGTTGCGTGGCGCTGACTCTCGAACACATTTTGACGCCTGTTTACAGGGGTAAACGTGCACCTTGCGTGCCCGAAGCCATGCCGGACGACACGCTTCGCCCGGTGCGGCGCCTGGCGCGTTTGTCAGGAAAGCGCTATACGTATGGCGTTTTTGCGTGATTTTGGCTGCCATGCCGGTGCCCGCGCGACGGCAACGCGCAGTCACAGTGTGCGCAGCAGCGTGGCGAGCGACGTCAGCGCGGCGTCGATACGCTCGGTGTCGACCCCGCCGTAACCGAACAGAAAACCGCTCTGCACAGGCGCTTCCATGTGAAACGGCGCCAGCGGATGCAGGCCGATCGACGCACCGCGTGCAGCCTGCGCCACCGCCGCGGCGTCGAGCGGCGCGGCGAGCCGCGCCGCCAGGTGCAACCCCGCCGTGTTCGGCGTGACGGGTTCGAGCCACGGTGCAAGCGGTCCACGCAGATGCGCGAGCAGCACGTCGCGGCGCTGCGAATACGTCTGATGCATGCGCCGCAAATGACGCGCGAAATGGCCGTTGAGCATGAAATCGGCGAGCGCCGTCTGCGTGAGCACGCAGCCGTGCGCGTCGCCAATCTGCCGTGCGCGGGCGAGCGGCGCGGCCAGCGCGGCGGGCGGCACCGCGTAGCCCACGCGCAGCTCCGGGAACATGGTCTTCGAAAACGTGCCGACGTAGGCGACGAGACCGGCGTTGTCGAGGCTCTTGAGCGGCTCCATCGAGCGGCCCTCGAAGCGGTATTCGCAGTCGTAGTCGTCTTCGATCACGAGTGCGCCGCGCGCCTGCGCCCATTCGAGCAGCGCGACACGCCGCTCGAGACTCATCGGCATGCCGAGCGGGAACTGGTGCGAGGGCGTCACGTACACGAGCCGCGCCGCTTTCGGCAGACGCGCGACCACAAGCCCCTCGCGATCCACGGGCACGGGCACGATCTTCGCCCCTAGTGCCGCGAAGATATCGCGCGCGGGGGGATAGCCCGGGTCTTCCACGGCGACCACGTCGCCCGGCGCGAGCGTCACGCGTGCGAGCAGATCGAGCGCCTGCTGCGCGCCCTGCGTGACGATCACGTCCTGCCAGTTGCTCTGTACCGCGCGATTGAAGGCGAGGTAGCGCGACACCGCGAGGCGCAGCTTCTCTTCGCCCGCTGGATCGCGATACATGCCGTGCCCGCGCGCCTGCACGCGCAACGCGTCGTTGATGCAGCGCCGCCAAATGTCGAAGGGAAAGCGTGACTTGTCGGTAATGCCACCCGCGAAGTCGCAGGCAAGCCGCGCGTCAAGGCGCGGCAACGAGCCGTGCAGCGCTTCGGCTTGCGCCTGCCACCACGGCGTGGCCTGCGCTTTGCGCACCGAAGCGGCTACGGCGCTGGAAGCCGCGGTGGCTGCACGAATCTGCGGATTCGGATGACCGCGCCCGCGCGCGGGCAGGCGTTCGAGCGTATCGGCGACGAATGTGCCCGAGCCGCGCCGCGAGTTCAGATAGCCCTCGGCGAGCAGCCGCTCGAATACGTCGAGCGTGGTCTTGCGCGAAACGCCGAGCTGCAATGCGAGGTCGCGCGTGGACGGCAGGCGCGTGCCGCCTGCAAGGCGGCCGTCGACAATGCTGTCGCGCAGTTGACGATAAATCTGGCCTGCGAGGTCGCGACGGCCCGAAACGGTGACGTGGAGTTCCATGATGACGCGGCAGATAGCGTGCTACGGGAGCGAAAGTGGTCACCCGAAATATTGCCAGAATGGCTATGTGAACGCGCCAGCGCAACGCCTAAAGTGCACCTGTGGTTACGCAATTCGCAGGTCCAACCGATCAACGCAAGCCAGTCAACTCGAAAGGTGAACGCTCATGCAGGCACGTATGGATTTCTACAAGGCCAGCCCGGAAGGCACGAAGGCCATGATCGCGCTCGAAGAGCGCGCGAGCAAAAGCTCGATCGAAAAGCCGCTCGCGGAACTGGTGCGCCTGCGTGCCTCGCAGATCAACGGCTGCGCGTACTGCGTAGACATGCACACCACGGACGCGCGCAAGGGCGGCGAAACCGATCGCCGGCTCGCCACGGTCTCGGTGTGGCGTGAAACGCCTTTCTTCACTGAACGCGAACGCGCGGCGCTCGAGTGGACCGAATCGGTCACGCTGCTCGCACAAACGCATGTGCCCGACGAGGTATGGGAGCGCGTGAAGCCGCATTTCAGCGATCAGGAGATCGCCGACCTCACGCTCTTGATCATCGCGATCAATGGCTGGAACCGTATTGCGGTGACGTTCCGCAAGTTGCCGGCCTGAGCATGCAATAAAGCGCGCCGCTCCCGCCGCTGCATATTAAGCGGCGGCTGAACGCGGCGCGTGTATCGATCACTCGATGCTTTCCGATTGCGGCTCGCGCGCGGCTTGCGCGCCGCTTTTTGCGTGATGCTCGCGCGAGAGGCGGTTCATGATCGGCAACAGCAGCACGGCGACCAGCACGCCCAACGACGCGAGCCAGCCAAGTCCGGTGAAGAGCCGCGTATAAAGCGGCAACGAGGTAAGCGGGTCGAGCGTGCCCGAGGGCATCTGCGCGAAATTCGCCACCACGCTGCCCAGATATTGCGAAACGCCGGTCGCGACAAAATACGCGCCCATCATGAAGCCGCTCATGCGCGCGGGCACATAGCGCGCGATCATCGCGAGCCCGAGGCCGCTCACGAGCAGTTCGCCGAGCGAATACAGCCCGTAGCCAGCCACCATGAACCACGACGACACGCGCCCTTCTACCGCATAACGCCCGCTCGCCGCGAACACGAAAAAGCCGGCGGCGACCACGGCGAAGCCGAGGGCGTACTTCACCGCCACCGGCACGTCGCGGCCGCGACGCGCAAGCGACGTGTAAAGCACGGCGAGCACCGGCGAAAGCACCATGATCCAGATGGGATTGAGCGCCTGGAATTGCGCCGGGCTCCATCGGAACAGCGCCATACCGAACAGCGAGAACTGCGGATCGACGTTGCGCAGCGCGAACAGCGTGAGCGACGTGGACATCTGCTGATAGAACACGAAGAACAGGATCACCTGGCACGTGAGGATGAGCGCAGCGATCAGCCCGGCGCGTTCGGCGTGCTCGCAACGCACGAGCATCCAGCCGAATATTGCGAGAATGGCGGCCGCCGCAGCGTACACGCAGTCGCGCGCGATCGTTTCATGCTGAAGCACGAACATCGTCGCCGCGCCGAGCGCCACGGCGCCCACTGCCACGAGCGCGGCGCGGCCCAGTTGCAGCGGCTGGTCGTCCGGAGCCGAGCCGATACGCGCGAGCGAGCGGCGCATCAAAAGGAAGTTGAGGATGCCGAGCGCCATGCCCGCGCAGCACACGCCGAACGCGGCATGCCAGCCCCAATGCTCCTTGATCCACGGCGTGGCGAGCATCGAGACGGTCGAGCCGATGTTCACCGCCATGTAGTAAATGGTGAACGCGCTGTCGAGCTGCGCGTCGTCGCCCTCGTAAATGCGCCTCACGAGGTTCGCTGCGTTCGACTTGAAGAGACCGTTGCCGACCACGATCACGCCTAGCGAAGCGTACATGTGGCTCAGACTGTCGTTGGGCAGCGCGAGCATGAAGTAGCCTGCGGCGAGAATCACGGCGCCTGCCGCCATGGAGCGCCGTGCGCCGAGAATCTGGTCGCCGATCCATCCGCCGATGGCCGGGGCCGCGAAGACGAGCGCGACAAAAGCGCCCCACGTGAGGTTCGCCTCGCGGTCGCTGAAGCCGACCTGCTCGACCATGAACAGCACCAGAAGCGCCGCCATGCCGTAGTAGCCGAAGCGCTCCCACATCTCTATCAGGAAGACCGTCGTGAACGAACGGGTCCGGCTTGCGGTGGTCGGGGCGGGGGCTGGCGTATTCATGTTGCGTATTTCCTGTTGCGGTAGTGCACGGCGCGCGATTGTACTCGCGCGGGCGGCGCTGGCAGTTTTTGCGCGGTTTTTGGCATGGCTACGTATCGTGGCGAGATTACAGTGATTCCCGATTCATCGGCCCACCGCCTGCCCTTTTCGACAGCCCAACCCTTGACTGGAAACACACCATGGCACTGCAAATCGGCTTTCTCGTCTTTCCCAGCGTTCAACAGCTCGACTTGACCGGCCCATACGACGTGCTCGCCTCGATGCCGGACACCCAGGCGCGGCTCATCTGGAAGACGCTCGATCCGGTTCGCTCGAGCACCGGACTCATGCTCACGCCCGACACGACTTTCGACGACTGCCCGCCGCTCGATGTGATCTGCGTGCCGGGCGGCAGCGGCGTTTCGCAGTTGATTCCCGACGACGAGACACTCGCGTTCCTGCGCCGCCAGGCGGGCACGGCGCGCTACGTGACCTCGGTTTGCACGGGCGCGCTCGTGCTCGGCGCGGCCGGGCTGCTGCGCGGACGCCGCGCGACCACGCACTGGGCCTTCCACGAACTGCTGGAGCCGCTCGGCGCGCTGCCCGTGAAAGCGCGCGTGGTGCGCGACGGCAACGTGCTGACCGGCGGCGGCATCACTGCGGGTATCGATTTCGCATTGACGCTCGCCGCCGAGCTGATCGGCGACGAGGCCGCCCAGGCGCTGCAGCTCGAACTCGAGTACGCGCCCGCGCCGCCGTTCGCTGCTGGCGACCCCGCCAGCGCGCCGCCTGCGATCGTAGAAAGGTTGCGCGCGCAGACAGCTGCGTCGCTCGCCGAACGCGCGCGCGTGGTCGCCGCGGCAGCCGCGAAACTCGCCGCCTGAGCGCAAGGTGAGGCCGGCGCGGTTGCCTCGCCGTTGCCTCGTCGTTGCCTCGCTGTTGCCTTGAGGTGACGTGGCAGCCAGGGTCAGCGCCAGATACCGCCTTTGTTGTGGATCGATTACATTGAGTGACGGGCGCACCGCCGCCGTTTGCGCCCGTCGTCCCAGCCCTGGGTAAGCCGTTCAAATCAATCATTAGGGGAATCAATGCGCTCCACCACCAGCAAGCTGACTCTCGCCGCAGCTACCGCCGCATTCCTGATCGGCGTCGCCGCGCCGGCATTCGCGCAAACGGAAGCCAGCGCTCCTGCCGCCAATCAGGCCACGCAACCGCTCACCAAGGAACAGAAAGCACAAGCCAAGGCTCAGGCCAAGGCGCAGCGCAAGGCCGAACGCAAGGAAGCCCGCGCGAAGAACAATGCTGAGTTGAAGAAGCTGGAAGACGCGGGCTACAAGCCGGCGCTGAACGATCCGAACTATCCGCAGAACCTGCAGGACGCACAGAAGAAAGCTAACGCTGCTGGCGCCGCCCAGTAATTCGCGTGATCAGCCGTTTTAACCGGCTGCGTTGCCGGTTAAAACGCTTCCGCCTTCCATTTGCCCGCCGCACCCGCAGCACGACTGAACGCTGCACGTCCCCCGTTTTCGCGCCCGCCCGCTCCCGCCGTACACACTAAACGCTTCATCAGTCGAATGGCAGTACCATCCGCGAAGCGAATGCGCTGACTCGTTCGCAAGCCGCAACACCGTCGCTTTTCGACGCAGCACGCGCTCGCCCGGATGCCACTCCGATGCCATCGCGAGCCATGCCGCGTGCATGCCCAACATGGAGTCATCGCCATGAACGCACCCCAGCCAGCCGCCAACGCAAGCGCCGCGCCGCAGAAAAAAGGCATACCGGTGGGCCTGATCGCGGGCGTGATCGCGCTCGTCGTCGTGCTGCTTCTGCCCTTGCCCGATAGCCTCCCGCCCGCCGGCCAGCGCATGCTCGCCATCCTCGCATTCGCCGTGGTCGTGTGGCTTACCGAAGCCGTGTCGTACGAAGCGAGCGCCATCATCATCACCTCGCTCATGGCGTTTCTCGTGGGCACCGCGCCCACCATCGAAAACCCCGCTGTCGACTACGGCACCAACAAAGCCATCAGCATGGCGCTCGCGGGCTTCTCCAATTCCGCGCTCGCGCTCGTGGCCGGCGCCCTCTTCATCTCGGCAGCGATGACCGTCACCGGTCTCGACCGGCGCATTGCGCTCGTCACGCTCTCGCTGATCGGCACCACCACGCGGCGCATCCTGATCGGCGCGGTCGCCGTGACCATCGTGCTCTCGCTCGTGGTGCCGAGCGCCACCGCGCGCAGCGCCTGCGTCGTGCCGATCATGGTGGGCGTGATCTCGGCGTTCGGCGTGGACAAGCGCTCGAATATCGCGGCAGGCATCATGATCGTGGTGGCCAACGCCACCAGCATCTGGAACGTCGGCATCCAGACCGCCGCCGCGCAGAACCTGCTCACCGTGGGCTTCATGGACAAGATGCTCGGCGCACGCGTCACGTGGCTCGACTGGCTCATCGCGGGCGCGCCCTGGGCGATCGTGATGTCGGCCGTGCTGCTGTTCATCGTGCTGAAGATGCTGCCGCCCGAAGCCGATGCGATCGCGGGCGGCAAGGAAGCCGTCGAAGCGTCGCTGCGCGAACTGGGCCCCATGACCGGGCCGCAAAAACGGCTGCTGGGCGTCTCCATCGGCCTGCTGTGCTTCTGGGCGACCGAAGGCAAGCTGCACCCGTTCGACACCACCTCGGTCACTTACGTGGGCCTCGTGCTGCTGTTGTTGCCGCGTTTCGGCGTGATGGACTGGAAGACCGTGCAGAGCCGCATTCCGTGGGGCACGGTGATCGTATTCGGCGTGGGCATCAGCCTCGGCACCGCCCTGCTCACGACGAAGGCGGGCCAATGGCTCGGCGATCTCGTCGCGCATCACACCGGGCTCGACACCGCAGGCCCATTCATTGCCTTCGCGATTCTCTCGGCCTTCCTCATCCTCATCCACCTCGGTTTTGCGAGCGCAACGGCGCTCACTTCCGCGATGCTGCCGATTCTCGTGTCGGTGCTGCAGTCCATGCAGGGCGACTTCAATCGGCTCGGGCTCACGATGCTGCTCGGCTTCGTCGTGAGCTTCGGCTTCGTCCTGCCGATCAACGCGCCGCAAAACATGGTGTGTCTCGCCACCGAAACGTTCACGGCGAAGCAGTTCGCGCGCGTGGGCATCGTGTTGACGATTGTCGGCTACCTGCTGTTGCTGCTGTTCGCCGCGACGTGGTGGCGCTGGCTGGGCTGGATCTGAACGCTGCACCTGAACACTGCACTGTTGCGAGGAGCCGCTCATGGAAGTCAATATCGACGACGCACGCCGCTTCGCCACGGCCGTGCTCACGAACGTCGCGGTGCCCGAAGACATCGCCGCCGACGTAGCCGACCATTTGATCGAGTCGGACCGCGTGGGCTACGCGAGCCATGGCCTGTCGATCCTGCCGAACTACAAGCGCGTGCTGGCTGCGGGATTCGTCGCCGCCGACGGCCGCGCCGAGCGCGTGGTGGACCGCGGCAGCCTGATCGGCTACGACGGCCACAGCGGCTTCGGCCAGCACGTGGGCAAGGTCGTGATGGAAGACGCGATCGCTCGCACGCGCGAACATGGGCAATGCATCGTGACGCTGCGCCATAGCCATCACCTGGGGCGCATGGGTCATTACGGCGAAATGGTCGCAGCGCAAGGCTATGTGCTGCTCGCGTTCACCAACGTGGTGAACCGCTCGCCGACCGTTGCGCCGTTCGGCGGGCGCGAGCCGCGGCTCACGACCAACCCGCTGTGCTTCGCGGGCCCGCTGCCGGGCGGGCGGCCGCCCTTCGTCGTGGATATCGCCACGAGCGCCATTGCCGTGAACAAGGCGCGCGTGCTCGCGGAAAACGGGCTGCCGGCGCCCGATGGCTCCGTGATCGACGCGAACGGCCAACCGACGAGCGACCCGAACGTGCTGTTCGCCGACCCGCTGGGCGCGCTGTTGCCGTTCGGCCTGCACAAGGGTTATGCGCTTGGGCTCGTGGCGGAATTGCTCGCGGGCGTGCTCTCGGGTGGCGGCACGATCCATCCGGACAATCCGCGCAATGGCGTCGCGACCAACAATCTGTTCGCGCTCGTGCTCGATCCGCAGGTCGATTTCAATACGACGTGGCGCTCGCAGGAGGTCGAATCGTTCCTCGACTATCTGCTCAGTTGCCCGCCCCAGGACCCCTCGCAGCCGGTGCAGTATCCTGGCCAGTACGAAGCGGAAAATCGCGCGCGCCACATGCAGACGATCACGCTGCCCGACTCCGTGAAAAAGCCCTTCGCCGATATCGCGAACGAACTGGGCATTGCGCCGCTCACGGCGATTTGAGCCGGCCCAGCACGAGGCCGTAAACGCATAACGGCCGCGCGAGCCCCTCGGGACTCGCGCGGCCGTTTCGATGCGCTGCAATTACCTCACACCGCGACCGCGCCGACGTAGTTCTCGGCCATCGCCGTCGCGGCGGCGCGCGACGTGGTGACGTGCTCCAGCTCGGCTACCTGCAGGCGCTGCTCGAACGGCGTGGCGTCGTCGAGACGGTGCATCATACGCGTCATCCAGTACGAGAAATGCTCCGCGCGCCAGATGCGGCGCAGCGCCGTTTCGCTATACGCGTCGAGCAGATCGTTGCGGCCTTCCTTGTAGAACGCCACGAGCGCCGCGCTCAGCACGCGCACGTCCGCCACCGCGAGATTGAGGCCCTTCGCGCCGGTAGGCGGCACGATGTGCGCCGCGTCGCCCGCGAGAAACAGGCGGCCGTGCTGCATCGTGGTCGTGACGAAGCTGCGCATGCCCACGATGTTCTTCTGGAAGATCTTGCCTTCCACCACCTGGTGGCCTTCGAGCGAATCGACGCGTGCGTGCAACTCGGCCCAGATGCGGTCGTCGGACCAGTTCTCGACCTTGTCGTGCGGGTCGCACTGGAAGTACATGCGCTGCACATTCGGCGAGCGCGTGCTGATGAGCGCGAAGCCGCGATCGTGGCGCGCGTAGATCAGCTCGTCGGAAGTGGGCGGCGCTTCGACGAGAATGCCGAACCAGCCGAACGGGAACACGCGCTCATAGTCCTGGCGCAGCGCCGCCGGAATCGTGGCGCGCGACACGCCGTGAAAGCCGTCGCAGCCGATCACGTAGTCGCAATGCAACTCGCGCTCCTCGCCTTCGTGGTGGAAGCGGATCGACGGCGTGCTGGTTTCCACGCCGTGAATCGAGGTGTTCGAGACGTTGAAGAAGAGCTTGCCGTCGGCGGCCACGCGCGCGGCCACGAGGTCCTTGAGCACTTCATGCTGCGCATAGACAGTGATGGCTTTGCCTGTGAGGCCAGTGAGATCGATGCGGCGGCGCTTGCCTTCGAACGCGAGTTCGAAGCCGTGATGCAGCGCGCCTTCAGCCTTCATGCGCGCGCCGACGCCCGCTTCGGTGAGCAGGTCCATCGTGCCTTGCTCGAGCACGCCGGCGCGAATGGTTGATTCGATCTGCTCGCGGCCACGCAGCTCCAGCACGACCGAGTCGATGCCACGCAAATGCAGAAGATGGGAAAGAAGCAGGCCTGCGGGCCCGGCGCCGATGATGCCAACCTGAGTGCGCATGAGATGTCTCCTGATGCGGCGTTGCTTGAATTGATTTTTCGCAAGTTTCACCGCTGCACCCGTTATCGCGCAACGCGATATGGAGAATATGCACTATCCGGATTTCGAATAGCGCCGCAGCCGCCGGCCGGCTCGCTAACCGTTGTGCGGAACGGAAATTGCTCAACGGCACGCTTCGCCTGCGCTTCAGGTTTGCCCGCCGGCGCGCTCCTCGCCCACCAAGAACATCAAGCCATGCCTTTGCCACGCCGCTCCCCCACGTCCTATTCCGCCACGAAATCCCGCCGCACGCCCCGCCGTACACCGCTTGCCGCCACGCTAGCCGCCGCGCTGTGCCTCGCATGGCCGCTCGCCCAACCCGCCTGTGCCGCCGACGGCCAGGCTGACGCTGCAGCCCGCGCCAGCGCGCAGGAATTACAAGATCCGGTTCGTTCTCCGGCGCAACACAACACGGCAAAAGAGAACCCGCCCGCCACGCCCGCCGACCTCTACGGCCGCCTCTATCACGACGTGCAGCTCGCGCAGATCTTCCCCGACAGCAAGACGTTTGCCGACATGCTGCCGAACGAGCGCCCCGCCCAGATCACGGCGGCCTACGAGCGCTGGCGCCAGCAGCACGCGGACGAGCACGACGCCGCCGCGCGCAAGGCCGCGCTCGCGCAGTTCGTGAACCAGTATTTCGCGGCCCCGGCGCAAACCGGGGACCACTACGTTTCCGATCCGAACCAGGACGTGGTCGGCCACATCGACACGCTCTGGAACGTGCTGAGCCGCCGCCCCGACGCGAAGCCGAATCCGTATTCGTCGCTGCTGCCGCTGCCCTATGCGTACGTCGTGCCGGGGGGCCGCTTCAACGAGATCTACTACTGGGACTCGTACTTCATCATGCTCGGTCTGGAAGCGAGCGGCCGCCACGACCTTGCGCTCGACGAGCTGAACAATTTCGCCGCGCTGATCGACCGCTACGGGCACATCCCGAACGGCAATCGCACGTACTACCTGAGCCGCTCGCAGCCGCCGTTTTTCGCGCAGATGGTGAGCCTCGTCGCCGAGAAAGACGGCGACGCCGTGTACCTCCATTACCTGCCGCAACTGCGCAAGGAATACGACTACTGGATGGCCGGCGAACAAACGCTCAAGCCCGGCCACGCCGCGCGCCACCTCGTGCGCCTGCCCGACGGCACGCTGCTCAACCGCTACTGGGACGCACGCAACCGGCCGCGCGACGAGTCGTACCGCGAGGACATCCTCACCGCGCGGGCCACGCCGCAACGCGACGCTTCGGACCTCTGGCGCAACCTGCGCGCGGGCGCGGAAACGGGCTGGGACTACAGCTCGCGCTGGCTCGCCGACGGGCACACACTCTCGACCATCGACGTGACCTCGCTCGCGCCCGTGGACCTCAATTCGCTGATGGCGATCCTCGAGCGCACGCTCGCGAAGGCCTACGGCCTGAAGGGCGACGCGCGCGAGGCCGCATGGATGACGAAGCGCGCACAGCAACGCGCCAAAACCATCGACCGCGTGCTCTGGGACCCGCAATTGCATGCGTACAGCGACTACGATTTCGCGCACCGCACGCTCACGCACCGGCTCACGGCGGCGACCGTCTACCCGCTTTATGCGGGCGTCGCGACGAAAGGCGAGGCGCAGGACGTGGCCGCCGCTGTACGCGCGGGCCTGCTGCGCCCGGGCGGCCTCGCCACCACCCAGGTCGCAACGGGCCAGCAATGGGACGAGCCGAACGGCTGGGCGCCTTTGCAATATCTCGCGGTCGTGGGGCTGCGCCGCTACGGAGAGGCGGACCTCGCGCAGGAAATCGCCTCGCGCTGGATCGCGACGAATCTCGCTTACTACGCGCGCACGCACAAACTCGTCGAGAAGTACGACGTGAGCGCGTCGGCCACCCAGGCGTCGGCGGCGGGCGGCGGCGAATATCCGCTGCAGGATGGCTTCGGGTGGACCAACGGCGTGCTGCGCGCGCTGCTGCAGATATATCCGCAAGCCGGTGCCGCACAAGGCGCGGCGGCGGCAAGCGCGCCTTAATGCAACATCCGCAACATCCGCAACGCCCGCGGCGCAAGCCCTGGGCTCGCGGCGTACACTTTTTGCGCCGCTAAAGCGTCATCGTCGTGTTGCTTCAGGAGCTAGCCATGCGCAGCGAATCGGCCTTTTTGTTCGACCTCGACGGCACGCTCGTCGACAGCGTCTATCAGCACGTGCTCGCGTGGAAGGAAGCGCTCGATGCGGACGGCATCGAGCTTTCGGTGTGGCGCATTCACCGGCGTATCGGCATGAGCGGCGGGCTCTTCATGAACCAGCTGCTGCGCGAGACGCACGAGGCCATCTCGCCCGAGCGCATCGCACGCCTGCAAAAACTCCACGCCGACGCCTACCGCCGCCACGCCGACCAGGTGCGCCCGCTGCCCGGCGCGCGGGCGCTGCTCGACGCACTGACCGCCGCCCAGGTGCCCTGGGCGATCGCCACGAGCGGGCGGCTCGCCACGGCTTCCGTGAACTTGCAGGCGCTCGGCGTGGACCCGGCTGTCACGACCGTGGTCACGCGTGACGAAGTGCGCCACGCCAAGCCGGACCCCGATCTTTTCGTCGCCGCAGCGTTGCGGCTGAATATGCCGATCGAGCGCTGCCTCGTGGTGGGCGACAGCGTCTGGGACATGCTGGCGGCCCAGCGCTGCCGGGCGCTCGGCATTGGCCTGCAGTCGGGCGGCTACGGCACCGAGGAACTGCAATGCGCGGGGGCGCTGCGCGTGTACGAAGATCCCGCCGATTTGCTTGGCCACCTCGACGAAGTCTGCGCCCGCGACTGAGTTGGGTCACTACGGAGCAAACCGGGCACCGCCGGCCATGGCGCGAAAATTGCGCGCTTGACGGCTGTGCAGTGCAGCAGCACCGCCGCGGCACCACGCCTTTAGCACATCGCGTGTACTGCATGTCGCGCGCCATCGGCGTATGCTGACATAGGTCAATTCGATAACTCACCGGCCGGCTTCCGCCGCCTGCTGCGATGAACGACTCCGCCCACGCCCCCGGAACTCCCAGCGCGCCACGCGTGACGGTGGTCGTCCTCACGCGCAATCACGTGCGCCAAACCATCGATACCGTCGCACGCCTTACCGCGCTGCCCGAGCACCCCGACGTCATCGTGGCCGACAACGGCTCCACCGATTCCACCGTCTCCCTGCTGGCGTCGCTCTTTCCACAAGTGCGCATCGTCCAGACGCTCGGCGACCGCGGCATGGCCGGGTTCAATCGCGCCGTGCTGCTCGCGCGCACCGATTATGTTGCGTGCTGCGACGACAGCACCTGGTTCGCACCCGGCGCGCTCGCGCGTGCGGCGCAGCTGTTCGACGCGCACGCGCAAGTCGCCGTGCTCAACGCGCGCGTGGTGAGCGGCGACGAGCGCGAAATTCACCCCGCCTGCCTGATGCTCGCCGCCACGTCGCCGGGCGCCGAAGGCCTGGCAGGCCCTGTGCTTGCTAACTTCATGGCTGGCGCGTGCATTTTCCGCGCGGCCGTGTTCCGCTCGCTCGGCGGCTACGAGGAGCGGCTTTCGCACGGCGGCGCAGAGGAGCTTGCCGCGCTCGACATGCTTTCGGCCGGCCACCAGATCGTTTATTGCGAACAGGCGCTCGCGCATCGCGAACCGCTGTATCGCTGGTTCACGCGCGCGCAGCAATGCGCGCTCGCGCGCAACACGGCCTGGGTGGCGTGGATGCGTCTGCCCGCACGCGACGCGTTCGCAGCAACCGGCCGCGCGCTCGCCGTGTTCGCCCGCCAGCGCTCGCTCGGCCCCGCGGGCGTCGCGCTGCTGCGCGGCGCGTTCTGGACATTGCGCGCGCGCCGCGTGGTGCCGCCCCACGTCGTGCTGCTCACCCGCCAGGTGCGCCGCGCGGAACGCCACGTGCGCGCAGGCATTCCGGCAATGGCCGAAAAGTACGACCGCTCTGGGCAGCGCGCGTGGTAAGCTGCGGCGCCTGCTGCACGCGGGCCGTCCATTCAGGAGGCCAGAGCCTGTCAAACTTCTGACCAGGCCCTATGACAGACCCGAGGACCATGACGACGCCCGACCCCGGCATCGCCCCGCACACCGTCGCCGCCGAAAGCCACACCGAACGCCGCTTCGAGGCGCTCGTGGAGCCGATCGAGGATTACGCGATCTTCCTGCTCGACACGCGCGGCTACATCGTGAGCTGGAATCGCGGCGCGGCCCGCATCAAGGGCTATGAAGCGCACGAGATCATCGGCCAGCACTTCTCGCGCTTTTACACCGACGAAGCCAACGCGCGCCGCTGGCCCGATCACGAACTGGAACAAGCCGCGCTGCACGGACGCTTCAACGACGAAGGCTGGCGCGTGCGCAAGGACGGCTCGATGTTCTGGGCCAACGTCGTCATCACCGCGCTGCGCGAGCGCGACGGCTCGCTCTCGGGTTTCGCCAAGGTCACGCGCGACCTCACCGCCGAACGCCGCCAGGTCGAGGCGCTGCGCCTTTCCGAAGAGCGCTTTCGCCTGCTCGTGGAAAGCGTGAGCGACTACGCGATCTTCATGCTGGACCCGCAAGGCCACGTGATCAGCTGGAACACCGGCGCGACCAACCTGAAGGGCTATCGCCCGGCCGAGATCGTCGGCCAGCACTTTTCCGTGTTTTATCCGCCAGACGAGATCGCCGCCGGTCTACCCGAGCGCGAGCTGCGCCGCGCGAAGGACTTCGGCCGCGTCGCGACCGAGGGCTGGCGCGTGCGCAAAGACGGCTCGATGTTCTGGGCCAACGTCACGATCACCGCGGTGCACGACGGCCACGGCCGGCTCACGGGATTCGCGAAGGTCACGCGCGACATGACCGAGAGCCGCCGCACCGACGAACTCGAGCATTCGAGCGAGCAGATGAAGCAATTCCTCGCCATGCTCGCGCACGAGCTGCGCAACCCGCTCGCGCCGGTGCGCAACGCCGTGGCCACCATGCGCCTCATGGATGCGCCGAGCCCCGAAATCGAGCGCGCGCGCGAAATGATCGACCGCCAGATCGTGCACCTCACGCGGCTCGTGGACGACCTGCTCGACGTCGGGCGCATCACGTCGGGCAAGATCGAGTTGCGCGAAGCGCCGCTCGACCTGTGCGAAGTGGTCGCGCACGCCATCGACGCGGCGCAGCCCTTTACCGCGGCGCGCGGCCAGCACGTGGAAGTGCAGATGCCCGACGCGACGCTCACCATGACGGGCGACCACACGCGCCTCGTGCAGGTGCTGCAGAACCTGCTGCACAACGCCTCGAAGTTCTCGCCCGACGGCAGCCGCATCGTCGTGGACGTGCGTGCCGCTGCGCGCGCCGTGCAGATCCAGGTGCGCGACGAAGGCCGTGGGCTGCGGCCCGGCACCCACGAGTCGATCTTCGGCCTGTTCAGCCAGGACCGCTCGGTGCCGGGGCCCGCGGAAAACGGGCTGGGCATCGGCCTCATGCTGTGCCGCTCGCTCGTCGAACTGCATGGCGGCACGATCTCCGCCACGAGCCAGGGGCCGGGCAAAGGCAGCACGTTCACGATCCGCCTGCCGTTCGCGCGCGAAACCGTGCACGCTATGCAGCCGCCGCAGCTCACCCCGGACGCGGCCGAGCTTGCCGCGCTCGCCGAGGCCGGCGTGCCGCCGCTGCGCGTGCTCGTGGTCGACGACAACCGCGACTCGGCCGACAGCCTCGCCATGCTGCTCGAGCTCAAAGGCCATGAGGTGCGCGTGGCCTACAGCGCCGCCCACGCGCGCGAGGAAGTGGACGGCTTCACGCCCGACGCCGCGCTCATCGACATCGCCATGCCCGAGATCGACGGCTATGCGACGCTGCGCGCCCTGCGCGCGCTACCGCCGCTCGAGCACACGCTGTTCGCCGCGATGACGGGTTTCGGCCAGGCCGCCGACATCGAACTCACGCGCGAAGCGGGCTTCGAGATGCACCTCGTGAAGCCCGTGGACGTCACGCTATTCGACGAGGTGCTCGCGCTCGCGGCGACACGGCAACGGCGCCGCAACGCCTGAGCGCCTAAGCGCCTGATGCTGCTTTAAGGCGCGACCGGCACGAACGGCCGGTACTCGACCTTGGGCCCGCGCACGACAATGGCCGTCGATTCCGGCACTTCGGCCCACACCTCGGGCCGGTCGCCCAGCGGCTCCGAAACAAGCAGATACGCGTCGTCGCCTGCCGCCACGATGCGCGGGTCGTCGGGATACAGTTCGCGCAGATGCCGGAACGCCGTGGTGTGAAAAAGCGAGCGCGAATTGCGTTCGCTCGAATAACGCGCGGCGACGATCTGCTCGCCGTCGCAAGCGCACACGGTCATATTGAGCGCGGGCTCGACGCCATGCTTTTTCGCTGTGGCTTCCACAAACCCCGCCATGCGTTCAAGCGCGGCGACCGGGTCGATTTCGAGGCCGAACGTCATGGCCAGATAGAACATCGTTTCGGAATCCGTCGAGCCTTCGAGCGCGTTGAAGCGGTCGGGATCGATCGCGACGAGCAGGTCGCGGCGCATGAGCGGATAGCTGCGAATCAGCCCGTTGTGCGCAAAGATCCAGCGCCGGTGACGAAACGGATGGCAGTTCGTTTCCTGCACCGGCGTGTCGGTGGCCGCGCGAATATGCGCAATGAACATGGGTGCGCGCACCGCACGCGCGAGTTCGCGCAGGTTGCGGTCGTTCCAGGCCGGATGCACGCTGCGGTAGCGATAAGGAATGTCGTCCGGGTCCTGGAACCAGCCCATTCCGAAACCGTCGCCATTCGTCGTGGTCGCGCCTTTGGTCGAATGCAGGCTTTGGTCGATCAGCGAGTGGCGTGCGTGAAACAGTACGGTTTCGAGCTGTACGGGGTTCCCGCTATAAGCGAGCCAGCGGCACATGATGGTCTCCTTCGTGTAAGGACGCTCGTGTACGCCGGCCGCCTCGAAAGCGCCGCTACTTCACGGCGCGCAGGTCGGCGATCGGCGTGAGAAAGCCGGTCAGGCCAGTCAGTATGATCTGCACCCCGATGCACAGGAGCAGAAATGACGACACGCGCATGGCCACGCGCGTGCCTTCCACACCCAGGTACTGCGAAAGCCGCGCAGCGCGGCTATATACGTAATAGATCACGAGCATGACGAGCGCGGAGATCACGATCGACGCGCAACTCGAAAGCAGCCACGCCGATAGCTTGTGCGTGCGGTTGGCGTTCAGCGCAATGGCCGTGGCGATGGAGCCGGGGCCGGTGGTGAGCGGAATGGTCAGCGGGAAAAAGGCCTTGCCCGCGGCCGAACTCGGGCTCACGGGCTTGACCGGATGATCGACCGCGGGCGGCTCCGGCTCGGGCGCATTGAGCATTTGCCAGCCGGCCACGGCCACGGCGAGACCGCCGCCAATACGCAGCGCTTCCATGGAAATGCCGAAGAAATGCAGGATGGGCGTGCCGACGAAAAACGCCCCGACCAGCACGAAGAACGCGTTGATCGCCACGCGTTTGGCGAGCAGGCGCCGCTCTTCGTCGGTCAGCGTTACGGTGCGATCGAGAAAAACAAAAGCCCCGCTCAAGGGATTGATGATGCTGATGAGTCCGGTAAAACCGAACAGGATGTCTGAAATCAGGCTCTCGATCATGGAGTCGATCCGGTAGGGGCATGCACGCAAGCAGCGCGCCGGGCTGCGAGAAGTGTAGCCGGATCGGCGTTTGGCGTGCCTGATCGATGTCGCCGTGCGCCCGAAAAATGGCGCGCCGCACCAATATTTACCGCAAGCGCTTCAGTATTTTTGGCAGCTTTACGGGGCGCGTTCACAAGCATAGAGTGGTTTGCCTCGCACCCCGGCGCGACGTTTCTTTTCTTCTCATATAAAAGAGGAGTTGCCATGTCACTGCGGTTGCTCGCTGCCTTGCCCTTTATCGGCATCCTGTTAGGGGTGCCGTTCGTCAATCGCACCGAGCCGCTCGTGCTCGGCATGCCGCTCGTGCTGGCCTGGATCGTCATGTGGGTCGTGCTGGCCGCAGTGATCATGGGGCTCGTCTACCGGCTCGATCCGGCCAACCGCCTGCCACTCGAAGCGGATGCGGAGGTACAAGCATGAGTGCCCTCGTCATCATCGCGGCGATGGCCTTCATCGCGCTCTATCTCGGCATGCGCGCCCGCAGAGGGCACGACATGGACCTCGAGCAGTGGGCCGTGGGCGGCCGCAGCTTCGGCACCGCGTTCGTGTTCCTGCTGATGGCGGGCGAGATCTACACGACCTTCACGTTCCTCGGCGGCAGCGGCTTCGCCTATGGCAAGGGCGCGCCCGTCTACTACATTCTGGCTTACGGCACGCTTGCATACATCATCTCGTACTGGATGCTGCCGCCCGTGTGGCGCTTCGCCAAGCAGCACCGGCTCGTCTCGCAGCCGCACTTCTTCGCGCGCAAGTATCAGAGCCCGGCGCTCGGCGTGCTGGTGGCATGCGTGGGCGTGCTCGCGCTCGTGCCGTATCTCGTGCTGCAACTGAAGGGGCTCGGCATCATTGTGACGACGGCCTCCTATGGCGCGATTTCCTCCACGGCGGCGATCTGGATCGGCGCGGCCGTGGTCACGACTTACGTGATCGTGTCAGGCGTGCGCGGCTGCGCGTGGAATTCGGTCGTGAAAGACACGATGATTCTCGCGATCGCCGTGTTCCTTGGCATTTACCTGCCGATTCATCACTACGGCAGCCTGAGCGAGATGTTCCGCGCCATCGACGCGGCCAAGCCCGGCTTCCTCACCTTCCCGGCGCGCGGCCAGAGCGTGACGTGGTTCCAGTCCACCGTGCTGCTCACGGCGCTGGGCTTCTTCATGTGGCCGCACACGTTCATGTCGGTCTACACCGCGAAGAACGACCGTATCTTCCGCCGCAACGCGATGATCCTGCCGCTCTACCAGCTCATCCTGCTGTTCGTGTTCTTTTGCGGCTTCGCGGCCGTGCTCAAGGTGCCGGGCCTGAAGGGCGGCGACATCGACCTCTCGCTCTTCCGTCTCGCGCTGCAAACGTTCGATCCGTGGTTCGTGGGCGTGATCGGCGCGGCGGGCGTGCTGACCGCGCTCGTGCCTGGCTCGATGATCCTCACCACGGCTTCGACGCTGCTCGCCAACGATATCTATCGCGGCGGCGTCGCGAAGAGCGCGGACGACGCCCAAGTCGCGAAGCTCGCACGCATTTTCGTGCCGGTGGTCGCACTGGTGGCGGTAGGCTTCACGCTCAACGGCGGCGACACCATCGTCGCGCTGCTGCTGATGGGCTACAACTTCGTCACGCAGCTCTTCCCGGCAATGGTGTGCAGCCTCTCCACGCGCAATCGCGTGACGAAGCAAGGCGCGTTCTGCGGCATCGTGGCGGGCGTGCTCGTGGTGATCGTCACGACGCTCACGCATGTGAGCGTGGCGCAGCTCATTCCGTTCGCGCCCGATGCGCTCAAGGACGTCAACATCGGCTTCCTTGCGCTGTTCGTGAACGTGATCGTGCTGGCCGTGGTGAGCACGGTGACGCAGCCGCGCACGCATATCGATCATGAGCATGCGCGGGCGCATTGACCTGACCTGACGCGATAACAAGGCGGCCCAACCGGCGTGATCCGGTTGGGCCGTTTTTCTTTTTATGCTGCCTTGCGCGCTTCGGCGATGCGCTGCGGCGCCTCGGGCCGTGCATAGAGGCGTTCGAGATACGCCTGCAAGCGCGGGAAGCCCTCCAGCAGTTGCACTTCGTTGGCCCAGTCCATCAGATAAACCGTCACGCAGTCGGCAACCGAGAGCTGGTTGCCGACAATGAACTCGCGCCCTTCGAGGTGTTTCTCGAGCACGGCGGCCATGGTCTTGAAGTCCTCCCGCGCGAGTTCGATATCGGCGGGACTGCGCTTGTCCGGCGGATAAAGGAACGAGTGCCGCGTGATGCGCCAGAGCGGCTGTTCCAGTTCGGTGACGGCGAACAGGGTCCAGCGATACGCCTGCGCCCGCTCGTCGAGATCCTTGGGCAGCAGCGCCTTCTCCGGATATTTGTCCGCCAGATACAGCACGATTGCGGCCGACTCGGGAATCACGCGGTCGCCGTCGATCAGCACCGGAACCTTGCCCGCGGGATTGATGCGCAGGTATTCGGGCCGCCTGTGCTCGCCTTCGAGCAGATTGACCGAAATGAATTCGAAATCGGCGTCGACTTCCTTGAGGCCCCATAGCGCGCGCTGCGAACGGGTGCCAGCGAAACCGTAGAGTTTCATGACGAACCTCCGTTCAGGCACTGGGAATCGGCAGAACGGGCATCACTTCGACGGCCTCGCCAGGAAAAATCGAAAAATGCGGGTGCCCTTCGAACAGCTTCGCGGCCTCTTCGTGCGATGCGGCACGCAGAACGGTATAGCCGGTTAGCGCGTTAGACGTGTCCGCAATGCCACGCTCGCCAATCGACTTGGTCTTGCCGAGCGGGCCGCCCATATCGACGATCGACGCCTTGTGCTTTTCGACCCACGCATGCCAGGCCGCAATGCCCTCCTTTTCCTTTGCATGCCGCTCCGCTTCGGAAAGCGCGGCCCACCCTTTCATGCGCGCGTTGTCTTTGGTGCCGAGAAAAACAGCGAGAAACAGTTTCTGATCGCTCATGTGTCCTCCATCCGCTGGTCTGGTGAATGATCCGGCTACGGGTCTGAAATCGGATGCAACGGCGTGGCGCCCGTCCGGCCTTGACAGCATAGGTTGATATCAACATAATTGCAACATGGCACGCGCAAAGAAACTTCCCTTCGAAACCACGCTATTGGTGCGCGATTGCTGCCTGTGTCTGCATATGCAGCGGGCGGCACGCAATCTCGCGCGCATTTTCGACGACGTGCTACGCCCGCTCGATCTCACGAACGGCCAGTTTTCGCTGCTGATGTCGCTGAACCGGCCGCATCCGCCCGGCATGAAAGACGTGGCGTCGCTGCTGGCCATGGACCGCACCACGCTCACGGCCGCGCTCAAGCCGCTGGAGCGGCGCGGCCTCGTGGTCATCGAGCAGGACCCGGAAGACAAGCGCAGCCGTTTGCTGAGCCTCACTGACGAGGGGCATCGACTGCTCAACGCGGCATTTCCGCTATGGCAGCAAACGCACGAGGCAATCGAAAAGGACTTCGCCAGGGGCGAGGTCGACAAACTGCGCGAGCATTTGCGAGCGCTTTCGTAGCGCTAGCGCTTCGACACCCCATACAACGTCGAATCCGCGAATCCTTCTGCCGCGAGCACACGCCCCACGAGAATGAGCGCTGTACGCTCGATATCCGTGGCATGCACTTTTTCGGCGATATCCGCAAGCGTGCCTGTCACGCGTTCCTCGTCGGGCCAGCTCGCGCGATAGATCACCGCCACGGGGCAGTCCTCGCCATAGTGCGGGAGCAATTCCTCGACGATGCGCGTGATATGGCGCACGCCAAGGTGGATCGCGAGCGTCGCCTTGTGGCGCGCGAGGTCGCCTAGCTGCTCGCCTTCGGGCATCGACGTTTTCGTGGCGTAGCGCGTGAGAATGAGCGTTTGCGAAATACCGGGCAGCGTGAGTTCGCTGCCGAGCGCCGCCGCGCATGCGGCGGTCGCGGTCACGCCGGGCACGACTTCATAAGGAATGCCAAGCATGCGCAAGCGCCGGATCTGCTCGCCGATTGCGCCATAGAGCGAGGGGTCGCCCGAATGCACGCGTGCCACGTCGAAGCCCTGTGCGTGCGCGTTTTCGAGCAGCGCGACGATCTCGTCCAGCGTGAGCGGTGCGGTATCGACCACCTTGTGCGCGCTGTGGCCTTCGAGCACGGCAGGCGGCACGAGCGAGCCGGCGTAGAGAATCACGGGGCAACTGCGCACGAGGCGCTGGCCCTTCACGGTGATCAGTTCAGGATCGCCCGGCCCCGCGCCAATGAAGAAAACGGTCATGCGTAGAAACTCCGCTTAATGTAGTCGTCGAGCGCGCCGATTGCCGCTTGCGCCGACGTGAATTCGCGTTGCGCATCGGGCAGCGGCGGCCGCTGCATCATCACCACGGGCAGGCCCATTTCGCGCGCAACGGCGAGCTTCGCTTCGGTCGCCGCGCCGCCGCTGTTCTTGCTGACCACGACATCGATACGCGCTTCGGTGAACAGGGCGCGCTCGCCTTCCGCTGTGAACGGCCCGCGTGCGTCAATCACGCGAGCGCGGGCGTGGCCGGCATGCGCTTCGAGGCAACGGACCGTCCAGTGCTGCTGCTCCGGCACTTCGTGCAGATGCGCGAGCGGTTCGCGCCCGAGCGTGAAGAGCGGCCGCGCAAACGGCGCAAGCGCTTCGACCACGCCGGCCCAGCCGCTCACCATGCGCCAGTCGTCGCCGGGCTGTGGCTGCCACGGCGCGCGCCGCAGCGCCCAGTACGGCACCTGTGCCGCAGCGCAGGCGCGCGCCGCGTTGGCGCTGATCTGCGCGGCGTAAGGATGCGTGGCGTCGACAACGAGCGCGATGGCTTCATCGGCGAGAAAACGCGCGAGCCCTTCTGCCCCGCCGAAGCCACCCACACGCACCGCGCAGCCGAGATCGGCGGGCACGCGGCCAAGGCCCGCGAGCGAGTACACGTGCTGGTGCCCAAGCGTGCGCGCGATCGCCAGCGCATCGCCGGTGCCGCCCAGCAGCAGGATGCGCGCGGTCATGGCTTCACCGCCTCGTAGAGCGTGACCGGCAACGCTTGACGCCAGGTATCGAAACCGCCAAGCGGCTGCGCCTCGCCAATGCCGATACGCGTGAGCGTGCCGCCATGCTGCGCGCGCCACGTCACGAGCACCGCTTCGCTTTGCAGCGTCACCGCGTTCGCGACGAGCCGGCCGCCGCTCGCGAGCGCCGCCCAGCACGCGTCCAGCACGCCGGGGACGGTCACGCCGCCGCCGATGAAGACGGCGTCGGGCGTGGCGAGTCCCGCGAGCGCTTCGGGCGCGCGGCCCGCGACGAGTTGCAAACCCGGCACGCCCAGCGCGGCGCGATTGTGTTCGATGAAGCGTTGACGCTCGGCGTGCGCCTCGATTGCTATCGCGCGGCAAGCGGCATGCGAGCGCATCCATTCGATGCCGATCGAGCCGCTGCCCGCCCCCACGTCCCAGAGCAACGCGCCGGGCGTCGGCGCGAGGCGCGCGAGCGTGAGCGCGCGCACGTCGCGCTTCGTGAGCTGGCCGTCGTGGCGGTAGGCGTCGTCGGGAAGGCCCGGCGTGAGCGTCCAGCCGTGCGCAGGCGCATTCGCAACATCGCTTTCGCATTCGAACGCGACGAGGTTGAGCGCCGCGGTTTCGTCGACGTGCCACGCATCGGCGCGGCCTTCGATGCGGCGCTCGAGCGGGCCGCCCAGATGCTCGAACACGGCAAGACGCGTGGCGCCGAAGCCCGCTTCCGCAAGCAGCGCGGCAAGCGCCGCGGGCGTGCGCCCGTCCGCGCTCAACGCCAGCACGCGCGAGCGCGCGTAGAGATGGCGGCGCAGCGCATCGAGCGGTCGGCCGACGAGCGAGACCATCGCCGTATCCTGCAACGCCCAGCCCATACGCGCCGCCGCCAGCGAGAGCGACGAAGGCGCAGGCAGCACGCGCATTTCACCGGGTGCCACACGGCGCGCGAGCGTCGCGCCCACGCCGAACAGCATGGGGTCGCCGCTCGCGAGCACGCATACGGGCGCATTCGACTCGCGATGCGCGAGCAGCGCCTCGACGCTGAACGGCTGCGGCCACGCTTCGCGGCGCGCGCGCACGCGCGAGGGCAGCATCGCAAGATGGCGCTCGCCGCCCGTCACGACGGCAGCGTCGAACAGCGCGCGCCGCGCGTCGCGCCCGAGGCCCGCGTAGCCATCGTCGCCTATGCCCACCACCGTCAGCCATGCCTGCGTGCCCTGCATTCGTTCTCCCGCTTTTGCTTGCTTTGTTGCCTGGTTTGTCGCCTGTTTCCCTGCGCCACCGGCGGCCCGCAACCCGATTGCCGGGCGGAGCGCGCGCGAAAACGGGCATAATACCGTGTCCGCCGGCGCCTTTAAGGCACTTTGTATGAGGCCGGAGTCAGCGCTGAAGCGCTAACTCCGGATCGCAAACAGGGAACACAGCAAGCTGTGGCCGCCCCCGCGACTGTAAGCAGCGAGACCGCATCCACCCGAGCCACTGGTTTTACCGGGAAGGCCGATGCGGTCCACGACCTGCGAGCCAGGAGACCTGCCGGCCGACTGTTCGTGCGAACCCATATCGGGCGGGGTGTACCGATACCGCTGCCGTTTCCCGCCTCACGTGCGGGCAGCGCGCCGCTCCCGCGCGATGCTTACCCGGTATTCCCTTGAAACACGAAACGAAGCCCGTCTCGCCCGCTGCTGCATTGGCCGTGCTCCGCCCCTCGGCGTGCCCGGGGCTCGTGCGCGTGGTCGCGGCGCGCGACGGCGGCCTGTGCCGCATCCGCCTGCCCGGCGGCGTGCTGAGCGCCACGCGGGCGCGCGCCCTCGCCGACGCCGCGTTGGCGCATGCCGGCGGCGTGCTCGAACTGACCAATCGCGCGAACGTGCAGATTCGCGGCGTACGCGTGGGCGAGGAGGCCGCGTTGAGCGCCGCGCTGATCGGTGCGGGCCTCGGGCCCGCCGGCATCGACGCCGCGAGCCCGGTCGAGCACGCGTGCGCCGCCGACGAATTGCGCAACGTGATGCTGAGCCCGCTCGCGGGCGTTGACCCTGAGGCTTTGTGCGACACAACGGTGCTCGCCGCAGCCCTCATCGACATGATGCAGCGCGAAGCGCGTTTCGCCGCGCTCTCGCCCAAGTTCGCGCTGCAACTGGACGGCGGCGAGCGCATGGCGATGCTCGGGCATCCGCACGACATCTGGCTCGCCGCGTTGCCGCACGGCGCGACCGTGCGCTTTGCACTGGGCCTCGCAGGGTGCCCCACGGCACAGCCAATCGGCACGCTCGCGACCGAAAATATTTGCGCATCGATACGTGCGCTGCTCCATGCGTTCCTCGATCTCGCGGGCGCAGACGCAACGCGCATGCGTGACGTGCTCGCCGCACACTCACTCGATGCGCTGCTGCAACGCGCGCGCGATCATGGCGGCTTCGCGCTGATGCGTGACGACGCCGCGCTGCACGCGTGGCGTCGCGAGCCGAGTCCTGCCGGCTTGCGACTGGGCGCGCACGCGCTGCACGTCGACGGCAGTGGCTACGTAGGCGCGCAGCCCGCGCTCGGCCGCATCGACGCGCATACGCTGCGCGCGCTCGCCGCGCTCGCGCAAGACTCGGGCGATGCGACGCTGCGGGTGACGCCATGGCAAGGCCTGCTGCTGCCTAACGTGCCCGCGCGCGCCATGACCGGCGCGCTCGAACGGCTGCACGCGCTCGGCCTCATTGTCTCGCGCGCCGATCCGTTCGCGCGCCTGATCGCCTGCACGGGCTCGGCGGGGTGCGCCAAAAGCCGCGCCGACACCAAAGCCGACGCACAGCGTCTCGCCGCCCTGCTGCCGCCCGGCGCGCAAGCGCACCTGAGCGGCTGCGAACGCTCCTGCGCGGCCGCTCATTGCGCGCCGTTCACGTTGCTCGCCAGCGAGCCGGACCACTACGACCTTTACCAGCGCGACGACACGCAAAGCGGCTTCGGCCAGCGCTTTGGCCAGCTCGTCGCGCGCAACCTGACGATCGAAGCGGCTGCGCTCGCACTCGCGCAGCGGCCCCGGAGTACCCAAGATGTCTGATTACATCCGCGACGGCCAGGCGATCTATCGCGAATCGTTCGCGACGATCCGCGCCGAAGCCGACCTCTCGCGCATTCCCGCCGACCTGGAAAAACTCGCCGTACGCGTGATCCACGCCTGCGGCATGGTGGACGTCGCCGCCGACCTCGCGTTTTCCGCAGGCGCGGGCACGGCGGGCCGCAACGCGCTCGCAGGCGGCGCGCCCATTCTCTGCGACGCGAAAATGGTCGCATACGGCGTCACGCGCGCACGCCTGCCCGCGAACAACGCCGTCATCTGCACGCTCGACGACCCCGCTGTGCCCACGCTCGCACGCGAGTTTGGCAATACGCGATCGGCCGCCGCGCTCGAACTTTGGCGGCCGCATCTTGCAGGCAGCGTCGTGGCGATCGGCAATGCGCCCACCGCACTCTTTCACCTGCTCGACATGATCGCCGCCGGCGCGCCGCTGCCCGCGCTCATCCTCGGCTTTCCCGTGGGCTTTGTCGGCGCGGCCGAGTCCAAGGCGCAGCTCGCCGCCGAAAATCACGGCGTGCCCTTCGTCGTCGTGCATGGTCGCCGTGGCGGCAGCGCGATGGCCGCCGCCGCCGTCAACGCACTCGCTTCGGAGACCGAATAAATGACCCGCAAAGGACGTCTGCACGGCATCGGCGTCGGCCCCGGCGACCCCGAACTGCTCACGCTCAAAGCCGTGCGCCTGCTCAAGGCGGCACCCGTCGTCGCGTATTTTGTCGCGAAGGGCAAGAAAGGCAATGCGTTCGGCATTGTCGAGGCCCATCTCGAAGCGGAGCAGGAACGCCTGCCGCTCGTGTACCCCGTGACGACCGAGGCGCTCGAACCGCCGCTCTCGTATGAGGCGATCATCGCCGACTTCTACGACGGCGCCGCGCAAATGCTGTCGCGCCATCTCGACGCCGGCCGTGACGTGGCCGTGATCTGCGAAGGCGATCCGTTCTTCTACGGCTCGTACATGTATCTTCACGACCGGCTCGCCGCGCGCTACGAAGCCGAAGTCGTGCCTGGCGTGTGCTCGATGCTGGGCGGCGCGGCGGTGCTGGGCGTGCCGCTCGTCTACCGCAACCAGAGCCTCGCCGTGCTGTCGGGCGTGCTGCCCGAGGGCGAATTGCGCCGGCGGCTGGCCGACGCGGACGCCGCCGTCATCATGAAACTGGGCCGCAACTTCGACAAGGTGCGCCGCGTGCTGGGCGAGCTGGGTCTCGCGCATCGCGCGCTGTATGTCGAGCGCGCAACGATGGCGAACCAGCGCATCGTCCCGCTCGACGACGTCGATCCGATGGCTTCGCCCTACTTCTCGCTGCTCGTCGTGCCGGGGGTGAAATGGCAGTCGTGACGCCGCCCGCCATCGTCATTCTCGGGCCCGGCGCGCTGGCCACCGCGCGGCGCGTGCAGGCGCTCTACGCGGGCGCGAAAATCCATGCGCTGCAAGGCCGCGTGGAAGGCGATGTCGCGTTCAGCGAGCTTGGCGCGCATTTGCGCGAATGCTATACGCGCGGCATGCCCATCGTCGCGCTGTGCGCGGCGGGCATCGTGATCCGGTGCCTCGCGCCGCTGCTGGCCAACAAGGGCGCGGAGCCGCCGGTGCTCGCACTCGCCGAGGACGGCAGCGCCGTCGTGCCCCTGCTCGGCGGACTGACCGGCGTGAACGTGATGGCGCGCGAAATTGGCGCGGCGCTCGCGGTCGCGCCCGCCATCACCACGAGCGGCGAACTGCGATTCGGCACCTGTTTGCTCAATCCGCCCGCGGGCTATGCGCTCGCGAGCCTCGCGCAAGGCAAGCGTTTCGTCTCCGATCTGCTTGCGGGCGCAACGACACGCGTGGACGGTGAGGCGCCGTGGCTGGAGAGCGTCGATCTGCCGCGCGACGCAGCGGCCAGTCATGCCATACGCGTGAGCGCGCACGCCTGGAACGGCAGCCCCGACGACCTTGTGATTCATCCGCGCAGCATCGTGGCGGCCGTGGGCGCGCCGCAAGAGGCGCTTGCAGAAGGCGTGCGGCGCGCGCTCCATGCGCACGGCCTCGCGCCGCTCGCGCTTGCGGCGCTTGCCGCCCCGTCTGCTCACATGTGCGACGCATCGCTCGCGCTGGCGGCAACCGAACTCGGCGTGCCGCTGCGCTTCGTCGAAAGCGCGGAGCCCACGCCGCAAGCCACGCTCGCGGCGCTCAACCTTGCTGCAGACGTCGAGCGCTACGCGCCGAACGAAGACGGCATCGCGCTGGCCTGCGCCGCCGCGCCGCTCGATCCACGCGCGCTGGGCCGCTCGCGCGGCAAGCTCACGGTGCTGGGCCTCGGGCCCGGCCGCGCCGATCTGCTTACGCCCGCCGCGCGCGCCGCGCTGGACGACGCAACCGATATCGTCGGCTACGCAACCTATGTGGAGATGGCGGGACCGTTGCGCGCAGACCAGCAGCGCCATGCCACCGACAACCGCGAAGAGCTGCAGCGCGCGCGCCACGCGTTCGAGATGGCGAGCGAGGGGCGGCGCGTGGCCGTGGTCTCGTCGGGCGACCCCGGTGTGTTCGCCATGGCGGCCGCCGTGCTCGAAGCGCTCGAAGGCGCCGACGACCCGCGCTGGCATGCCGTCGAGCTGGCGATCGTGCCGGGCGTTTCCGCGGCGCTCGCCACAGCGGCGCAGATTGGCGCGCCGCTCGGCCACGACTTCTGCATGCTGTCGCTCTCCGACAACCTGAAGCCGTGGGCGGTGATCGAAAAGCGCCTGCTGCATGCGGCGCAGGCCGATCTCGTGATGGCGTTCTACAACCCCATCTCGCGCGCGCGGCCATGGCAACTCGATCGCGCGCTGGACATCGTGCGCAGCGTGCGCGCGCCGCTCACGCGCGTGGTGCTGGGCCGCGACGTGGGCCGCCCCGCGCAAACGCTGCGCGCGACGACGCTGGGCGAACTGCGTTCGTCGGACGTCGATATGCGCACGATGGTGATCGTCGGCTCCTCGGCCACACGCGGGTTCTCGCGCGGCGACGGCGGCGAGTGGATTTATACGCCGCGCTGGTATCGTGAGGATGCCGAATAAAAAGGCGTGCTCACGCCTTCAAGGTGGGTAGCGCGTCGCGCGGGTCGGGCGGCGCGCCCTCGAATTCGCGCGCCTTCACCTGGTTGCGCCCCGCCTGCTTCGCCGCGTACAGCTCGGCGTCGGCGGCGCGCAGCAGCGCCTGCGCGCCCGTGCGCTCGCGCGGCACGCAGGTGGCGCAGCCGATGCTCACGGTCAGCGTGCCGTATTCGCTGTGCTCGTGCACGATTCCCAGCGCCGCCACTTGCTGGCGCACCCCTTCCGCAATCTTCACGGCGCCATCGAAAGGCGTGGCCGGCAGGACCACGGCGAACTCCTCGCCGCCGTAGCGCGCGACCATGTCCGTTCCGCGGCGGCAGGCCTCGCGTATCGCGCGAGCCACGGCGGCGAGCACCTTGTCGCCCTCCGCGTGCCCATAAAAGTCGTTGAACAGCTTGAACTTGTCGATGTCGACGAAGAGCACCGAGAGCGGTTCGCCCGCGCGTCTCGCGTGCTGCCATTCGGTTTCGATACGCAAGTCGAGTGCGCGCCGGTTGTAGAGGCTCGTCAGCGCGTCGGTGACCGCGAGACGCTCGAACTCCTTTTGCGTGGCGAGCCGCGCGCGCATCGACAATGCGAGCAGCCACGACGAAGCGGCGATGAGCGCGCCGAAGATCAACGCCATCGGCACATAGATGCGCAGGCGCTGATGCCATGCGGCGAGCGCGCCGTCCACGGAAGGCGCGACGACCGCGATGAGCGACGTGTGCGGCACGCGCTTGAACGTATAGATGCGCTGGACCTTGTCGTCCTCGCCCGCGGCAATGAACGAGCCGTCGCTCGTTTTCAGCATCGGCTGGATGTAATCCAGCTCGCCGACCTGCGCGCCCACTTCGTAGTCCGAATAGGGGCGGTGCGCGAGCATGGTCCCGTCGCCCAGCATGATGAAAGCACTGCCTTTGGAGTCGACGTCGATCCGGTCGAACAATTGCTGAAAGTACGCGAGCCGCAGCGTGAGCATCACGATGCCGCCAAACGAACCATCGTGCTCAGTCACCCGGCGCGAGATCGCAATCGAATAGTGGCCGTCGCGCACCCGCGAGCGAATCGGGTCCGAAAGAAACATGCCGACCGAGCGCTCGCGCTGCGCAGTGAAATAGTCCCGGTCGGCGAGATTGACGCCTGGATACGCGCGGCCGTCCTGCGATTCGACGATATGGCCGTACTCGTCGACGTAGAACGCGTCGTCGAGATAAGCGCCGGTCGCCACGCGGCCGAACAGCAGCTTGCGGCGAATGTCGGGCGGGAGACTTTGCGTGCGCGGGTCCCGCGCGCTATCTGCGGCGTCGAGCAGCAACAGGTCGTAAATGCTGGAATTCGCCTCGAGGTCATTCGACATCAGCGAAACGAGCGCGGCCGAATTGTGTTGCGTGCTGACGATGGCCTGCGTGCGCTGCTGCATCAACCCCACCAGCACGATCGCCACGATGGCCGCGCCGACGAGCGAGCCCATCGTGCCGACGATGAACGGATGGCTCCCGACCCACTGCATGAGCGCCCGATTCCATCGACTGGGGATTCGCAAACATCGTTTCCAGAACTCCATGAGGCGCTTCCTCTTGCTCCGCTCGTGAGAGTTGCCACGTTTGCCGGCCGATTACAGATTGCATTCGGGATTCATCATACTGCGCCTCGCGAAACTGCCTTCGAATCGCGGCACGCACTCAATTTCCCTGCCGCAGCGCCGTAAACCAGTTGAACCCGCGATGTCAATTCGCGACGCGAACCGCTCACCGACCACCCTGCGCCGATGACCCACCCGACCCCTGAAGCTCAAGCCGAAGCCAGCGACGCCGCCACCGCAATCGAAGCTGCCGCGCTCACGCCGGACGCCATGCCGGTAGGCGAGCCGCTCGCCTGGCCTGTCGTCGATCACGACGGCGCCCTGCTGCTCGAGGCCGGCGCGGTGCTGGTGGGCGAAGCGGAGCGCACCTTTCTGTTCCAGCACTTCGCGCCGCATCGCGGCGACATGGAAAGGCTCGAGGTTGCACCGCAAAGCGCGGCGGGCATGGCCAATGCCGGCGAGCCGGCCGCCACCACGCGCGACATGCATTTGACCATCGGCGCGCTGACGGGCCTGCGCCCGCAGATGGGCGCGAGCGGCGCACCCATGCACCCGTGCCGCCTGATCGGCTTCGCGCCGAATGAGGCGCTCTTTGTGACCACACCCTATGTCGATGGCCGCCCCATCGCCGTCACGCCCGGCGAAAACGTGGAGATCGTCGCGATTGCGAGCCAGGCCGTCTTTCGCTTCGTATGCACCGTGCATGCGCTCAGCCAGTCGCCGCTCGACTACCTCGTGCTTTCGAAGCCCGCCAACATCCGCCGCCTGCGCGAGCGCCGCTCGATTCGCGTGCGCGCGCAATTTCCCGTGCGCTACGGTATCGGCGAAGAAGGCGCGGCTTATGACGGGGTGGCGCTTGCACGCGGCATCAGCGCGCTCGGGCTTTCGGTGAGCGCGGCGTGGGCACTCGGCAAGGTTGGCGAGCGGTTGCGCGTCGCATTTCAACTACGCTCCGGCGAGAACGATACAGCGATCGAAACCACCGCGGTCATCCGCAACGTGCAGGCGGAAACGGGCGACCCCGCGCACACGACGCTCGGTCTCGAACTCGACCGCCTCACGCCCGCCGAGCAGATGGCAATGAAAGTCTACGTATTCGATCGTCAGGACGACGTGCTGTACTGGACCGGCAGCGTGCGCTAGCGCTCGCTCACGCGAGCAGCGCCTGAGCGTCCAGGCACTCGCCGGCCCATGCCTGCGCGAGCGCCTCGCAGCGCCCCACGCGCAGCGCGCCCAGTTCGCAATCGATTACCGTGACGTGATCGGCATGACGCGGCCGCGCGGGCCACTGCGTCGTGCGGCCGTCGCTGAAGAGCCAGAGATGGCGCGCGCGCGCCGGGTCACGCCGTGCCACCGTCTCCAGCACGCGCGCCGCGCGGCCAATGCCCGTTTCCAGCGGCGTGCCGCCGCCCCCGCCAATCGGCTCGATCCAGCGCTCGTTCCACCAGCGCGGTACTGCGGGCCCGAAACGCAGTTCGGCGGCCGCGCCGCCGAAAGCGATCAACGCCACTTCCACCCGCTCGGCGCGAGCGCGGTCGAACAGTGCGATCAACAAACCCTTGGCAAGCGCGAGTTGACCGCGCGCGAGCATGGAGGCCGAGCAGTCCAGCACGAAACAATGGAGCGCGCCGGAACCCGTCTTGCGTTTGGCAAAGCGGAAATGTTGCGCTTGCAACGATCCTGCGCGTTTGACTGCGAGCGTGGGCGGCCAGGCAATGCGCGCGCCATGCTTTGCGACTTGCGCGGGACCGCGCCCCGGGCCTTCTCGCCGTCGAGCGCCGCCCTGTGCGAAGGCGGCGGCCTGTGCCCGACGGGTCAGCGTTTTTTTGCGGGCAGCGGGATCACGCCTTTCACCGCCTTCGCGGCGACGGGCTCGGGCGGCAATTCGCCCCAATCGGCATCCGGGGTTGCTTCGGTACGCATTTGTTCGCGCGTGGATGCGGATGCGGATGCGGATGCGGATGCGGACTGGGGCGGCTGCGGCCCAGCGGCAGACGGCGCATCGGAGCGCTGCGGCATGGCGTGCCGCCGATGCGCGAGCACGCAATCGGCGACCGCATCGACATGTGCCGGGGTCACGGCATCCGCGCCTTCGAACGCGGCGAGCGCGCGCGCCGCGCGCAGCATCACCAGGTCGGCGCGCAAGCCGTCCACTGCCGCCTCGATGCAGCGTTGCGCCGCGCGCTCGTGCACGGCGTCGCTCCAGTCGAGCCTGGCGAGCGCGTCGCGCGCCGCCGCGATGCGTTCGCCAAGCGCGCGCTGTTCGGTCTCGCGTGCCGCGCAAAACGCCTGTGGATCGGCGTCGAACGCAAGACGCGCCTTGACGATGCGTTGCCGCTCCTCCACGTCATAAGGCGTGCCGAGTTCGACCATCAAGCCGAAGCGGTCGAGCAGCTGCGGACGCAACTCCCCTTCTTCGGGATTCATCGTGCCCACCAGTACGAAGTGCGCGTCGTGCGAGTGCGAGACGCCATCGCGCTCCACGGTGTTCACGCCGCTCGCCGCCGCGTCGAGCAGCACGTCGACGAGCGCGTCGGGAAGCAGGTTCACTTCATCCACGTAAAGCACGCCGCCGTGGGCACGCGCGAGCAGGCCAGGCGCGAAGCGCACCGCGCTCTCGCGCAACGCCGCTTCGAGGTCGAGCGTGCCGATGAGCTTGTCCTCACTCGCGCCGAGCGGCAGCGTGACGAACGCGCCTTGAGGCAGGAGCGCCGCAAGCGCACGCGCTGCCGTGGATTTCGCTGTGCCGCGCGGCCCGCTCACGAGCACGCCGCCGATCGCGGGGTCGATGGCCGCGATGAGCAGCGCGCGCTGCAACGGCGCCTGCCCGACCAGCGCGGTAAAGGGAAACGCGGGACGCGTGGCCGCAGCGCTCATGATCCAGATCCTTCCAGATGCTGCCCGGCTTCGAGCAGACGGTGTTCGAGTTGTGCGCGATGCTCGCCCGGTTCCTGCCAGAGACCGCGCTGGATCGCTTCGAGCAGGCGCTCGCACACGGCGTGCAGCGCGTGGGGATTGTGTCGCTGCATGAAGGCGCGCGTGTCGTCGTCGTGGACATAGGCGTTCGCGACGAGCGCGTACTGATGATCGCCCACCACGCGCGCGGTCGCGTCATAACCGAACAGATAGTCGACCGTCGCCGCCATTTCCGCCGCACCTTTGTAGCCGTGACGCTTCACGCCGTCGATCCACTTCGGGTTCACCACGCGCGAGCGGACCACGCGCGCGATCTCCTCGTGCAGCGGACGAATGCGCGGGGCCGAGGGGTTGCTGTGGTCCGCGTGATAGAGGGCGGGCTGCGCCTGCGAAAAATGTCGCGCCGCCGCGGCCATGCCGCCCTGGAACTGGTAGTAGTCGTTCGAGTCGAGCAGGTCGTGTTCGCGGTTGTCCTGGTTCTGCAGCACGACGTCGAGCGTTGCGAGACGCGCGCGGAACGCGTCGCTCGCCTCGTCGCCCGCGCTCTTTTGCGCGTAGGCGTAGCCGCCCCATGCCTGGTAGGCGTTCGCGAGATCGGCGTCGGTTTGCCACTGGCGATGGTCGATCATCGACTGCAAGCCCGCGCCATAGGCGCCGGGACGCGCGCTGAACACGCGCCAGCCCGCGCGGCGGCGCGCCTCGTCGGCGGCCATGCCGCCTGCGACCAGCGCGTCGCGTTCGCGCAGCACACGTGCGCGCAACGGGTTCTGGTGCTCCGGCTCGTCGAGATCGGCCACGGCCTGCACCGCTGCGTCGAACAGATGCATCACGTTCGGAAACGCGTCGCGGAAGAAGCCCGATACGCGCAGCGTCACGTCGATACGCGGCCGGTCCAGCGCCTCGACCGGCATGATCTCGAAGTCGGTCACGCGCTGGCTGCCCGCAGCCCACTTCGGGCGCACGCCGATCAGCGCGAACGCCTGGGCGATATCGTCGCCGCCGGTGCGCATCGTGGCCGTGCCCCAGACCGAAAGCCCCACGGCGCGCGGATAATCGCCGTGCTCCTGCAAATGGCGCTCGATGAGCTGCTGCGCCGATTTCATGCCGAGCGCCCACGCGGCCTGCGTGGGGATGGCGCGCGTATCGACGGAATAGAAGTTGCGGCCCGTGGGCAGCACATCGGGACGGCCGCGCGAGGGCGAACCGCTCGGGCCCGGCGGCACGAAACGGCCTTCGAAACCGCGGCGCAGCTGGCGCATTTCCTCCGGGCCGCAGGCATCGAGGCGCGGCAGCACATCGTCGTGCAGGCGCGCGAGCACCTGCGCCGCGTGCGGCAACGATTGAGTTGACGCATCGTTTCGCTCGCCTGAGCAAACGCCTTCGATCAGCGTGGCCGCGAGCATTTCGAGGCGTTCGCGCGCATCGCCCGCGTGGCGCCATGGCGTGTCGCTAACACTTGCGAGCAGCGATGGACGCGGGCCCTGCCACGGCGCGGCCCAATCCACCGTGGCCGGATCGACCAGGTGATCGATGCGCAGGTCGCGCGCGATCGCCTCGATGAAGCCCGCGTTCGCACCCTGACCGTCCCCGCACGCGTAACGCCCTAGTGCCAGCAGCGTGTCGCAACGCTGCTGGCCTTGCGGCGATTCGCCGAACGTGTGCAGCCCGTCGCGAATCTGCGCTTCCTTCAGTTCGCACAGGTAGGCGTCGGCGCGCGTGAGGAGTTCGTCTTCGCCAGCCTGATCCGCGGGCGCGGCGACGCTCAATTCTTCGTGCAGCCGATGCTCGATGATGGTCGCAAGTATGGTCTTGCGCAGCAGCTTCGCGCGGCGCGGGTCCACCATCAATGCTTCGTAATACTCATCGACCTGACGCTCGAGGTCCTGCAACGGCCCATAGTTTTCGGCACGCGTGAGCGGCGGCATCAGATGATCGACGATCACGGCCTGGGCGCGGCGCTTGGCCTGGCTCCCCTCGCCCGGATCGTTGACGATGAACGGATACAGATGCGGCAGCGGCCCGAGCGCCATGTCGGGCCAACAGGTGTCGCCAAGCGCAACGCTCTTGCCCGGCAGCCACTCCAGATTGCCGTGCTTGCCCACGTGCGCGATGGCGTCGATGCCGAACGTCTCGCGCAGCCAGAAGTAAAACGCGAGGTACGCGTGCGGCGGCACGAGTTCGGCGTCGTGGTAGTTCGCGTAAGTGTCGTCGCCGCGCGAGCGCGAAGGCTGGATGCCCACGAACACCTGGCCGCAGCGCCAGCCCGCGATCATGAAGCGGCCGCGCCGCACCGTGGGGTCCGCTTCCGGCGCGCCCCAACGCGCGATCAGCGCGTTTTGCGCCTCGGCGGGCAACTGCGAGAAGCGCGCGCGATAGTCGTCGAGCGAAAGGCTCTGCCATGCGGGGCGCAGCGCGCGCGTGTCGGGATCGTTCGTCACGCCCTGTGTGAGGATGCGCATGAGCGCGTCGCCGTCTTCGGGTAGATCGGCTACGCGGTAGCCTTCGTCGCGCAGCATGCGCAGGATGCCGACCACCGAAGCCGGCGTGTCGAGCCCCACGCCGTTGCCAATGCGACCTTCGCTCATCGGATAGTTCGCGAGCACGAGCGCGAGCTTTTTCTCCGCGTTCGGCAGGCCGCGCAAACGGCACCAGCGGCGCGCGAGTTCGGCCACGAAAGCCACGCGTTCCAGGTCGGGCTGATAACGCACGACATCGACTTGCGTCTCTTTGCAGTGGTACGCGAGGCCCTTGAAACTGATCGCGCGCGTGATCACGCGGCCGTCCACCTCGGGCAGCGCGATATGCATGGCGATGTCGCGTGAGTTCAGGCCGTGATTGTCCTTGACCCAGTCGTCGCGGTTGCCGCCGCTCAGGATCACCTGGAGCACGGGTGCGTCGCCGGCGAGCGCGAGCGGTTCGGGGTCGTCCAGCGACGAAGCCGCAAACGCCGTGGTGTTCAGCACGAGCGAGACATCGTGCTCGGCCGCCAGTTGATCGAGCACGTCGCGGCTCAAGGTGTCCTTGAGCGAGGTGATCGCAAGCGGCAGCGGGTTCATGCCGCGCGCCAGCAGCGCGGTAATGAGCGCGTCGAAAGCGGCCGTGTTCGCGGCCTGCAAATGCGCCTTGTAAAACAGCAGCGCGACGACCGGGGCGCCGGGTTGCCAGCGCGCGCGCCATTCGTCGATGGTCGCGACGTCGCGCTGCGGACAATAGAGCGCGGCGGCCGGCAGCGCGACGGGCGGCGCAGGCTCGCTGCCCCAGTCGAAGGCGCGCCACGCGAGCGCGCGCAGAAATGATTCGGCATTCGCCGCGCCGCCTTCGCGCAGATAACGCCAGAGCAGGCGGCAAAACTCGGGCTCGGCGCGGCTCTTCGCGATGAGATTGGGGTCTTCCTGCAAGTCGCCCGAAAACATCGCGAGCAATTGCCCGCGCTGCTGCGCAAGCGAGACGACCTGCTCGATGCCGTAAGGCCAGTACGTTTCGCCGCCCAGATGATCGACCACTACCACCCGCGCATGCTGCAACACGTCTTCGACGTAGAAGTCCACCGATGCGTTCTGGCGCAGGTACGTGACGTTCGCGAGCCGCACGCCCGGGAAACCTTTGGGCAGGCGCGGCACGACGCTCGCCAGCAGCGCGAGCGTCGTATCCGCCGAACTGAGCACGACGATTTCTGCGGGCTGCTGGTCAATACGGATGACGCCCTGCGTGTCGTCGACAAAACCACCTGGCGTGGTGCGCAGCAAGTGCATGGTACGGCCTCGTCTAGCTCAGCGCGGTCACTTCGCGCCCGCGATCTGCACGTTCGCGAGCGCCGTGTCGAATGCCGCTTGCAGCGTCGTGCCATCGAGGTCTTCGCCAATCAGCACGAAGCGGCTCGCAAGCGGCTGCGTCGCGCTTTCCTGCGCGTTCCAGCGGCGGTCGAAATAGCTGTCGAAGCGGCGGCCTACACCTTGAATCACGAGACGCATCGGTGCCCCCGGCAGCGCGGCGAAGCCCTTCACGCGATAGATCGTGTGTGCATCGACGAGCTGCTGCAGCGCTTCGATCACGCTCTCGCGCGAAGCGGCCGCGCCCGACACCACGACCGAATCGAACTCGTCATGATGATGATCGGGATCGTCGCCGGAACCGTGATGGTCGTGCCGCAGATGAATGCTCTCTTCGGAAGCCGCTTCGAGCCCGAGCAGCGTATGCAGATCGAGCTTGCCGTGCTGCGCGCGCACGATCTTCACCTGCGGCGGCAGTTCTTCGCGCAGCTCGGCAATGAGCGCGTCCTGGCCCGCTTCGTCGAGCAGATCGGTCTTGTTGAGAATGACGAGATCGGCGGCCGAAAGCTGGTCTTCGAACAGCTCGTGCAGCGGCGATTCGTGATCGAGATTCGGGTCGGCGCGGCGTTGTGCGTCCACGGCCTGCGGGTTTTCGGCGAACTGGCCGCTCGCGGCGGCGGGGCCGTCCACCACGGTCACGACCGCATCGACGGTGAACGCGTTGCGAATCGACGGCCAGTTGAACGCCTGAACGAGCGGCTTGGGCAGCGCGAGGCCGGAGGTTTCGATCAGCACATGATCGATGTCGCCGCGGCGTTCGAGCAGTTTCTCCATCACCGGGAAGAACTCTTCCTGCACGGTGCAGCACAGGCAACCGTTCGCGAGTTCGTAGAGCTGGCCTTCCGTTTCGTTGCCGTTCTCGTCGCAGCCAATGCCGCAGCCGCGCAGAATTTCGCCGTCGATACCGAGTTCGCCGAACTCGTTGACGATGACCGCGACGCGCAGACCACCCGCGTGCTGGAGAATGTGACGCAGCAGCGTGGTTTTGCCGCTGCCGAGAAAGCCCGTCACGATCGTGACCGGAATCTTGCGCATTTGCATGAAGTGCTCCTTCGGCGCCAAGCCGGATAGCGGGGTGCGTCGCGTTGGCCGTTCGTGCGAGTATCTGTGTGTCGTCACGCGAGCACGCGCGTATCCGTGGAGACGCACTCACGCGTAACGATTCAAAAAAAACCTGCAGGGGGACGAACGACCAGAAACGCACCGGGGCCTCGCCCGGCCGACGCGTGAATATCATGGACCCGGCACCGCATCCCCGCAGCGCGAATCCCACGTATCTGGCCGGTATCCGGACTGACGAAACACCGCTTCGCCTTCCCGCGCGAGTGGCCTTGCGGCCGGCTCGGGCAGTGGCGTGGACTGCGTAAAGCATGGAAGCGGTTTGCGGCATTCGTTCGAACGCCGCGCTCGTTGTACCGTTGCGGGTGCAGTTCAGGTTGGCCACGCCCGAGGCGGGATGGCTCCCTGATTCCCGTTTAACTGCGCGCGCATCATGAATCGCGCGCGCGAGCACCAGAGTGCGTGCGAGTGTAGGCGCGGGGGGCTTGCGCGTCAAGGAAGGCGTGGGAAGCCGCAAAAGCGTGTGCTATCGTAGCGCGCATCCGGCAACGGCCGGAATACGACTGTTTTGCTTGCTCCGCTCCCGCCGTGAATTCTGTCGAAAATCGCGCCACGCGCGCAGCTTCATTCGAAACCACGCTGGAGCCCGCACAGCGCGCGCCGTCGCTCGCGCTCGGCATTGGCTGCCGGCGCGGCGTGACGCTTGCGCAGGTCGACGCCGCCGTGCGCGCCGCGCTCGGTGCGTGCCCGCTCGAAAGCGTGACCTCCGTGGCCACGCTCGACGTCAAAGCCGGTGAGCCCGCGCTACAGGCGTTTTGCGCGGCGCATGCGCTGCCGCTGTACACGTTCACGCGGGAGCAAATCGCCGCGACGCCCACGATCGCGCCGCCCTCCGCTGCTGCCCAAGCGCAATTCGGCGTGGACGGCGTGTGCGAGCCCTGCGCGCGTCTCGCGGCGGGCGGCGGTCCGCTCGTGCGCGGCAAGCTGGCGCTCGACGGCGTAACGGTCGCGATCGCCAGCACGCTGCAAAACCCGGCAAACACGCAAGCGAAAGCCCCGCAATAAACCCACTCACGACGATGAAAACCGATCCCGAATCGCACCAACGCATGACGCAACGCCGCCGCGAGGGCCACGAGAAAAAACAGGCCGCCGCAACGCACGAAAAGGGCCTCCTGATCGTCAACACCGGCAACGGCAAGGGCAAGAGCACGGCAGCGTTCGGCATGGCCGTGCGCATGCTCGGCCACGGCATGAAGCTCGGTGTCGTGCAGTTCATCAAGGGCGCGCTGCATACGGCCGAACGCGATTTTCTCGGCAGCGTCGCGCACTGCGACTTCGTGACCATGGGCGACGGCTACACCTGGAACACGCAGAATCGCGACGGCGACATCGCCACCGCGCGCAAGGGCTGGGACGAAGCAAAGCGCATGATCGAAAGCGGCGAGTACGCGATGGTGATCCTCGACGAGCTCAACACGGTGCTCAAATACGAGTACCTGCCGCTCGACGAAGTGCTCGGCGTGATCGCGTCGCGCGCGCCGCACGTGCACGTGGTCGTGACGGGCCGCCATGCGCCCGACGCGCTGATCGAAGCCGCCGACCTCGTCACGGAAATGCGCCTCGTGAAGCATCCGTATCGCGAGCAAGGCGTGAAGGCGCAAAAGGGCGTGGAGTTTTGAGCGCATGAGCGCAACGCTTGCCTGCCCCGCGCTGTTCATCAGCGCGCCCGCTTCGGGCCAGGGCAAAACCACGCTCACGGCGGGCCTCGCGCGCCTGCACCGCCGTGCGGGCCGGCGCGTACGCGTGTTCAAGACCGGGCCGGATTTTCTCGACCCCACGATCCTCGCGCGCGCGAGCGGCGCACCCGTGCTCTCGCTCGACCTGTGGATGGTGGGCGAACAGGCGTGCCGCGCCCTGCTCGTGCAGGCCGCGCGCGAAGCCGACCTGATCCTCATCGAAGGCGTCATGGGTCTGTTCGACGGCACGCCGAGCAGCGCCGATCTCGCCACCACGTTCGGCGTGCCGGTGGCCGCTGTCGTGAGCGCGAAGTCGATGGCGCAGACGTTCGGCGCGATTGCGTTCGGGCTCGCGCGTTTTCGGCCCGAAGTGCCGTTTCATGGCGTGCTGGCAAACCGCGTGGGCTCGCCGCGCCACGCGCAGATGCTGCAGGAGGCCTTGCCCGCCGACGTGCGCTGGCTGGGGCACGTAACGAGCGAAGCCATGATGACGCTGCCCGATCGCCATCTCGGCCTGCATCAGGCCGCGGAGATCGACGACCTCGACGCGCGCATCGAGCGCGCCGCCGACGCGCTCGCGCAAACCGCGCTCGCGGAATTGCCGCCTCCGGTGGAATTTTCATATTCTTCGCATGACGAAGTAATTCCTCGCCTGCTCGAAGACCGCCATATCGCCATTGCACGCGACGCCGCGTTCTCGTTTCTCTATCCCGCGAACATTGCGTTGCTCGAAACGCTCGGCGCAAGCGTGAGCTACTTTTCGCCGCTCGCGAACGAGCCCGCGCCCGCCAACGCCGATGCGATTTTTCTGCCCGGCGGCTATCCCGAGCTGCATACATCGGCGCTCGCGCGCAATACGCTAAGCGCGAATTCGCTGCGTGCGCATGTATCTGCGGGAAAGCCGCTCGTCGCCGAATGTGGCGGCATGCTTTATCTGCTCGATGCACTCACCGACGTAGAAGGCACGCGCACGCCGATGCTCGGCCTGCTGCCCGGCGAGGCGGTCATGCAAAAACGCTTCGCGGCGCTCGGCATGCAGCAGATCGATGGCGCACATGGCGCGCTGCGCGGCCACACGTTTCACTATTCGCGCATCGCCACGCCGCTTGCGCCCACGCTCACGGCACGCCACGCACAAACTGGCGGGCCCGGCGAGGCGCTTTATCGGCATGGTTCGATCGCGGCCACCTATATGCACGCTTACTGGCCCTCCAACCCGGCTTTCGCGGCCGCACTCTTCCATGGCACAGCCCTTTGACGAAGCCGAGCGCGCGGCGGTCTACCGTGCGATTTACGAGCGCCGCGACATGCGGCACTTCGCGCCGGGCCCCGTCGATCCCGCGACATTGGCACGCCTGCTCGACGCCGCGCATCACGCGCCGAGCGTGGGCTTCATGCAGCCGTGGCGCATCGTGCGCATTACAGACAACACGTTGCGCGAGCAACTTCACGAGGCGGTCGAGCGCGAACGCATTGCGACCGCCGACGCGCTGGGCAAGCGCCGCGACGAGTTCATGAAGCTCAAGGTCGAAGGCATGCGCGACTGCGCCGAGGTGCTCGTGGTCGCGCTGATGGACCGCCGCGAAGCTCATGTCTTCGGCCGGCGCACGCTACCGGAGATGGACCTCGCATCCGTGGCCTGCGCGATCCAGAACATGTGGCTCGCGGCGCGCGCCGAAGGGCTCGGTATGGGCTGGGTGTCGATCTTCGATGTCGACGAGGTGCGCGCCCTGCTCGCCATGCCGCCCGGCGCCAAGCCGGTGGCCATACTCTGCGTGGGTCAGGTCGACGCGTTCTACCCGCAGCCAATGCTCGAAATGGAAAAGTGGGCCGAACGCAAGCCGCTTGGCGAATGCGTGTTTGAAAACCACTGGCCGCACGACGAGGCCACCGGCGCGCCCGAAGCGCTACCCAAAGCAGCGCCGGACGCCACACCCGGCACCTGACACCCGCTCACGCCTCGCGCGCGTAGCAGACGGCCTCGACATTGTTGCCGTCTGGATCGATCAGGAATGCTGCGTAATAGTCGGGGCTGTAGTCTGCGCGCACGCCGGGTTCGCCATTGTCTTTCGCGCCTGCGCGCAGGCCCGCTTCGTAGAAGCCAACGACCGCCGCGCGGCTCGCCGCCGCGAACGCCACATGCACGCCGCGTGGCGCAAGCGCCGCGTCGCCAGAGACGGCGTGCAACCAGAGCTTCGGCTCGCCTGGCTGGCCGAGTCCCGCATAGGCGTCGTCGCGCATGCACACCACGACGCCTAACGGCGCGAGCAGCGCCTCATAAAAACGCACGCTGCGTGCGAGATCCTGCACGCGCAATCCAATGTGATCGAACATGAGCGACTCCCGTGATGTCTGTGCGCAACCGTTGCGCCAGATTCGGGAGTCAGCATAGCGCCTTCGTCGCCGGCGCGGCCTGGGGAAAGTTGCCCTGAACTACTTGTCGACTGGCGAAACGGAGAGCACTTCCGGCATGCCCGGCGTCTGATCCGTGCCGACGTTGGGCGGACTCTTCAGCTTGACGCGCCATTGCGGCGCGCCCGCATACGGCAGCCGAGCCAGCGCGCCCGCCACGAGGTACGGCACGGCTTCGCGTGCGTCGGCGTTGCGATCGTGCTTGACGGCGCTGACCTTGTAGACCTCGCCGCCATCGGGCAACGCGAAGAAACGCAGCGTCAGCGTATGCACGTAGGGCCGACCGAACCACGGCAACGACGGTCCCTCGGCTGGCACGCAGCCGGCACCGCAGTCGCCGTCGACGACTTTCACGTCGGCGGGACGCGTGGCCCAGGCCACCGAGACGAGAAAGCGCGCCGCATCGGGCGACCCCGCGCTGAAACCGCGCTGCGCGAGGCCATCGCTTAGCAAGGCCTGGTACGGAAGCATCTCGCCCGCGTCGACCTGGGCGGGCGTGGGCGCGAAACGGTAGTTCGCGCCCTGGTTCGCCGCGGCAGGCAACGCGCCCGTGGCCGCGACGTCGGTCGTCACGCCCGCACATCCGGCGAGGGCGACGAGCATCGACAAGAGACAAATCGACAGCAAGGTCTTCACACAACACTCCATTGGGTTATTCATGCGCTTCCCGTCCGGCACTTCGCGTCCGGCTCAACCCGGCGCGTCGAACGCGGGCAATGACATCGTCAGAACGGTGCCCTCGCCCGGCTCGCTCTCCAGCTGGACATCGCCGCCGTGGCGCGTCACGACCGTCTTCACGAACGCCATGCCGAGCCCCGCGCCGCTCACCTCGGGCCGCTGCTCCGCGTGAAAGCGCTGGAACGGCTGAAAGAGCCTCGCCTGGTCTTCGTGCGCAATGCCGTAGCCCTGATCGCGAATCGAGCAGACCACCCGCGGCGGAATGTGGTCGTCCAGCCCGACCGTGCAGACGATACGCGTATCCACAGGACTGTACTTCACCGCGTTGTTCAGCACGTTCACGAGCGCGCGCGTCATGAGCGAGCGGTCGGCGTTGATCCAGCCCATCTGGTCGCCTTCGAACGCGGTGTCGATCTGGATGCGTTTCGCGCGCGCCTGCGGCCACACTTCATCGCTCGCGTCGATCACCAGCTCCGCGAGGCTCGTGGGCTCGAGCGCGTAGACCTGGGACTCGGCGCGCGCGAGCTGCACGAAGTCGTCGGCGAGCTTGAGCGAGCGGCGTGCGTAGCGCTCGATGCGCTCCATCACGCCGCGCACGGGCTCCGAGGCGAGCGTGCCGCGTTCGCGCTCCGTCTCGACGAGCGCGACGATCGAGGCCTGCGGCGAGCGCATGTCGTGCGACAGCAGGCGCAGCGCGTCCTCGCGCTGGCGTTCGGCGTCGTGCAGCGCTGTCACGTCGACGAGACCCGCGATCCAGCCCACCGCCTGCCCTTGCGCGTTCGTGCAGCGCGCGTAGCGCAGCAGGTAGTCGCTGCCGTCGCGCGCGCGCACTTCCACGCCGCGCTCCATCAACTCCGCGAACTCGCCGCGCGCCGGGTCGAGCGGCGCGGGCCAGTGCGCGTGCGCGAACGCCATCGCATCGGGCGCCGGGTCGATCGGCTTGACGAGCGAGAGGTCGCCGAACACATCCTGCATCCAGCGCCCTTCCGCGGCGCTCACCTTCAGGCGGGCGAGATACGCACGCGAAGCGTGATTCGCAATCAGCACGACGCCGCGCAGATCGGCGACGAGAATCGGCTCCGGCACGGAATCGAGGCTGTCCCACACGAAGCGGCGCATGTCCTGCAGCCGCTGCGCGGCCTGCGCCATGAGCGCCATCTGCTGGGCGAGCGCATCGCCGGCGAACTCGCGGCGCTGCGTGGGCGCTTCGGGCAGCAGGTAGGGTTCGTCGGCAAGCTGGCGCAGTTCCTTGCGCAGGTAGGCCATCGTCATTTCGAGGCGGCGCCAGCTCCACACCGGATAGACGACAAGCAGCGCGACGATCGCGGGCACGGGCGGCAGCCACAGGCGCGCGCCGTGCAACATACCCGCGCTCGCGCCGAGCGACACGGCGATCAGGAGCGCAAGCAGCAGCAGCGCGCGCAGCGGCGAGAGCACGAGGAAACCCGCCAGCAGCAGCGCGAGCGGCGCGAGCGAGGCGAGCACGACCATGATGGGTGGCGCGGGCTGGATGGCCGTGCCGTTGAGCAGCGTGTCGAGCACGATGGCGTGGACGTACACGCCGGGCAACGGGCCGAGCGTACCGGAGAGCGGCGTGGCGAAGCGGTCGTAGAGCCCCGAGGCCGTCACGCCGACGATCGCCACGTGCCCGCGCAACTGCTCGGTCGGCACACGGCCTTCGAGCACGTCGGCGAACGAGACCTTGTGGTAGGTCTGCGAATTCGCGCTGAACGGAATCAGGAAACGCGACTCGGTGCCGGGCGCCGCCGCGTGCAGCACGTCATCGCGCTGCGCGGCGGCCGGCGTGCCATGCGCGAGCTTCACGGCGCCGCTGCGCACCGCGCGCCACACCGGCACCATCAGTTGCGGCCAGCGCTGCTGCGCGTCGCCTTCGAAGAGCGCGACGCTGCGCACGATGCCGTCGCTATCGACTTCGAGGTTGATATGGCCCATGCCGGCGGCCGCCTGCGCGAGCGGCTTAACCGGCAGCACGGCGTCGCGGTGACCGGTGTCGTCGGCGGGCGTAAGAAGAATGGGAAGGAACGCCGGACGCGCGCGCAGCGCCTGCGCAAACTGCGCGTCGTCGTGCGATGGTTCAGTGAACAACACGTCGTAGACGACGGCCGCCGCGCCCGCCTTCGCGAGCTGATCGACGAGCCGCGCATGCGCCTCGCGCGGCCACGGCCAACGCCCGAGCGCGGTGACGCTCGCATTGTCGATCTCCACGAGCACGATGTCGGGCGACACCGGCAGCGAGCGCGCGGAGAGCAAGCGGTCATAGACCAGGTGGTCGGCGCCGCTCGTGAGCCGCCAGATCACGCAGAACACGACCACGGCCACGCCAGCGCAGCCCACGCCGGCCCATTCGAACAGGAAGCGGCGCCCGACTGAGCGGCCAAGGCGCGCGGGCGGCCTCACGCTCATGCGCGCCTGCGTCACCAGTCGAGCCTGAACGACTGGACCGGACTCGCCTTCTGGTAGTAATGGCCGTTGTCGAACTGCTCGGCGATCACCGTCCAGTAGTACACGCCCTTCGGCAGGTCGCGCACGACGGCCTCGCCCGCCGTGATGTCGGTGCGGTCGATGAGCGGCACACGCAGATCGGACGTCGTGCCGAGCACGAAGCGAAAGCGCGTGTTCTGTGCGTTGCGGTCGATGAACCAGCGGAACGCAAAGTCGCGCGAGCCTTCAATCGGGCCGGCGCTCGCGCCGAGCGCCACGCGGCGGCGCTCGAACGCATACGACGCCGGCATGCCTTCGAGACCGCGCGCGTCGACTGCGGAGATGCGCACGAAGTACGTGCCGTCTGCGAGGTCGGCGAATGACACGTGCGGGTCGGCGCTGCGCTTGTCGCGGATCATGTCGAGCAGGCCCGCGTCGCGGCCGATCTGCACGCGGTAGGCGCTCGCACCCGCTGCGGGCGCGATATCGAAGGCGACTTCGTCGTCGTCCTGCACTTTGGAAGGATGCAGCAGTTCAGGCGCGTCGAGCAGCGTGACGGGCGCGCCCGCTGGCTGGCCCGCCAGCGTGAGGCTGCCGTAGTGCGCGGCGACGAGCTGCTCGGAGGCGGCCAGCGGCGTACCCGGTGCCGGCGGCTGTACGTTGGCGCCGCGGCGGTTGTGGCCCGGCGAGCCGGCGTCCACGCCCACTGCACCGTTCAGCACTTCGACCGCCGTCGCGCCGTTGTCGCCGTCATAGCTCACGCGAAACTGCGTGCCGCGCACGCCGGCCACCACGGAAGGCGAGCGGATCTGAAAGCGATCGTCCTTCTTCGTGGCATGCGTGACTTCGCTGCTCACTTCGCCGCGATGAAGATCGACGATGCGGTCGGTCGCGCCGGTGAGCACAGTTTGACGCAGCGTGGCCAAGTCGAGCGAGGTATCGGGCGGCAGCGCGATATGCGAGCCGTCGGCCAGTTCAAGCGTCGCGAAGCCGTTGTGGCCGGTCTGCACCCGATCGCCTTCAACGAGGTTCGCGCCGACCGTGAGCGGCAGGAGCGGGCCGGCGCGGAACGCATGCTGCACGGGACCGTTCGCTGCGATCACCTTTGCGCTGAGGCCGTCCTGGCGCAGCAGCGCGACCGGCACGCGCAGCGTCGTGCCGGGCTGCAGGCGGCGCGGCGCGCTCACGTGATTGAGGCTCGCGAGCTTTTTCCAGTCGGCAGGATTGCGCAGATAACGCCTGGCGATGTCATAGAGCGAGTCGCCGGGGCGCGTGACGTAGGTGGTCGTCTCGGGCGACTGCGCGGGCGCGCGCGGGGCGCTCTCGCGCGCCTCGGCGCCGCGGGGAATGGGAATCAGCGCAAGCGCGAAGGCAAAGAACGGAGCCGCGGAGGCGCGCACCGCACGCGCGCCCCTCACGCGTCGTCCCCCTCGATGCGCTCGAGCCGGTACCCGTAGCCATAGATCGGCGTAAGGCGATAGCCGTTTTCGGGACGCAGGCCGAGCTTCGAGCGCAGCATGGAAACGTGCGTGTCCATCGTGCGCGAAGGAATGTCGTCGGACTGCTTCCAGATCACGTCGAGAATATGCGCGCGCGACAGCGGGCGGCTCAGATGCTGAAACAGCAGCAGCGCGAGATCGAACTCCTTCTGCGTGAGCGCGACGTTGCGCCCGCTCACCGACGCCTGGCGCGACTTGAGGTCGAACTCGTATTCGCCGAAACTTTCCTTGAGCGCGGGCGCGTGCAGCTGATAGGCGCGGCGCAACAGCGAATTGACCCGGGCGATCAGCACCGGCGCCGAGACGGGCTTGACGACGTAGTCGTCGGCGCCTGCGTTGAGCATTTGCGCGATGTCGACCTCGCGGCTGCGGCTCGTCATGAAAAGCACTGGCAGGCGCGTGGAGAGGCTCTGCCGCACCCAGTGCAGTACTTCGTCGCCCGCCATGTCGGGCACGTTCCAGTCGAGCACGAGCAGATCGAACGTCTGCCGCCGAAGCTGCCTGACGAGCTCGCTGCCCTTGGCAAACGCGTGGCAGGCGTGGCCCGCCGCGCTCAAGGCCTGGCAGACGAATTCTGTCTGCGCTGCATCGTCATCCAGTACTGCAATTCTCATAGCACCCCGCAACCAGGTTTGTTTTTCATCGTCTCAGGATGGACTGCCTGCCTGCCGCAGCGCGCTGCAGCCGCGACCCGCGTCTCGCGACGACGGCTGCGCGCACCGGCGCCAGGTCGCAACGCGCTCACTCTGGCGCTGGCAGCACGCGCAACCCGCCGTGCGCCAAAGCGCACTACTTTCGCCGCGTCTCGAAAAAAATGGGAGCGCGAGGCCACGCTCGTCTTCGGTGAACAGATCGCTCTCATGTTAATCACTCATGGTAGTCGAATTTGCCATCGTTCGAGCCGGGTTTGCCCGCCCCGCCTGCGGTTGACGGCGATCCCGCAAGCAGCGCCGTCAGATGGGAGCGTACGTGCTCCCATGCCGCGTGCGCATAGTCGGGTTGCACGGCCGCGCGTGACTGCGCCATGACAAACACGCGCAGCACCGTGGCCGAACACTGCGTCAGGCGCTCGGCCGCGACGAAACGCGAAAGACGCAACGCTTCGCTAAGCCACGGGAGTTCGGCCGCGCAGGAATCCGCGTAGGCCTCCATCGCGGCGCGCGCGTGGCGATCGCGCGCGAGGTCGAGCTCGACGCGGTCGAACTCGCGGCCACCGTCGGGGCGGTCTACGCGCGAGCCCGGTGGAAAACGCATACGGCCGGATCGGAAAAACATGGAGCCCCCGTGACGAGAAGCAGGCAGAGCAACAGAAGTGAAGCGGCCAGGCGTTTTTTTTCGCGGACGCAACAACGTCGAGCCGCTCGCAATGCGCGAAGCGGCAAAAGAATTCGTGTCGTTCAGAAGTGCGGAAAAAATGTGGCGACGGCCGCGTGCTAAACACTGCGTGGTCTCCGGAATCCGCCCCCGGAGTCGGACCGCCAGCGCAGTCATCGTCATGCGCAGCGCGAGCCCCGCTGCGAGCGTCACCGCCCGACGCTCTACAGCGGACCGCAGCCGCCTCCCTGCACGACGAGGCACGTGCCGCCATCGCCACGTCCACCTCAAAGCACTGGTTTTCCCAGCGTTATCCGGCGAACTCGGGTTCGCTCTGACTTCCTCTTACTGACCGCGTCGCCAAGTCCCGAGCGTGCCAGCCCCCGTAGCAGAAATTCGTTGCCAGCGGCGCATGCGCGAAGCGCGCGTGACGCTGGTGTTGTGCGGCTGTGCTTGTGTCTGCCGCGACGACGTATTCTCGCCTGGGTGCTACGAATTTACTGTCAGGGATTGTTAAATCCTTCAGGACGACGATAAGGCGGTGTAAGAAAGGCGGTTGGCATGCTTAGGGGCATTGCCCCACCGTTTCTGAGCAGCGCCATCTGGTGTTCGTACACGTCGACTGCCTGGCATTCCTAATTCATCGCCAGAAAACAGCAGCGGCGAGATCCCGCCATGAAGATCCCGCCGTTGCAGCGAAGACAATCGCTATGGACTAGTGCTCGGATTGCCGTTCGTTGCCCCGTTCGCCACCCTGGCTGGGAGCATGGCCGCCCTGGCCACCCTGAGGCGGCGCAGGCGGCCGTCCCTGTTGAGGCGCGGGTGCTGGCGCACGCATGCCGCCTTGCGGCTGGGGCGGCTGCGGACGAGCGTAGCCCTGCTGCGCGGGCGCCCCAGCCGGCGGGCGGCCGCCGAACTGCTGCTGCTCGGGCGGATGCCCCGCCTCGTGCGGACGCATCGTGGGCTGTTCCATGTTGCCGGGTGGGCGGCCCGCGCCCGGCGGCGGCATGTTGCCCGGCGCGCGCGGTGCTTCCTGATTGACGGGCGGACGGCCCGGTGCGCCATGCCACGCCTGTGCCACCGGCGGGCGGCCGCGTTCGGGGGGCGGCACGTGCTCCCATCGCTGCTGTTCGCCATACCACGGCCGGTCGCGATAGAAGCTGCCCCAGTAGGCGCCAAGCGAGAACGTCACGATCGGCAGGCCGATCGCCGCGCCGTAATTGGTGAGCGGCACGTAGCTGCCTTGGTACGGATAACTGAGATAACCACCGTAGACCCAGCCGCGCAGACCGGGCACCGTAACGTCACACCACGAATAATCGCCCACACAGCCCATCACGGTGACCGGCTGGCCGGGCGCCAGTTCGGCAACGACCGGATAGTCGCCGGAAGGCCCCGCATACAGATCCACGGGTTCGCTTGTGTAGGCCGCGGTTTGCGCGCTGGCGTCGGACGACGCAAGCACGAGACCGGTTACGAGGCACGCACTGGCGAGCGCAGACGCGAGCGCGCGCACGCGCGTCGTCTTGAGGCGCTTGAACATCATTTCTCCCTGTTCCAGCTCATTTGATTTGTTACTGCGCAATTCTCGTGCCCGCTGCTTGCAGCGGGTTATTCATTCTCTTCGAAGTAATGCCCGAACTTGACCTGCTTGGTGCGGATATACCGTTCGTTTTCCTCGCGCATCGGGATCGCGAGCGCCACGCGCTCGATCACGGGGAGGCCATGCTGTCTGAGCGTGTCGAACTTCTTCGGATTGTTGCTCATGAGCCGCACCGACGACACTTTCAGCATACGCAGGATCGCCGCCGCCGAATCGTATTCGCGCGCGTCGTCGGGCAGGCCGAGATCGAGATTCGCCTCGACGGTGTCGCGGCCCTGCTGCTGCAACTGATACGCGCGGATCTTGTTCGACAGACCGATGCCCCGGCCTTCGTGACCACGCAGGTAGAGCAGCACGCCGCGGCCTTCGGCCGCGATATAGCGCAGCGCGAGGTCGAGCTGCTCGCCGCAGTCGCAGCGGTAGGAGCCGAACACGTCGCCGGTCAGGCATTCGGAGTGGAGCCGCGTGAGCGTGGGCTCACCGCTGCCCACGTCGCCCATGACGAGCGCGAGATGCTCGGCCCCGCCGTCCTTCACCCGGTAGACATAGGACTCGAACGTGCCGTAGCGGGTCGGCAGCGTGGCAGTCGCGTCTAGCACGACGCATTCGTTGGCGTTATCGCCGTCCGCACAGGACGACTCAGGAAGCGTAGGCATGATCTGGAGCAAGAAACTGGCAAAAACCGGCACGGGGCCGGGTTGAAGTTCGGAACCGGAGTTTACCGCCATTTGCTCCACCCCGCCGCGCCGTGCTTGGGTGGCGGCTCCGGGGACTACCCGGAAAGCGGCTCGAGCGCGCCGCATGCCCCCGGCATAAATGGTGCGACCCCGCGCATACCCCGACGACGCCCGGCACGCCAGCGGCCTATACTGGAGTGGCTTTCCAATGGCTTGACGGGCAAAACGCCCGGCCTGCCGCGCCGCGCAATGACTGGACAACCAGAAGGACGAAGAGGGGTCGCCCTATGACAAGCGTTGCACAGGTACTCAAATCGAAGCCGGAACAGGTGGTGTACACGATCGAAGCCTCCGATTCCGTCTATAACGCAATCCGCCTGATGGCCGACAAGCAGATCGGCGCGCTGCTCGTGACCGACGGTCCAACGATCGCCGGCATCGTCACGGAGCGTGACTACGCGCGCAAAATCGTGCTGATGGACCGATCGTCGAAAACGACCGCCGTGCGCGACATCATGAGCGCGCACGTGCGCTTCGTCGAGCCGAACCAGACCACCTACGACTGCATGGCGCTCATGACCGAGCGGCGCATGCGCCACCTGCCCGTCATGGACGGCGGCAAGCTTGTGGGAATGGTGTCGATTGGCGACCTGGTGAAGGAAATCATCGCCGAGCAGAAGTTCACGATCGAGCAGCTCGAGCACTACATCACCGGCGGGCCGGGCGCCTGACGTCGAAGTCCGGCCGTCTCCAAACCGCCAGATGTGAAAAAACGCCCAATCCCGACGGGGTTGGGCGAAGCCACCTTTCGGCGGCGGAGGTTCCACGTATGAAAAATCGCGCGAATGGCGTGCGCGGCGGCGGGCGGCGCAGGCGCAACGGTGTCCTGCTTCGCCGATATCGGTTGGGAGCCTTGCTGGGTGGGGCCGCTGCCGGGTCATCTTGCGCGGGCGTCTGAGCCTGCTCGAAGCGCCCGGGCGCCGGCCTGCACGGGAGCGGCCAACCGGTGGCCGCTCGATGTCGCCTCGCGCCGGTGTCTGAGCGACGGCCGTTTGCAGCTCGCGCTCTACCTGGGCTTTGGCGCGCTCTGACGGCGCGCCCTGCCCGGTTATGCGCTCAACTACCCGCGTGGTTGCCCACTTAGTTGCCGAAATACACCGATTGCGACGGGCGCATCGTGGCCGGCTGGCCCGATTGCGCTGAACCCGAGGTCGACGGGCCGTAGCCGCTCGTTTCGGCTACCGGCGCCTGCGCCACGCCTTCCTGCTGGTTCACGCGGGCTTCTGCGGCCTGGATGTCGGCCGGATACGTCGCATCGTTGGCGGTAGCCGGGTTATAGCCGGCCTTCTCGAGCTGGATCAATTCGGACTTCACTTCGGCGCGCGTGACCGGACCGTTGTTTTGCACCTGGGCAAACGAAAGGGCCGGAGCAGCCACGAGAGCGGCGACGAATGCGGCTTGAATCAGGGTACGGGGCTTCATGGTCATGACCTCCATCACTTGTTTTATGCCGGCAGCGGTGTCTGGATGCACCGCCAAACCAGTGATTTCAGTTTATTGAGACGAGTGACCAGGGGAAACCCTTAATTTGAGAAAATACACTTTCAACCAAAGCAACAATGCCGCGCGCATGAGTCGTCCCGCGAGCGCCCTGCGGCGCGGCGCTTCCAGTGGCGCTTGCGCAAGTCACAACGGGGCGGCACTGACATCCAGCAGCTTGCGCGGCCCGCTCACGAACCGGCTGCCCAGTTCATAGAAGCGCAGCGGCCGGTCCATCTCCCGCGAGAGCCCGATGCGCGTCGTCACCCCCACGGGCCGCTCGGGTTCTTCCACCCGGCCGATCCAGAGTCCGTGGCCGCGGCACAGGTCGACGCCGTCGAAGGCCGCCGCAATGCCGAACGCCTGCGAGAGCCGTCCCGGCCCGCGCGCGAGATCGCGCAGCGGGACGCCGGGTCGCAGCGCCTCCATCGCGCCGATGCCTTCGAGCGGCTCCAGCGCGCGAAACAGGATGCCCGCGCCCACGTCCACAGCTTCGCTCGACATGTTGAACATCCATGCGCTGCCGTAGGTGAGCCGCACATGCGCATGACCGCGCTCGAGAAACATCGCGGCGTTATAGGGCCGCCGTCCGATATAGGCGTAGCTCGTGGAGTCGCCCACGGGATAGGCTTCGACTTCGACGAACCGCCCGGCCATGCGCCCGCGCGCCAGCTCGCGCACGAGATATTTGCCGACCATGAAGCGCGCCAGTTCGGCGGTATCGAGCGGCAGGTCGTCGCGGCGCAGCGGCAGGATCGTCGTCGTCATCGAAGCGTTCTCAGGTCGGTCGGCACGGGCATGGCGATTTCGCGAACCGGCAGAGTGTAGCGCCCCGCCGCCTACCGCTTGCTCACGCGCGGCTGGCCGTTGCGCTACCATCGTCCGCATCTCTGCGCGAACGGTTCGCGCGACCTCATGACCCGGCGCGCGTCGTTCGACGATTCGTCACGACCGGGCGGGCGCCACAGAAGGAGCCGCAAGATGAACGAACAAAGCGCAATTCAATTTCTCTCGACCGTGCGCAAGCCGCTGCTCACGCTGCACAAGGCGATTCTCGACCACGAGCGCAAGGAGTACGAACGCGAGTTCGGCCCGGTCACGCCGGCGGCCTTCCTGCAGGTGCTCATCAACGGTTCGGGCTTTCGCTGGCTCATGCCGCTCTCGACGGTGATCGCCAACGTCGACGAAACGCTCGACGCCAAGGACGCGAGCCCCGAAGATCGTATCGGCGCGGCGGAAGGTGTGGCCGCGCTCTTTTCCGGCGAGGAATCGGCGGAGTTCTACGAGCGCTATCAGGCGCTGTTGCAGGCGAGTCCCGAGATCCTGCATTTGCATGGGACTGTTGCACCGCTGCTCAATGCGCTGAAGAACTGAGTTCGATTCAACCGCGCGGCGCCTTGCGAGGCGCCGTTGCCTCGGTTGCCTCGGCCACTGCGCTGCCGCGCTTGCCCTTCGCGGCCGAGAGACGCCGCCAGAGCGTCGTCTTGCTGATGCCGAGCATCTCGCACGCGCGGTCGCGGTCGCCGTTACAGGCGTCGAGCGCAGCGCGGATTTCGTCGGCTTCGGTGTTGAGGCTGCGCTCGCGCAATGTGAGCGCGCCCTCTGCCGCAATCGCCGCCACCGCTGCGGCGCCGCTCGCCGCGCGGCGCGACTCGAACACCTCCGGCGCAATCGAGCGCAGCACGTCCGGCGTCAGCACGTCCTCTTCCGAATCGGCCAGCTCCACCACCATCCGTTCGACCACGTTCTGCAGCTCGCGCACGTTGCCAGGCCACGTGTGCTGCGCGAGCGCGTCGCTCACCAGTGCGAGCGTGCGCGCCGCGTCTTCGGGCGTGCGGATGCGCACGGCCACGCGCGGCTCGCGGCGCGAGGCCTGAAACAGCAGTTCGCTCGCCAGCAGCGCGATGTCGGCGCTGCGCTCGCGCAGCGGCGGAATGGCGAGATTGAGAATGTTCAGCCGATAGAAAAGGTCCGCGCGAAACTCGCCCGCCTCGATCTGCTCGGTGAGCGCGCGGTGCGTGGCGGCGACCACGCGCACGTCCACGCGCGTGGGTTCCGTTGCGCCAAGGCGCACCACCTCGCGCTCCTGCAGCACGCGCAATAGACGGCTTTGCAGCGGCAAGGGCATCTCGCCGATTTCATCGAGAAAGAGCGTGCCGCGGTGCGCCGCCTCGATGAGCCCCACCTTGCCGCCGCGCCGCGCGCCCGTGAACGCGCCCTCCTCGTAGCCGAACAGCTCGCTTTCCAGCAGCGCCTCGGGAAACGCGCCGCAATTCATTGCGACGAACGGAAAATCGCGCCGCGGACTCTCGCGATGAATGCCCTGCGCGATCATCTCCTTGCCGGTGCCGCTCTCGCCGCGTATGAGCACGGTGGCGTCCGACTTCGCATAGCGCCGCGCAAGCTGGCGCACGCGCTCGATGCCAGGCGTTGCGCCGCTCAGGTCGTCGAGGCGATAGCGCGCGACGAACTGCTGCGTGCGCTGACGCGAGCGCAGCGTGCGGTCGAGCCGCTCCACCGCACGCGACTCCTGGAACGTGAGTACGGCGCCCGTCGTCACGCCGTTGTCGACGAGCGGTCCGCGATGCACGACATAGCTCACGCCACGCACGGTCTCGAGCGATTCGCCATCGGCTTCGGGCAGCGAGAAGGCAATGTCGGGCGCGAGCGCCGCGAGCGACTGCCCCGCCGCCGCCGCCGGATCGATGTCGAGCACGGCGGCGAGGCGCTGGTTGATCGCCTCCACGCGGCCGCGCGCGTCGAGCGCGACCACGCCATCGCGCAGATGCTGCAGCACGCTGTCGAGGCGCTGGCGACGCTGTGTCTCGCGCCAGGTGGCCTGCACGAGATCCAGCGCGGTGTCGAAGGCCGCGCGCACCGACGGCCTCGAGTAGACGAAAAACGGCACGAGCCCGAGCCGGGCCGCGAGATCGTTGACGAGACCCGGCCCCACGACCGCGCCCACGCCCCGGTCGCGCAGGTCGAGTACGCAGGCTTCGGCGTCCTGGACCGTGCGGTATTGGCCGAACACGACGTCGATGCCGTAAGCGCTGGCAAAGCGGCGCACCTCCACGGGCGTCTCGCCATAGGTCACGAGCGCGACGAGATCGGCTTCGCGCCGCGCGCGGGCGAGCGCCTGCATGACGTCGAAGCCGGTGGGCTGCACGAGCACCACGGGCACGTCGATGCGCGCCTTCAGGTAGGTGCCGTTCGAGCCCGCCGCCACCACCACATCGGGCCGCTGGCTGGGCCCCGCTGCGGCGATTTCGGCCACGGCTTCCTCGAAACCGCGCGGCACCACGCGCAGGTCTGCGAGTTCGTCGTATTCGCGGGCGATGTCGCGAAAGAGATCGCGCAGGCGGCTGATGCCCATGGCCCACACACGCGGGCGGATCGCGGAAGAAGCGGGAGCAGGAAAGCGGTTCATGATGTCCAACGATGTGTCCAACGGCGCGGTCCTGGCCGGTGTGGCCGATGGGGCCGATGGGGCCGAAAGCCGACGGCCAGCCTGATTTCGCATTATCGCGCGCGGATTTCATTTTTGAAATCGCGATTTCACCGAAGAAATCAGGGCCTGCAACGCGGCTTGGCGAAACCTACACAAAATCAATGCGTTAGCCTTCTCTCGCAAAGCTGGCACGCTACCTGCGTTAGGGGTCGGCGATTCAATTGGAGACATCACGCATGAACAACACTTCCCCCGCAAGCGCCGGCGCGCGATTCCGCGCAGCCGTGGCCACCGAACAACCGCTGCAGGTCGTCGGCGCCATCACCGCTTATGCGGCAAAGCTCGCGCAGGCAACCGGCTTCAAGGCCGTCTATCTCTCGGGCGGCGGCGTGGCCGCCAACTCGCTCGGCGTGCCGGACCTCGGCATCAGCACCATGGACGACGTGCTGATCGACGCCCGCCGCATTACCGACGCCGTGGACATTCCGCTGATGGTCGACATTGACACCGGCTGGGGCGGCGCCTTCAACATCGCGCGCACGATCAAGTCGTTCATCAAGGCGGGCGTGGCGGCCGTGCACCTGGAAGACCAGGTGGGCCAGAAGCGCTGCGGCCATCGCCCGAACAAGGAAGTCGTGGCGACTGGTGAGATGGTGGACCGCGTGAAGGCCGCCGTGGACGCGCGCACCGACGACCAGTTCGTCATCATGGCCCGCACCGACGCCGCCGCCGTGGAAGGCATCGACGCCGCGATCGAGCGCGCGGTGGCCTACGTGGAAGCGGGCGCGGACATGATCTTCCCCGAAGCGATGAAGACGCTCGACGACTACCGCCGTTTCCGCGCCGCCGTGAAGGTGCCGATTCTCGCCAACCTCACGGAATTCGGCTCGACGCCGTTCTTCACGACCGAAGAACTCAAGAGCGCGAACGTCGATATCGCGCTCTACTGCTGCGGCGCGTATCGTGCGATGAACGCCGCCGCGCTGAACTTCTACGAGACCGTCAAGCGCGACGGCACGCAAAAGGCCGCCGTCTCGACGATGCAGTCGCGCGACGACCTCTACAAGTACCTCGGCTATCACGCATACGAAGACAAGCTCGACGCGCTCTTTGCCGCGAAGAAGTAACGCTGGCCATACAGCCAATAGACACATAGAGAGGAAGACACCATGAGCGAAGCAGAAAACACCACGCAAGCCGCCGGCGGATTCAAGCCGAAGAAGTCCGTTGCGCTTTCGGGCGTGGCGGCGGGCAACACGGCGCTGTGCACCGTGGGCCGCACCGGCAACGACCTCCACTACCGCGGCTATGACATTCTCGATCTCGCGACCGCATGCGAATTCGAAGAAGTCGCGTACCTGCTCGTACACGGCAAGTTGCCGAACACCGCGGAACTCGCCGCGTACAAGGCGAAGCTCAAGGCGATGCGTGGCCTGCCGGCCAATGTGAAGACGGCACTGGAAGCCGTGCCCGCCTCGGCACACCCGATGGACGTGATGCGCACCGGCGTCTCGATTCTCGGCACCGTGCTGCCCGAGAAGGACGATCACAACCTGCCGGGCGCGCGCGATATCGCCGACCGCCTGATGGCGTCGCTCGGCTCGATGCTGCTGTACTGGTATCACTTTTCGCACAACGGCAAGCGCATCGAAGTCGAAACCGACGACGACTCGATCGGCGGCCACTTCCTGCACCTGCTGCATGGCCGCGCGCCGTCGAAGTCGTGGGTCGACGCGATGCACGTGTCGCTCAATCTGTACGCCGAGCACGAGTTCAACGCCTCGACGTTCACTGGCCGCGTGATCGCGGGCACGGGCTCGGACATCTATTCGGCCATCACGGGCGCGATCGGCGCACTGCGCGGTCCGAAGCACGGCGGCGCGAATGAGGTCGCGTTCGAGATCCAGTCGCGCTACGAGAACGCCGACGAAGCAGAAGCCGACATCCGCGCGCGCGTGGAAAAGAAGGAAGTCGTGATCGGCTTCGGCCACCCGGTGTACACGATCTCGGACCCGCGCAACAAGGTCATCAAGGAAATCGCCAAGAAGCTCTCGAAGGAGCAGTCGAACCTGAAGCTGTTCGACATCGCCGAGCGCCTCGAATCGACGATGTGGGAAGTTAAGAAGATGTTCCCGAACCTCGACTGGTTCAGCGCCGTGTCGTATCACATGATGGGCGTGCCGACCGCCATGTTCACGCCGATCTTCGTGATCGCGCGCACGGCTGGCTGGAGCGCGCACATCATCGAGCAGCGCATCGACAACAAGATCATCCGCCCGAGCGCGAATTACACGGGTCCGGAGAATCTGAAGTTCACGCCGATCAGCAAGCGCTGAATGAGGCACACCAGTCGCCCGGACGGACTATGACGTCCGCACGACTGGGAGACGGCGGCGCGCGCGTATAGAGTGAAGACATTCGCTCGAGGCGCGCGAGAGCCGCCGCCAACCCACTACATCTTTGGTCCCCAAGCCGTGAATACCGCCTACCGCAAGTCCCTCCCCGGCACCCGGCTCGATTACTTCGACGCGCGCGAAGCCGTCGAGGCCATCCAGCCCGGCGCCTACGACACGCTGCCGTACACCTCGCGCGTGCTCGCCGAAAACCTCGTGCGGCGCTGCGACCCGGCCACGCTCGCCGCTTCGCTCAAGCAGCTCATCGAGCGCAAGCGCGACCTCGACTTTCCGTGGTTCCCGGCGCGCGTGGTCTGCCACGACATCCTCGGGCAAACCGCGCTCGTCGATCTCGCGGGCCTGCGCGACGCCATTGCCGACCAGGGCGGCGACCCTGCCAAGGTGAATCCGGTCGTGCCGGTGCAGCTGATCGTCGACCACTCGCTCGCCGTGGAATGCGGCGGCTTCGATCCGGACGCGTTCAACAAGAACCGCGCGATCGAAGACCGTCGCAACGTCGACCGCTTCGACTTCATCAACTGGACGAAGAAGGCCTTCAAGAACGTCGACGTGATTCCGCCGGGCAACGGCATCATGCACCAGATCAATCTGGAAAAGATGTCGCCCGTGATCCAGGCGCGCGACGGCGTGGCCTTCCCCGACACCTGCGTGGGCACCGACAGCCACACGCCGCATGTGGACGCGCTCGGTGTGATCGCCATCGGCGTGGGCGGCCTCGAAGCCGAAAACGTCATGCTTGGCCGCGCCTCGTGGATGCGCCTGCCCGATATCGTCGGCGTGGAACTCACGGGCAAGCGCCAGCCCGGCATCACCGCAACCGACATCGTGCTCGCCCTCACCGAGTTCCTGCGCAAGGAAAAGGTCGTGGGCGCGTACCTCGAGTTCCGTGGAGAGGGCGCGTCGAGCCTCACGCTTGGCGACCGCGCCACGATCTCCAACATGGCGCCCGAATACGGCGCCACGGCGGCGATGTTCTTCATCGACAACCAGACGCTCGACTATCTGCGCCTCACGGGCCGCGAAGAAGAGCAGGTCAAGCTCGTCGAAACCTACGCGAAGACGGCAGGCCTGTGGGCCGACACGCTCGCTCACTCGCAATACGAGCGCACGCTCACGTTCGATCTGTCGAGCGTGGAGCGCAACATGGCCGGCCCGTCGAATCCGCACAAGCGCCTGCCCACGTCCGCGCTCGCCGAGCGCGGCATTGCGGGCAAGTGGGAAGAAACGCCGGGCCAGATGCCCGACGGCGCCGTGATCATCGCCGCCATTACGAGTTGCACGAACACGAGCAATCCGCGCAACGTGATCGCAGCGGCCCTGCTTGCGCGCAACGCGAACGCGCGCGGTCTCACGCGCAAGCCGTGGGTGAAGAGCTCGCTCGCGCCGGGCTCGAAGGCGGTCGAGCTTTACCTCGAAGAAGCCGACCTGCTGCCGGATCTGGAAAAGCTGGGCTTTGGCATCGTCGCGTTTGCGTGCACCACGTGTAACGGCATGTCGGGTGCGCTCGACCCGAAGATCCAGCAGGAGATCATCGACCGCGACCTGTATGCCACCGCCGTGCTCTCGGGCAACCGCAATTTCGACGGCCGCATTCACCCGTACGCGAAGCAGGCGTTCCTCGCGTCGCCGCCGCTCGTCGTCGCGTATGCGATTGCGGGCACGATCCGCTTCGACATCGAACGCGATTCGCTCGGCACGGACCAGGACGGCAAGCCGGTGTACCTCAAGGACCTCTGGCCGACCGACGAAGAGATCGACGCCATCGTCGCGAAGAGCGTGAAGCCCGAGCAGTTCCGCAAGGTCTACGAACCGATGTTCGCGGTGACGGAGGCAAGCGGCGAAACGACCGACCCGCTCTACGACTGGCGCGCGCAAAGCACCTATATTCGCCGTCCGCCGTACTGGGAAGGCGCGCTGGCCGGCGAGCGCACATTGCAGGGCCTGCGCCCGCTCGCCGTGCTCGGCGACAACATCACGACGGACCACCTCTCGCCTTCGAATGCGATCCTGCCGAACAGCGCAGCGGGCGAGTACCTTGCGAAAATGGGCCTGCCGGAAGAGGACTTCAACTCGTACGCCACGCACCGCGGCGACCACCTCACGGCGCAGCGTGCGACCTTCGCGAACCCCACGCTCATCAACGAGATGGCCGTGGTGGACGGCGCGGTGAAGAAGGGATCGCTCGCGCGCGTCGAGCCGGAAGGCAAGGTCACGCGCATGTGGGAAGCGATTGAAACCTACATGGAACGCAAGCAGCCGCTCATCATCATCGCAGGCGCCGACTACGGTCAGGGCTCGTCGCGCGACTGGGCGGCCAAGGGCGTGCGTCTCGCGGGCGTGGAAGTGATCGTCGCGGAAGGCTTCGAGCGCATTCACCGCACGAACCTGATCGGCATGGGCGTGCTGCCGCTGGAGTTCAAGGCGGGCACGAACCGCACGACGCTCGGCATCGACGGCACGGAAACCTATGACGTGGTCGGCGAACGCACGCCGCGCGCCGACCTCACGCTCGTGATTCACCGCAAGAGCGGCGAGCGCGTGGAAGTGCCAGTCACCTGCCGGCTCGATACGGCCGAAGAAGTGTCGATCTACGACGCAGGCGGCGTGCTGCAGCGTTTCGCACAGGACTTCCTCGAGTCGTCGCAGGCAGCGGCATAAACGGGAAACGGGCGGCGCGGTGGTAACCGCAGTGGCACCCCCGCGCCGCCCTTCGTTTCAGGACAACACATGGCACACGTACCCCAGATCAAAATCCCCGCCACCTATATCCGCGGCGGCACCAGCAAAGGCGTGTTCTTCCGCCTTCAGGATCTGCCTGCTTCGGCGCAGCAGCCAGGCATTGCGCGCGACAAGCTGCTCATGCGCGTGATCGGCAGCCCCGACCCGTACGGCAAGCAGATCGACGGCATGGGCGGCGCCACCTCCAGCACGAGCAAGACCGTGATCGTGGCGAAGAGCAGCAAGCCCGGCCACGACGTGGACTACCTGTTCGGCCAGGTCGCGATCGACAAGGCCTTTGTGGACTGGAGCGGCAACTGCGGCAATCTCTCCGCCGCCGTGGGCCCGTTCGCGATCAGCGGCGGCCTCGTCGACCCGAGCCGCGTGCCCGATAACGGCGTGGCGACCGTGCGCATCTGGCAAGCCAACATCGGCAAGACGATCATCGCGCACGTGCCGATGACGAACGGCCACGTGCAGGAAACGGGCGACTTCGAACTGGACGGCGTGACCTTCCCCGCCGCCGAAGTGCAGCTCGAATTCCTCGATCCGGCCGCCGAAGAAGAAGGCGCGGGCGGCTCGATGTTCCCCACCGGCAACCTCGTAGACGACCTCGAAGTGCCGGGCGTGGGCACGCTCAAGGCCACGATGATCAACGCAGGCATTCCGACGATCTTCGTGAACGCCGAAGCGATCGGCTACACGGGCACGGAATTGCAGGACGCGATCAACAGCGACGCAGAGGCGCTCAAGAAGTTCGAGACGATCCGCGCGCACGGCGCGCTGCGCATGGGCCTCATCAAGCACCTCGACGAGATCGCCACGCGCCAGCACACGCCGAAAATCGCCTTCGTGGCGAAGCCCACGGGCTACACGGCGTCGAGCGGCAAGCGAGTGGAAGCTGGCGACGTCGATCTGCTGGTGCGCGCCATGTCGATGGGCAAGCTGCACCACGCCATGATGGGCACGGCAGCCGTGGCGATCGGCACGGCTGCGGCCGTTCCGGGCACGCTGGTGAATCTCGCGGCGGGCGGCGGCGAGCGCAGCGCGGTGCGCTTCGGGCACCCGTCGGGCACGCTGCGCGTGGGCGCGCAAGCGCGCCAGGAGAGCGGCGAATGGACGGTCACGAAGGCCATCATGAGCCGCAGCGCGCGCGTGCTGATGGAAGGCTGGGTGCGGGTGCCGGGAGACGCGTTTTAAGAGGCGGTATTAAGAAACGCGCTGTTTGCGGTGATGAAAAAACCGCCCTGACGCTGCGAGGTGTCAGGGCGGTTTTGTTTTAGCGCAGTGTTTTCCAACTTAACGACAGGACTGGCGTTGGACACATCAAAATCCGCGTCGTTTGATGGTCGGGCAGTAGAAACCCGGGCGCCCCACGCCGCGTTCAGCCCTGCATTCAGCCCTGCGGCGACGACGGCAAATACGGCATCGGATCCACGGGCTTCCCGTCACGGCGCACTTCGAACAGCACCGCCACGCGGTCGTTGTTCTCGCTGCCCATCTCGGCAATCTGCTGGCCCTGGTGGACCGTATCGCCGGTCTTCACGAGCAGACGCCGGTTATGCGAATACGCCGTGAGGAAGTCCTTGTTGTGCTGGACGATGATCAGGCTGCCGTACTCGTTCAGGCCCGTGCCCGCGTACATGACCTTGCCGTCGGCGGCGGCGATCACCGGGTCGCCGGCCTTGCCCGCAATCTCGATGCCGCGCGTCGTGCCCGCCGCGAACGGCTCGACCACGCGGCCATGCGCCGGCCACACGAGCGCGACGCTGCTCGCGTGGCGCGCCACCTCCGCGGCAACCTGGCGGTTTCCGGCCGAGTTCGCGGTGGAATTCGCCGCTGCGCCGCCAGCCTGCGGCGCGGCCACCTGAACGGTGATCGTCTGCTTCGACACCAGCTTGATCGACTGACCCGCGCGCAAGTGGCTGTTCGGCTTCAGGTGGTTCCAGGCGGTCAGATCCTTCACTGAAACGCTGTGCTTTTGTGCGATGCGCGCAAGCGTGTCGCCGCGGCGCACGCGTACGTACGTCGTTTTCGTGACGACGCGCGTCACGGGCGCACTTGCCGCCTGTTGCGAGTTGGCGCCGGCGGCCGTTGCATCCGAAGCCGGGCTCGCCGCTGCCGCCGTGTCGGGCTGCGGCTGTTGCGGTTGCTGCTGGTTCATGTCGGCACAGCCGCCCAGCAGGGCCGCCAGTCCCAACGCGGCCCAGAACCCTTTGAGACTGCGTTGACCGATACGATCGTCTTCGAACATTGTTCTCTCCTGCGGCACCTGCCGCCGTGCGATGCAGCGAGTGGCGCCTGGGACGGTCTGCTGCGTGTGCCGCGCTCCCGTATTCCTGGCGTTCCAGCTCGTCTGCGCCGGTCCGCTTCGATCTGCGTCTAAATCGACTGCATCCCGAGCGATAAACATTCAACGCACGCCATCGCCGCATTAACGAACGGGCGTGCCATCTCAAAATCGATCCGGCATTGTAAAGCGCAACTCCCCTGAATCAGCCCAGGGAGAACACTTTGAAACAACTCTTAAATACGCGAATTCTCGCCCCGCGAACCACGGTCAAAGGGCCAAAAGGGAGCGCTCACACCGGCGTCGGTGCGGCGTTTGCCGCGTCAGCACGGTCGTGCCCCTTCCCCTGCCTTATCGGCACATGCCCTGGAAACTTGAACGGCGCATGGGTCACGTCTGCTGAAAGGCATTTGAAATTACGGTAGTATCGGCGGCGTCAACGTAAACCCTGGTCTTAGGGGAACCCTTGCGCATTCTTCTGGTCTTTTCCTGCGCTTGTCGTGCAACCACCCTGGTGGATGCTTCACGGTTCCCTGCGCCTGACGCCCCGCGAACCTCGCCCGAATTCCTGAATTCCTGATTTTTCCAGGTAGGTACTTCCAGCATCTGCCCGCCCGGCCCGTCTGCATCACCGGCTGCCTCTTCGTCTGCCGTGTGCGCCCCACGCCGGCCCGGCCTGCTGCCCCAACATGTCAAAGTCATCCAATCGTCTAGTCGAACTCGATTTCTTCCGCGGCCTCGTCCTGCTCATCATCGTCGTCGATCACATCGGCGGCAGCATCGTCTCGCGCGTCACGCTGCACGCCTACGCGCTATGCGACGCGGCCGAGGTGTTCGTCTTCCTCGGCGGCTTCGCCACCGCCACGGCGTGGGCCACACTCTGCGCGCGCCGCACCGAAGCCGCGGCACGGCAGCGCTTCATCAAGCGCGCATTCGAGATCTACCGTGCGTTCGTCGTGACGGCGCTCTTGATGCTGCTCGTCACCGCGATTCTCGTTGCCTGCAACGTGGATGCGCCCAACCTCGCCACCACGGACCTCGACGATCTCACGCTCGCGCCTGCCGCCGCGTTGCGCGACATCGTGCTGCTGCGCCGCCAGCCCTATCTGGCCGGGGTGCTGCCGATGTACGCGTGCTTCGCCCTCGCTGCGCCGCTCGCGCTGCCGCTCGCGCGCACGCGGCCGTGGCTGCTGCTGGCCGTGAGCCTCGTGCTCTGGGGCGCAGCACCCCATCTCGCGCCGTGGTTGCCGCACGTCGAAGACGTGCAATGGGACTTCAACCCGTTCGCCTGGCAGCTGATGTTCGTGCTCGGCGTGATCGCGCAGGCGCAACCCGTGTTCCAGCGGGTGAGCGCACACCGTTTCGGCGTGGTCGTCACGCTCGCCGCGCTTGCCGTCGTGGCGGGCGCCGCAATCTATCGCCTGCAGCTTGGCAACGTCGCGCTCGACGCCGACTTCAAGCGCAACCTCGCGTGGTTCCGCGCGCTCAACTTCCTCGGCATCGCGTGGCTCACGGCGCATGTCATCCGGCTCGGCTGGGCGAAGCGCGTGGCGCATGCGCTGCCGTGGGTGGGACTCGTCGGCCAAAAGGGGATGCTCTCGTTCGTGGCCGGCGCCGTGATTTCGCTCACGGTCGACTCGGTGCTCTACTGGTACACCGACGGCTATCTGAACGTGCCGCTCGGCCTGTGCGCCGACGCAATCGCGATCACCGCGCTGCTGCTCGTCGCGCGTGCGTCCGACCCGCTCAAGCGTCTGCTGCCTTCGCGCGCCAAAGCTTCCGCCTGAAACGACACGGCTCGCCGCCAGCGAGCGGCGCGCCGGCTCGCCGATCACGGCTTCCGGCGCGCGCGGGCGGCTGCTAGCATGATGACCCCGCGCCGCCGGCGCGCCACCGCCCTCGACGTCCCTGCCATGCGCAGACTCCTTCGCACCGCGCTGCTCCCCCTCGCACTCTCATGCGCGGCATTCGTCACGCCGGCGGCGCCCGCCGCGGCGAGCACGATCGCGGTCCGCACGTTCCACTCGGCGGCGCTCGAGCGCGACTGGCCCTACGTGGTGTATCTGCCGAACGGCTATCGCGCCGACCAGCGCCGCTACCCGGTCCTCTATCTCCTGCATGGCAACAACGGCGAGCCCATGGACTGGGTTACGCAAGGCCAGCTGCAGACCACCGCCGACACGCTGATCGCCCGTCACGAGATCCCGCCCGTGGTGATCGTGATGCCGCAGGGCGGCACCGACTGGTACGTCGACCGCAAGGAAAAGATGGAGACGGCGTTCTTCCAGGACCTGATGCCCGAGATCGAGTCGCACTTCGCGGTGGACGATACGCGCGAGGGGCGTGCGATCGGCGGTGTGTCGATGGGCGGGTTCGGCGCACTGCGCTACACGCTCGAGCACCCCGACATGTTCTGCGGCACGCTGCTGCTTTCGCCGGCGGTCTACGCGAGCGACCCGCCGCCCAGTTCGGCGGCGCGTCATGTGGGCGTGTTCGGCGAGCATCAGTTCGACGTGCAGATCTGGCGCACGCTCAACTATCCGGCGCTCTGGAAGGCGTATTTCGCGCGGCCCTGGCGCGTGCCGTTCTTCATCGCCGCCGGCGACGACGACCTCGTGATCCAGGCCGAGTCGTCGCTGCTCTACACGCGGCTGCGCGAGGCGGGCAATACGGCGGCGCTGCGCATCGTCGACGGAGGCCACGTCTGGCCGGTGTGGCGCGAACTGCTGCCGGCCGCGCTCAAGTACACGCTCGCCTGTTTCCGCTGAGCGAGGCGCGCGGGGCGCCTCGTAGACGGAGCATGGATCACTCCGCCCAGTTCACCCAAAGCACCATCAGCACGGTCATGAGCGCCGGGCCGATGAAGATGCCGATCAGGCCAAAGGTCGTCGCCCCACCCAGAATGCCGAACAGCACGAGCAGAAACGGCAGGCGCGTGGAATTGCCGATCAGCACGGGCCGCACGAAATGCTCGGCGACGAACACCACCACGAATCCCCAGACCGCGAGCGCGGCTGCGGCGATCAACGAACCCTGAATAACGAGCCACAGCGCCGCGCCGCAGAACACGATGGGCGCGCAAAACGGCAGCATGGCCGCGATGGCCGTCACGGTGCCGAGCAGCGCCGCATGGGGCACGCCGGTCGCGATATAGGCGGCGGCCAGCAGCACGCCCTCGCCGAGGCCCACGACCACGAGCCCCGTGACCGTGGCACGCACGGCGGCGGCCATGCGCTGCAGCAGCTGCGCGCCGTCGCTGCCGAAGGCGCGCCGCGCACCGCGCATCACCGTGGCTGAAAGACGCGGGCCCGCCCGGAACATCACGAACAGCGTGACGAGCATGAAGCCGAACGTCATCGTCGCGTGAGCGGCGCGCGCGCCGAAGTGACGGCCGAACGAGGCAATCGTCTCGCCGTGCAGGCTCTTCATGGCCGGAGAAGCCTTGAGCGGCTGGGTGAGATTGGCCTGCCACCAGTCGCTCACCTGGCGGCTGCCCACCGGCAGATGCGCAACGAAATCGGGCACCGGCACGCCGTTCTCCTGGGCGTCGTGCAGCCAGAGGTACAGTTCGTGGGCCTCGCCGCCTGCCTGAATGGCCGTGACGGCGATTGGCAGGACCACGAGCAGGCCGATCGCGGCCGTGAGCAGCGTGGCGATCAGCGTCTTGCGGCCCTTGAACCAGGCGCGGCGCTCGATCGCCTGATAGGCGGGCCACAGAACGATGGCAAAGACGCTCGCCCAGGCCACGGCGGGCACGAACTCGCGCACGATCCACAGCGCCAGCAGCACGAGCGTGGCGTACAGCACCGCGGAAGCGGCGCGCTGGATTTTCTGCTCGTTTGCGGAGTTCGGAGCAGGCGGACGATGAATCATGTAACCTCGTGAAAATTCAAAAACAGATGCTCGGGTTTTATGGCGGCGCAACCGCGGTATTGCAAGTCAACGCGGTGCAGCAAGTCAATCGAACCGGGCCGGTCTTCCCTCAGATTCATCTCCGCCCCAGCCGTTCCGTCCCCAACCTGGAACGCCCTCCAGGCGCCCGTTTTCGGGCCGCTCGATGTCGCGTTACGTACAACAGTGCGTTGCACAAATTCGAGATGTCGACCCTAATCCGCCGCAAACCCCCATTCCTTCGTTAATCGCAACGTGTCGCAGGCCGATTGTTGCTAATAATGGAATGGTGTTTCAACGGCGACAGAATGGCACTTGTCGGCGCGCAGGAATACATTCGCGGCACCACACTTACGGAGCCGACAATGAAGAAAAAAGCGTGCCTCTCGCTTGACGGAGCCAACGGTGAGCGTATCGAGATACTCGAGCAGACGGATACGGCGTTGGTAATCCGCTGGGTCGAACCCGGGCGCTGCCATTATGGCGAACAGCGCTGGCGCCGCCGCTCGGCGCATTCTTCGGGCACCTGCGCCGTGTCGCGCCGCAAGATCCGCCGCGGCGACGCCGTGTTCAAGCCGGCCGAACGCCCCGCCCCGCTCAATGCCTCCGTCATGATCGCTGCCGAAGTGTTCGGCGACCTCATCGGCGCGGAACTGCCGAAGTAAGCGCGGCGACGCTGCCTGAGCGCCTTCAACGTGGTGCGCGAGGCGCGAGCGAAATCGCCCGAGCGGCGTGGCGCGGCGCAAAGCCCGCCGATGCAGCGCACAATGCCGCCACCCGCGCGAGCACATCGGCGTCGAAAGCCGCCGCGCGCGGGCCCGAGCGGTCCACGTGCAAGAGCAACTGCTCGCTCGCCGAAACGGGCGAGGCCTGCGCATCGTCGTTCTCCCCCGCGAACATCTCCAGATACAGCCGCACGCGTTTCGCGTCGTGCTCGATCACCCGCACATCGACGCGCACCGGTGTGCCCTCCTTGATCTCGCGGAAATAGTTCAGATGCGCTTCCAGCGTGTACATCGACCGGCCGCGCGCATCCCGCACAGCCGCATCGAGCCCGATGGCGTCGAGCAGCGCGTCGGTCGCGTAGCTGTAGATCAGCATGTAGAACGCGTCGCGCAGGTGGCCGTTGTAATCGACCCACTCCGCGCGCACCGTGTCGCGGTAGACCACGAGCGCCGTTTCGTTCGTCATCCAGTCTCCTCTCCCATCTACACATGCGGTGCCCGCGTGCAGGCGGGAGCAGTGTAACCGCAGACCGCGCTCGCCGCCGCGACGCCGGCATGCTCCGGCGCTGCCGCATGCGCGCTCGCGTCGCCGTGCACGCCTCGCGCCGCTGCGGTAAGGTTGAACGGTCGCGGCACAGCCGCCGCAATCCGAACGCAAACCCAACGCCCTTCAACCGGCGCCGCCCGCGCGGCGCTTCGCGAGGCCAAGGCCATGGCAGAAAACACGCCCCCGCTTCCGTTTCCCCCGCAGCAGTTCTCGCTCGACGTGATGCTCGAGAAGTACGCCAAAGGCGACGAGCAAACCGCCGACGACATCTACCGCCGCGTCGCACGCGGCGTCGCGGCGGTCGAGCCGCCCGCGCTGCGCGCCGAGATCGAGGCGCGTTTCGTCGACAACCTGCGCCACGGCGCGCTCGGCGCGGGGCGCATCATGAGCGCGGCGGGCGCCGGCATCGAAGCCACGTTGATCAACTGCTTCGTGCAACCGGTGGGCGACAGCATCCAGGGCGTGGACGACGAAGGCCGCCCCGGCATCTATGTCGCGCTGCTGCAGGCCGCCGAAACCATGCGGCGCGGCGGCGGCGTGGGCTACAACTTTTCGGCGATCCGGCCGCGCGGCGCACACGTGAAGTCGACGGGGTCGAGCGCATCGGGCCCGTGCAGCTATATCGACGTGTTCGACGCCTCGTGCCGCACCGTGGAAAGCGCGGGCTCGCGGCGCGGCGCGCAGATGGCCGTGCTCGACTGCGATCACCCCGACCTGCCCGAATTCATCGAGGCCAAGCACTCGAAGGGGCGCTGGAACAACTTCAACGTCTCGGTCGCGGTGACCGACGAATTCATGCGCGCCGTGGAAAACGACGCGCCCTGGCAACTCGTGCATCGCGCCGAGCCCTCGCCCGCGCTGCGCGCTTCGGGCGACCTGCGGCGCCGCGACGACGGCCTGTGGGTCTACGCCGAAACGCGCGCCCGCTCGCTCTGGGACGCGATCATGCGCTCGACCTACGACGTGGCCGAGCCTGGCGTGGTGTTCATTTCGCGCATGAACGAGGACAACAATCTGCGCGCGCTCGAAAGCATCCGCGCGACCAACCCGTGCGGCGAGCAGCCGCTGCCCGCCTATGGCTGCTGCAACCTCGGGCCGCTCGACCTCACGCGCTTCGTGACCGAACCGTTCGCACAAATGCGCGGCGGCAAGGCGGATTTCGACTGGGATCAGCTCGCCGAACGCACGCGCATCCAGGTGCGCTTTCTCGACGACGTGCTCGACGCCACGCTCTGGCCGCTGCACGAGCAGCAGGCCGAAGCGGCGGCCAAGCGGCGCATTGGCGTGGGCTTCACAGGACTCGGCGACACGCTCGTGATGCTCGGCATCCGCTACAACTCGCCCGAAGGCTGCGCATTCGGTGCGCGCGTGGGACGCACGATGCGCGACGCCGCCTATCGCGCGTCGGTCGAACTCGCGCAAGAGCGCGGCGCTTTCCCGCTTTTCGACGCGAAAACGTACCTCGACGAAGGCACTTTCGCCTCGCGCCTGCCCGACGACCTCAAGGCCGAGATCCGCGTGCACGGCATCCGCAACAGCCATCTGCTTTCCATCGCGCCCACGGGCACGGTGAGCCTCGCGTTCGCCGACAATGTCTCGAACGGCATCGAGCCCGCGTTCTCGTGGACCTACCAGCGCACGCGCCGCATGGCCGACGGCAGCCGCGAAACGTTCAACGTCGAAGACCACGCGTGGCGCGTGTACCGCGAACTGGGCGGCGACGTGAACGCCCTGCCCGCGTATTTCGTGAGCGCGCTGGAAATGAGCGCGCAGGAACACATTGCGATGATGGCGGCCGTGCAGCCGTACGTCGACACGTCGATCTCCAAGACCGTCAACGTGCCGGCGGATTATCCGTTCGAGGACTTCGAGAACCTCTATCTCGACGCATGGCGGCGCGGCCTCAAGGGGCTCGCGACCTACCGGCCCAACGAGACGCTTGGCGCGGTGCTGCAAACGCTGCCGCCCGAAGCGGCGGCAACCGCCGACGACGCGCTCGGCGACGCCCTGCTCGACCCGCTGCGCGTTGCGATCGACCATCGGCCCAAGGGCGAGCTGCCCGCCGTGATCGAGAAAATCGAGTACATCACGCAGACGGGCAAGGTGTCGCTCTACGTCGCGGTGTCGTTCCTCGAAGTGACAGGCCACGTGGGCGGCGAAGCGGTGACAATCGGGCGGCCTATCGAATTCTTCATCCCCGTGGGCCAGCGCGACGAGCAGCAGCAATGGATTACCGCAACCATGCGTTCGCTCTCGCTCGCGGCGCGCGGCGGCTTTGTCGCGCGCAACCTGCAGGATTTGCGCAAGGTCTCGTGGGACCGCGGCCAGGTGCGCTATGGCGAAACGCAGCGCCTCGACGGGCGGCGCATTCCGCTGTGGCACGACTCCGAGGTCGCGGCCATTGCCTACGCAATCCAGCAGATCCTGCACCGGCGCGGCTTTCTCGATGCCGAAGGCCGGCAAGTGCCGTCACGGCTGCTCGCGCAGCGGCGCGACGGCGCGCTGGCCGCGCAATTCACCGGCAACGCGCGGGCTGGTGCTGAGCAGCCCGGCGACCAGGTGCTCGATGGCGACAATGCGCTGCCGGCCGATGCGCAGCACGCGTTCGCCCATGCAATGCTCGGCCGCAAGTGCGGCTCGTGCGGGGCGAATGCGGTGATCCGCAAGGATGGCTGCGACTTCTGTACGGCGTGCGGAGAGATTGGGACTTGCGGTTGAGGTCTCGCGCTCAAGCCCGGGGCGGCGCGGCGGCCGCCCTGTGTGCTTTCCTCCCCTCAAGATACCCCGCAAACCCCTGCGCCAGCGCATTGGCCTCCCCGCTGCGCACGAGTCGTAGCACCTGCGATTCATAAGGATTGCTTTCCAACGGCCGGAACACCACACGCCCGCCGCCCGTCGCCCCAAGCGCAGCGGGGACGAGCGCGACGCCCATGCCGAACTCCACCATCGTGACGACGGTTTGCCAGAGCCGCGCTTCGTGGCGAATCTGCGGACTGAATCCAGCCTCTACGCAGGTCGCGATGATCTGATCGTGATAATGCGGCGACACCGAGCGCGGAAACAGAATGAACGGTTCGCGCGCGAGCGTGCCGAGTTCGATACGCCGCCTGCGCGCAAGCGCGTGCCCTTCCGGCAGGCAGCAAAGAAACGGCTCGGAAAACAGCACCTCCGACTGCACCTCGGCAGGAAAGCGCCCCCAATGCGCGAAACCCAGATCGATCTGCAAGCGCTGCAGCGCCTGCACCTGCTCGGCCGTGTTCATCTCGCGCAGCACCACTTCCACGGCAGGATGATCGGCCTCGAAACGCCGCACCGCCTCCGGCAACCCGCGATACAGCATCGAATTGACGAAACCGACGCGCAGCCGCCCCGCCAGCCCGTGCGCGGAGCGCGCCGCGATGCGCCGCACTTCGTCGGCCTGCTCCAGCAGCCGGCGCGCCTCTTCGAGCAGCACGTTGCCCGCGTTGGTCAGCGCGACGGCCTTGTTGGTGCGTTCGAGCAACTGCACGCCTAGCTGTTCCTCGAACTTGCGGATATCGAAGCTCAGCGCCGGCTGCGAGATGAAGAGCCGGCGCGCCGCGCGCCCGAAGTGCAGCTCTTCCGCAACAGCCACGAAATAGCGCAGTTGCTTGAGTTCCATGGCGGGCTCCTTCGGCGTTTCATCGATAGATGGCGCTTATCGTACATGACATCGGTTGTATTGGACCGTTATCGAAGCCGCGCCTAAGCTACGCCGAATCACATAGCAAAACAGCACGGAGACAGCACACGATGAGCGATCGCCCCGCTTTCGCCACCCCGGCCACCCTGGCCAGCGGCTCGGCCAACATTCCCGATAGCCGTGGCATCAACTTCTACACGAGCGACCCCGGCTTCGCGCCCCTTTTGCGCGGCTATCTCGGCATCACAGCATTCAGCGCGATCGAAGCACAGCTCGTCGCGCTCGGCCAGCGTGCCTCCGACGAACTAGACGCGCTCGCGCTGGTCGCCGACAAGCACCCGCCCACGCTCGAACAACGCACGCGCAGCGGTGAAGCGATCCAGCGCATCGACAAGCATCCCGACTACGTGGCGCTCGAACGCGTCGCCTACGCGGAGCTTGGCCTCGCGGCCATGAGCCATCGCGAGAGCGCGCCCGCGCCGCTCGTCAAATACGCGCTCACCTATTTGTTCGTGCAGGCCGAGTTCGGCCTGTGCTGTCCCGTGAGCATGACCGACTCGCTCACGCGCACGCTGCGCCGTTTCGGCACGCCCGAACTCATTGCGCGCTATTTGCCGATGCTCGCCTCGCAGGACTTCGACACGCTCTACCAGGGCGCGATGTTCATGACCGAGCAGGCAGCAGGCTCGGACGTGGCGCGCATCGCCACGCGAGCCACGCACGAGCGCGGTGCAAATGGCGATGACGTATGGCGTCTTTACGGCGACAAGTGGTTCTGCTCGAACGCCGACGCCGATCTCGCGATGGTGCTCGCGCGCCCCGACGATGCGCCGCCCGGCATCAAGGGCCTCGCCTTGTTCCTCCTGCCGAAAACGCTCCCCGACGGCACGCGCAACGCCTATCGCATCGTGCGCCTGAAGGACAAGCTCGGCAGCCGCTCGATGGCGAGCGGCGAGATCGTGCTGGAAGGCGCGCAGGCGTACCTGATCGGCGAGGTGGGCCGCGGCTTTCATCAGATGGCGGACATGATCAACATGTCGCGGCTGTCGAACGGCGTGCGCGCCGCGGGCCTCATGCGCCGCGCCGTGACCGAGGCGCTGCACGTGGCGCGCAACCGCGAGGCGTTCGGCCGCAAGCTCATCGAAATGCCGCTAATGCAGCGTCAACTGCTCAAGATGATGCTGCCCGCCGAACAGGCGCGCTCGATGTTCATGCGCATCGCCACGCTGCTCACGCGCGCCGACAAAGGCGACGAACTCGCGGCGAAATGCGTGCGCATTCTCACGCCGCTGATCAAGTTCCGCGCCTGCCGCGACGCGCGCCGCGTGACCGGCGACGCCATGGAAGTGCGCGGAGGCGTGGGCTATATCGAGGAATGGAGCGACCCGCGTCTCGTGCGCGATGCGCATCTCGGCTCGATCTGGGAAGGCACGAGCAATATCGTCGCGCTCGACGTGGCGCGCGCGGCGAAGCGCGAGGGCGCGCTCGAAGCGCTGACGCAGTACTTGCATGCGGAGCTTGCCGAAAGTGGCGTGCCTGAAGCCAGCGCAGCGCTCCTGCGCGACGTGTTCGACCGTGCCGGTGCGGCGCTCGTGAGCGTGGCCGAATGCGGCCGCGACGAATCGGTGCGCCAGGCCGCGAGTGCGCTCTATCACGCCACGACGGCGGCCATCATGACCTGTGAAGCCGCGCAGGTTTCGCAAAACACGCCTGATTACCGGCGCCTCGCGCTCGCCCATCTGCTCGTGCGCCACAAGCTGCTGCCGCGCGACCCGCTCGCGCTCGACGAACGCGACGCAAGCGCCGAAACGCTGCGCGCGCTCGTGGACGAACGGGCGCTGACGCTCGAACAGGCCATGCAACTGCTCCCGGCACACTGAGGCGACGCACGATGAACACCACAAAGGAATCCGAAGCAACTACGGTGAACGGTGCGCTGCATGGCCTGCGCGTGATCGATCTGAGCCGCGTGCTGGGCGGTCCGTACTGCACCCAGGCGCTCGCCGACCACGGCGCCGAAGTCATCAAGCTCGAACCGCCCGACGGCGACGAAACGCGCGGCTGGGGCCCGCCCTTCGTCGGCGATACGGCGTCGTACTACGTGGGCGTGAACCGCAACAAGCAGGGCATCGCCGTCGATCTTTCGCGCGAAGAAGGTCGCGCGATTCTCTGGCAGTTGCTCGAAGGCGCAGACGTGCTGGTCGAAAACTTCAAGCCGGGCACGCTCGCACGCTGGGGCATGGACTACGAGCGCGATCTGCACCCGCGCTTTCCGCGCCTGATTCATTGCGCGATTTCGGGCTTCGGCCCGGACGGCCCGCTCGGTGGCCTGCCCGGCTACGATGCCGTGATTCAGGCGATGGCGGGCCTCATGAGCGTGAACGGCGAGCACGACGGCCCCGCACTGCGCATCGGCCTGCCGATCGTGGACATGGTCACGGGCCTGAACGCGCTCGCGGGCATACTGCTCGCGCTGGCCGAGCGCGAAAAGAGCGGACTCGGACAATCGGTGGATATCGCGCTTTACGACTGCGGCGTGTCGCTTCTGCATCCGCATCTGCCGAACTATTTCGGCAATGGCCGCACGCCGCAGCGCAGCGGCAACGCGCACCCGAACATCGCGCCCTACGACAGCTATGCCACGGGCAACGCGCCCATCTTCCTCGCGGTGGGAAACGACCGCCAGTTCGCGAAGCTCTGCGCGCACCTGGGCGTGCCCGAACTCGCAAACGACCCGCGCTTCGCCGACAACCGCAGCCGCTGCGCGCATCGGCCCGAACTGAAGGCAGCGCTAGAAGCGCGGCTTGCTGCCCATGACTGCGAGCCGCTCGCGCGCGACTTGATCCAGGCCGGCGTGCCGTGCGGCCCCGTGCAAACGGTCGACGCCGTGGCCGCGCATCCGCACACGCAGCACCGCCGCATGATCGTCGAAATGGAAGGCTATCGCGGCACGGGCGCGCCCGTGAAGCTCTCGCGCACGCCGCCGACCTATCGCACGCGCCCGCCCGCGCTCGGCGCCGACACGCGCGCCGTGATGGACGCGCTAGGCATCGACGCCGACACGCAGCAACGGCTCTTCGAAGCCGGCATTGTCAAGGAGCCCGAAACAACCGTAAGCGCCTAGCGTTTCATCGAACCCCAACGGAATACAGACCGGCCCAAGCCGGCTCACCCCGATCAAGGAGACATGCATGACCCGCCCCAACGGAAATTCTGCGCGCCAGCCCGCCCGCGCCTCGCTCGCCGCCTTCGTCGGCACCACCATCGAGTGGTACGACTTTTATATCTACGCCACCGCTTCGGCGCTCATCTTCGGCAAGCTGTTCTTCCCGTCCCACGAGCCGTTCTACAGCACGCTCGCCTCGTTCGGCACCTTCGCCGTGGGCTTTTTCGCGCGCCCCTTCGGCGGGCTCGTGTTCGGGCATCTGGGCGACCGCATCGGCCGCAAAAAGGCGCTCGTCGCCACGCTGTCGATCATGGGCGTCGGCACCGTCGGCATCGGCTTTTTGCCGACCTATGCGAGCGCCGGCGCACTCGCCCCGGCGCTGCTCGTGCTGCTGCGCGTAGCGCAGGGCATTGCGATTGGCGGCGAATGGGGCGGCGCGGTGCTCATGGCCGGCGAGCATGCACCCAGGGAAAAGCGCACGTTTCTCGCCTCGTTTGCGCAACTCGGCAGCCCCGCAGGCCTGATTCTGGCGCTGCTGGCGTTTCGCTTCGTCGCGCATCTCGACCGTGACGCGCTCTTTACCTGGGGCTGGCGTTTGCCGTTCATCGCGAGCGCGGTGCTGCTCGTGGTGGGTCTGCTGATTCGATCGGGCGTGGGCGAATCGCCGGAATTCGAGGCGATCAAGACGCAGCGCCGCACCGCCGCGATGCCGATCGTCGAAGTGCTGCGCGACTCGTGGCGCGTGGTGCTGCTGTGCCTCGGCGCGAACGTGATCGGCGTGGCGGGTGCGTGGTTCGTCAACACCTTCATGCTGAACTACACCACGCAAACGCTCGGGCTCGACCGCGCGCTGATTCTCGACTGCCTCTTCGTCGTCGCGTTCATCCAGCTGTTTACGCAGCTCTTTTCCGGCTGGTTTGCGCAGCGCGTGGGCGCCGGGCGCTTCCTCGTGCTGGCCGCGGCGCTGGCCATGATTTCGCCTTACCCGATGTTCGTGCTCGTCTCCACCGGTCGGCCGGTCGCGATCGTGGTTGGCATTGCGATTGCGGTGATGTGCATGAGCAGCTCGTACGCGGTGATGGCGGGTTTCATGACGAACGCGTTCCCGGTGCGCGTGCGCTACTCGGCTATTTCGATCTCCTACCAATGTTGCGCGGCGCTCGCGGGCGGTCTCACGCCGCTCGTCGGCACGCTGCTCGCGCATGACTATCCCGGGCAGTGGTGGCCGCTGGCGCTGTTTTACAGCGCGCTGGCTGCCATTTCGCTCGTGTGTATCGCGGTGCTGCAGCGTAAGCAGTCGTCGGCCACGCAAAGCGACGTGGGACTCGCGTTGCAGGATTAACGATCTCTGCTACGCGGCCGATATGATGGCCTCGATCAGCCCGTTCAGCGCAACGCGCCACGCTTCGCTGTGCGGGCCTTCAGTCAGCAGCGCGCCGACCACCTCCCGATGCAACGCGTCGCGTTGCTCGCCCGTGGGCAGAATGGCGCCGAAGCCCGCGAGCGACTGCGCGAGCGGAACGTTGACGTCCTCGCCTGCTGCGCGCGTCAACGCGCGCAGCAGGTCTTGCGCCGCTTCGGGCACGGCCGCGATCATGAGCATGCGCTCTTCCCAGATCACGAAACGCGCCAGCCGCGCAAGCAGGCTTTCCGTTCCCGCTCCGCCCTCGGAGGCCGAGGTAAAGACCGGCGTCGTGTCGAGCCATTCGAGGAGGCGCGCGCCCTCCATCGGCTTGCCGATGACATAGCCCTGCGCGCCATCGACGCCGAGAATCGCGAGCGCATGCAGCAAGTCGAGCGTGTCGATGCCTTCGGCGAGCACGAGCCTGCCCAGCGAGTGCCCGAGACGCGTCAACTGGTAGATCACGCGCAGCGTATCGAGCGCGTCGTCGCCCTTCACCTGCACCATTTCCCGGTCGAGCTTGATCCAGTCGAACGGCAATTCGCGCAGGCGCGTGAGGCCGCTATGCCCGGCACCGAGGTCGTCCTGCGCGAGCAGCACGCCTAACTCACGGAACTTCGCGAGAATGGCGCGCTGCCCCTGACTCAACGAGAGTGATTCGTTTTCCAGAACTTCCAGCGTGAGGCGTGCAGCCGGGCAACGGTGTGCGGCGAGCGCCGTGCGGGTCGCTTCGAAATAGCGGATGTCGTTGAGCGCCGCGGGCGGCAGATTGATCGACACATCGAGGTCTCGGCCTTCGGCGTACCAGCGTTCACGGTCGGCGAGCGCCTGATCGATGCCGCGCGCGAAAAGCGCGAGCAGATCGTCGGAAGAGAGCGCCGAGAGAAACACGTCCGGCACGAGCAGACGCTCGCCGTCGCGCAGGCGCGCCAGCGCTTCGACCTTGGTCGCCTTGCCCGTTGCAAGGCTGAGCAGCGGCTGGTAGTGCATTTCCAGCGCGCCGGTGCGCACGAGCGCCGCCCACTGCTGACGCACGCTCACCGGCACCGCGGCGCTCAGGCCATCGCTGCCGGGTATGCGCATCGCCGCGCCGCCGAGCAACGTTTGCAGCAAATCGACGAACGCCACCTGATCGGGCCCGACGAAGCCGCCCGGAAACGCGCTATACAAACACAGCACGGCGAGCGGCGGCTGCCCGGGCGCGGCCAGCGGAATCGCCACCGAAGAGCGCACGCCTTCGCGCGCCGCGAGATCGCGCCACGGCGCAACGAGCGGATCGGTCTGGTAGTTGACCACGCGCTCGGGCTTGCCGCTGCGCCACGCGCGCCCAATGGCGCCCTGCCCTTGCGGATGATCGGCGCGCACGCTGATTTCCTGATCGTGCGCGGCGAGCACATTGAGCATGCCGCCTTCGGTCTTGCCGCCCGCGCCGGCCTCGAAGTGAAAAATGCCCGCTTCGTCGGGACGGCCGATGGCGCAGGCTGTCACTTCGTCGTGCGCCGCCAGTGCGGCGATCACCTGATCGATGAAGTTCGTATAGCTGCCGGCTTCCCACACGAGACGCGTGATGCGCATCAGCGCCTCCTGCTGCGAATCCTGCACGGCCTGATACGCCTTCAGTTGCCACGCGAGGTCGGAAGTCAGGCGGCGCGCATAGAGCGAGAGCTGCTGCGTGCTCACCGTGCGGCCAACGTCCGCGTAGATCAGCTCCTGCAGAATGCCGCGGCTGCGCACGAGCTCTTCCTTGTCGAGCCCGACAATGGCGTGAATACGGCCAATGCGCTGCGCCATGTCTTCGTGTTCGCGCGCGGTGAGGCCGAGGTTGGCAAGGGCAAGGAGATTCTGGACCTGGCGTGCCTTCAGGTGCGCGAGTTCCGCACCCGACAGCATTTCGAGAATACGGCGGGATTTGGGCAGGCGGCCCAGTTCCTCGTAGAAGCGGTTCACCACGTGGGACGCGTGCTCTTGCAGCGCGCCGATCAGCGTTTTCATCTTTGAGCCTTCGATATCACCGCTCTGGCGTCACGGCCCAGATGTGCAAAATGCGCAGGGTGTCACGCCAGATTCATGGCCGTTGTGGTCACTAGCAGCCGCTCGAACAGCGATTCTGGCTCGCACAGAAGGAATGATACGTCATGCGCCGCGAGCGCTTGCACGCGGCGGCATACAGAAGGCACATGCGTGCGCCAACAGCGCTCAACGCAAACTTCAAAGCGGCGTGAGCAGCGCCTCGCCCGCGAAGTGCCGCGCCGCGTTCTCGGCGAAGTGGCGCACGGTGGCGTTGCGCACGTCGGGCGACGTGCCGGCCACATGCGGCGTGAGCACAATGTTGTCCAATTCGATGAGCGCAGCGGGTGGATGCGGCTCGCCCTCATAGACGTCGAGCCCCGCGCCGCCGAGCGTGCCCGCTTTCAGCGCGAGTGCGAGCGCGGCCGTATCGACCACGCTGCCGCGCGAAACGTTGACGAGAAAACCTTGCGGTCCCAGCGCATCGATCACGGCGCGGTCGATCAGATGCTTCGTTTGCGCGCCGCCCGGCGTCGCGATCACGAGAAAGTCGCTCCATTGCGCAAGCGCCATCACGCTCGCGAAGTAACGCGCCTGAGCGCCCTCACGCGGCTTGCGGTTGTGATAGCCGAGTTCCATGTCAAAGCCCGCCGCGCGCCGCGCGACCTTCTCGCCGATGTGCCCGTAGCCGACAATGCCAAGCCGCCGCCCCGTGACCGTGGGGCGCATGGGCAGCGCGTCGCGCCAGACACCGGCGCGGCAAGCAGCGTCGAACTGCGGCACGGCGCGCACGGCCGCGAGCAGCAGCGCGAGCGCGTGGTCGGCCACGCAGTCGGCATTGACGCCCGCGCCGTTGCACAGCGCGATGCCGCGCTCGCGCGCGTGGTCGAGCGCGATGTTCTCGTGGCCCGCGCCAAGCGCGCCCGCGAGTTCGAGCGCGGGCATGCGGTCGATTTCGTCGGCGGTGAGGCCCGTCGTGCCGTTCGTGAGCACCACGCGCACGTCCTTGCCGTGCTGCGCGACCGCTTTGGCGCGCGCATCGGCGTCGGGCGCGTAGATCACATCGAATGTTTCGCCGAAGGCGGCGAGGTCTTCATCGGTCAGCACAATCAGGACCAGCAGGCGTGGCTTCATCGTTGTGTCACCCTTCTCGTTATTGTTTCGATATGCGAATCGAATGCCGCAGCGCTGGCATCACACGGCCGTCACATAGCGCGGCGGCAAGACCTCCACGCGCGGCGCGGCCGCGGCGGCTGCTGCGTCGCGCGCGCGGCGCATCTGGTCGGCGGGGCTCATGCCGAACAGGCGCTTGAATTCGCGGCTGAACTGCGACGCGCTTTCATAGCCCACGCGCGTGGCCGCCGCGCTCACGGTCAAGCCGTCGTGCGTAATGAGGAGGCGCGCATGATGCAGGCGCGTGGTCTTCACGTACTGCATGGGCGAAGTCGAGGTGACCGCCTTGAAGTGCGCATGAAAGACGGCAAGGCTCATGCCCGCCTCGGAGGCCAGCGTTTCGACGTCGAGGTCGCCGCGGTAGTCCGTGTGAATGCGCCGCAGCGCCTTCGCAATGCGCCCGAAGTGGTGCTGGTGCGTGAGCGCCGCGCGAATCGCGTCGCCCTGCTCGCCCATGAGCACGCGGTAGCAGATCTCGCGCACGATCGAAGGCCCGAGAATGCGCGCCTCGTGGGACTGCGCGAGCGCTTCGAGCAAGCGCAGCACGGCGTTCGAGAGCGTGGCGTCGAGCGGCGTGGCGTAGATGCCCGAGGGTTCGGACACGGCGCGGCGCGGGTCGTCGAGCGCCATGAGCAGTTCGGCGACGGTCGTCAGATCGACGCGGATCGAAATGGCGAGAATCGGCTTCTCGAGGCTCGCCTCGGTCTCGCACTCGAACGGCATCGGCACCGAGAGGACCAGATATTGCTGGGCGTCGTAGACGAAGACCTGGTCGCCGAGAAAGCCGCGCTTGCGGCCCTGGCAGACGATGAAGATGCTCGGTTCGTACATGACCGGCCGGCGCGGGTGGCTTTCGCTGCCGCGGTAGAGCCGCACGCCTTCGACCGGCGTGTCGTGCACGCCGTCGCACTGCGTGAGTTGCATGAGCAGGTCGACCGTGCGCGCCTGCGTGGCGGCCGCCGGCGCGATAGCCGCCGCCGCGAGGGTTTTGACGTAGCCCATATCGGTTGTGCCCCAAAAGATGAAATCAGGCAGAGAAACAGGCTTGCCAATCTATCACCGAACCGGTGGATGTGCTGCGCGCCAGGAGAATCAGGCAAGTCTTCGATAGCTTCAGGTATTCCCTGGGTGGGCCCCGATCCTTACGATGGGAACCCTGCCGCAACACCCACGCACCAGAGGAGAGCAAACCCATGTACCCAACTTACGGATATGCCGCCCGCGACGCCGCGTCGCCGCTCGCCCCGTTCGAATTCCAGCGCCGCGACCTGCGCGAACTCGACGTTCGTATCGACGTGCTGTTCTGCGGCGTGTGCCACTCCGACCTGCACCAGGCGCGCGACGAATGGCGCAACACGATCTACCCGGTCGTGCCGGGCCATGAGATCGTCGGCCGCGTGGCCGAGGTTGGCAACGGCGTCACGAAGTACAAGGTGGGCGAACTCGTTGGCGTGGGCTGTCTCGTCGACTCGTGCCGCACCTGCCCGAGCTGCGCCGAAGGCCTCGAACAGTATTGCGAGAACGGCTTTGTCGGCACCTATAACGGCACCGACCGCGTGAGCGGCGACGTGACTTACGGCGGCTACTCCACGCAGCTCGTGGTGGACGAAGCGTTCGTGCTGCGCGTGCCCGAAAACCTCGAACTGGCCGCCGTCGCGCCGCTTTTGTGCGCCGGTATCACGACGTACTCGCCGCTGCGCACGTGGGGCGCGGGTCCCGGCAAGAAGGTCGGCATCGTGGGTCTCGGCGGCCTCGGCCACATGGGCGTGAAGCTCGCGCATGCCATGGGCGCGCATGTGGTGCTGTTCACCACGTCGCCCTCGAAGATCGAAGACGGCAAGCGCCTGGGCGCCGACGAAGTCGTGATTTCGAAAGACCCGGAGCAAATGGCGAAACACGCCAACAGCTTCGACCTGATCGTGAACACGGTGGCCGCGCAGCACGACCTCAACCCGTTCATCGAGCTGCTGCGCCGTGACGGCACGATGACGCTGGTGGGTGCGCCCGAGCACGATCACCCGTCGCCGCAAGTGTTCAACCTGATCATGAAGCGCCGCCGTCTGGCTGGCTCGCTGATCGGCGGTATTGCAGAGACCCAGGAAATGCTGGACTTCTGCGGCAAGCATGGCATTACGTCCGATATCGAAATGATCAAGATGCAGGACATCAACAACGCCTACGAGCGCATGCTCAAGAGCGATGTGAAGTACCGCTTCGTGATCGACCTCGATTCGCTGCGCAAGTAACTCGCAACTGGCGCGCAAGCATCGCGCGGGCCACACGCACCGCTCGCACTGCGCATTCGGACGTAACACCCTGCCCCGCCGGGCCATCCATTCCGGATGGCCCGCCAGCCCTTCCCCTTCGAGGCCTTCTTTTTCGGCCTCCCGTAGTCGAGCCGGCGCCCGCGTGCGCCGCCATCCAATCGTCATCGCTGTTTAACCGCTGAGCGTCGCTTTCCGCGAGACGCCGGCACCGCGAAGCGCATTCATCGCTACGCGGCTCACCCATTTTCTGCAGCAGCGCGGATTTCGTTCAAGCCTCAAGCCCATCGTTAGGAGCTCGCCCGTGATCGACCGCATCCAGGCGATGCGCACGTTCGTGCGCATCGTCGACACCAATAGCTTCACCAAAGCCGCGCAGTCGCTGGATATGCCGCGCGCCAGCGCCACCACGCTGATGCAAAACCTCGAATCGCTGCTCGGCACGCAGTTGCTCGTGCGCACCACGCGGCGTCTTTCGCTCACGCCCGAAGGCGCTGCGTATTACGAGCGCGCCGCGCAGATTCTCGCCGACATCGACGATGCCGAAGCGAGCGTGCGCCAGACGCCTGGCGCGATCGGCGGCCGCTTGCGCGTGGAGATGCCGGGCCTCATCGCCAACGCGATCGTGCTGCCCGCGCTCGACGACTTCCACGCGCGCCACCCGCAGATCGACCTCGTGATCGGCGTGAGCCTGCGTAACGTCGACCTCGTCGGCGAAGGCGTGGACTGCAGCATCCAGTTGGGCGAGCTGCCCGACTCGGGGCTCGCGGCGCGGCGCCTCGGCGTGCTCGAGCACGTGACCTGCGCGAGCCCTGCGTACCTCGAGCGGCACGGCGCGCCGCAAACGCTCGACGATCTCGCGCAGCACCCGGTCGTGAACTTCCTCTCGCCGCTCACGGGCCGCCCGTTCGAGTTCGACTTCGAGGTGGATGGGAGCCCGACCAAGGTGAAGGTGGACGGCTTCGTGCATGTTTCCGACGAGTTCGCCTACCTGACCTGCGGCCTGCAGGGCTATGGCCTGATCCAGCCGCCGCTGCTCGCGGCGCAGCCATACCTGGACAGCGGCGCGCTGCTGGAGGTGCTGCCGCAGTGGAAGCCGCTGCCCACACCGGTTTCGGTGGCGTTCGTGAAGTCGCGCCAGTTGTCGCCGCGCGTGCGCGTGTTCGTGGACTGGCTCGCGGAGCTGTTTGCGGACGCGGGTGCGATCAACCGCGACCTGTCGCGCGTACAGCAGTTATTGGGCGGCCTGCAGCCGGCCCCGGCCTGAAGCAGGCGCGCGTTCAGCGCGGCCGGGTGAGCGCCATGCCCCGCCGCGCGTGAAAACGCGCGACCGTCTCGTAGGGCAGCCACGCATCCGCCTGATACGGCGCGATGCCCGATGGATTGTGGAACCAGACGCCGCCTTCACCGCGTCCGTGCAGCAGGATCAGGTGGCCGCCCTGGCCAGGATTGACCCGCTCGGGGTAGCGGATCTCGGGGCTCACGGAGACGATGGCGAGCGTTTGCGCATCGATGCGCGCGGCGCTCGCCTCGATGCCCTCATCGGTCATCACTTCCACGCGCACGCCGAACGCGGCTTCCACCCATCCGGCGAACGGGCGGTAGATCAACCCGTCCACGCCGCCGTCTTCACGCACGCGATAGACGCCGTGCCGCAACGCCTCTTCGAGCAGCTGCGCGCGCGGCGCATGCGCAACGCCCCAATAGTCGAGCGCCGATTCGAGGCAGGTCAGGCCGCACAGGCGCTTCGCCCAGAAGCGATAGGCATCGGCCTGCGTGAAGCCGCTCGCGCGCCAGTGCGGGTCCTCGCACGGGTCGGCGCCGCGCTCGACGATGGGCGCCACCCAGTCGGCGCTGCCCCACTGGCTGTAATACGGCACGCCTTCATGGCGCCATGTCCTGCCGTTGCACACCTCGCTCAAACGATACCCCTCAATGTAGTAAGGTTGATTGGCCATGCGCGAACGCGCGGCGTTAAAAATCGTGCATCTTCCCGCAATGTCGCGAATATCGTAAGCACCGCGTAAACGGAGCCGAATAAACGCTTACATTCCCGTTATTCAGCGCCAACTTACATTTAGCTAAAATAGCGCCGTCTTTTGGTATTTGATGCGATTAGAATAGCGTGCTCCCGTGTGCAGCTTGCGCGAGGTCCAGTCATACTGGCCTCACGGCGCCACGGCATGATCTATCAGAAACTGAATCTACGAGTCCCCCCTTTTGAGCAGTATGTCGAACGTTGCCTACACAACCGACTCGGCGTCGGTCGCGGAGCGCGTACGCGAGCTGATGAGCCGTCACGGCATTGGCAAGCGTCAGCAAACGACCGAGCTGTGCCGGATTCTTGACCTGAGCTTTTCGCAAGGGCACCGCAAGCTGCGCGGGAACAGCCCGTGGACGCTCGCGCAGATCAAGAAAGTGGCTGAAGCGTTCGGCGAACCTGCGGGCCAGTTGTTCGGCGCGCAGTTGCTCGACCCCGGCATGGTCGGCGCGAGCGCTCAGGAGGCGACGCTCTGCGTGAGCGCGGCCGAGCTGCCGTGCACCGCGTGGATTGGCGCCCCGGTCGAGGCGGGCAGCCGCCCCGACTTCGTCGCCTACGAAAAGCTGGGGCAGTGGCGCGTCGTGCGTCCGGACGGGGCGCTCTACCAGAACGCGCGCGAAGTCCACAAGATCGAGATCTACCCGCGCCGCGCCGAGTCCGACAAGCCGCTCATCGCCGTCGTGGACGACGACCAGTCGTCCGCCGACAACCTGCGCGACTACCTCGAGCACAGCGGTTACGCGGCGCTCGCGCTCTATGGCCTCGCGGCATTCAACGAAGCGCTCGAGAACAATGTGTTCGACGGCGTGGTGATCGACTGGCTGTTCGGCAGCCAGACCGCCGCTGAGGCGATCCGCAGCATACGCGGGTCCGAGAACCCTGATGCGCCTATTTTCGTGCTGACCGGCGAGCTGCTGACCGGCAAGGCCAGCGAGTCGGAGATCAGCCAGGTCGTGCGGCACTACAACGTGGCGTGCTATGAAAAACCAGCGCGCATGGCGATTCTCGTTGCCGATCTTTCCAAGCGGCTCAATCGCGGGTGAGGGCTGCTCGGCGCAGCGTTTTTGTTTGTTGCGGTTCCTTGCCGCTTTGGGCTTTC